>JADFZF010000005.1 GCA_015232645.1 Magnetococcales bacterium | reverse complement strand
TTGATTCCTTAACTGTTGCTGGGCCTCTCTTCCGAGTCGGCGGGCATCGATTTTTTCCATGCCCTGCAGTATACCAGATCGCGCCTATTTTATCGCCGGGTTAATAAAAATAGAATAAAAAACTAGATGGCGGTGGGTCAGGGATTCGAACCCTGGAAGGAGTTACCCCCTTGCTAGTTTTCAAGACTAGTGCATTCAACCGCTCTGCCAACCCACCTTGAGCATGATGTTTCGATCGCCGTCCGAAGTTTCCCAGGTTATTCTGAAATCATGCAGGTCTTCAAGGTCCCTTTCGGCAACGAACGCGGCGATAGGGGTCCTGCACGATCGACAATTAAGATCGCATATTTTCGGAACTTGCCTGCCGGAAGATTGTCGGACTTTCAGAGACAGTTTTCAACGGTCTTTCCCGGGTTGTGCAGATAAAAAAAATGCAAATTGTGCTTGCTTCCGGGACGAGGGTGCTTTAGAACCGGTATCCTGCGGTGAGGAGATTCTTGATCAATGCTAAGGATTGGAACTCTCCTCGGGTCTTCGGAAAGCCGCTCCAGTTGCCCAGATCATTTCGCGTTGGTGCGGGGGAACCGTCGTGTTCGGATGATATGGTCGAAACGTTGAGAAAGAATCTTCGAAATTTACAAGATGGGGAAAGACAATGGCAAATGGAAATCATTCAGAGCAGCCCAAATTCCCAGGTTTGAAGGCGGTCATCCATGGGAATGGCGCCGTGGCTCATGTCATGGGGCATGTGTGTGGTGGAGTCATCGGTTATCCCATCACCCCTTCCACGGAAATCTCTGAAATATACGAATCATTCCGTGCCAACGGTGGCATGAATGTCTGGGGAAAACATCCGTTCTTCTTCGAACCGGAGGGGGAACATTCGGCCCAGAGCGGCGCCCTCGGGGCGGCCATGACCGGAGGGCTCTATGTCTCCAATGCCTCTTCAAGTCAGGGAATTCTTTACGGGTTGGAATCCCATTATGTCACTGCCGGGAAAAAGGTAGGTGGTTTCGTCCTCCACATCGCCGCCCGTGTCGTCTCCAAACACTCCCTGAACGTCATGGCCGGACACGACGATGTCTATGCCATGGTCAATTCGGGGTATACCATCCTCTTCGGCAGTAACCCTCAGGAGGCGGCCGATCTGGCAGCCATCAGTTACAAGGTGAGCGCGCAATCGCTGATTCCAGTGGCCAACGCCATGGATGGGTTTGCGACCTCCCACATGCAGAGCGAGGCGCGGTTGCCGGAACCGGAATTGCTGGCCACCTTTTTGGGCGATCCCGAGGAACGGATCCCTTGCCCCACCATGGCGCAGGAGATGCTCTTTGGTGCCAAGGGGAGGGTGTTTCAACTCAAGCAGTTCATCCAAAGACATCGAGCCGATTTTGATGAAGCGGCTGTCGCCCCCCTGATGGCGCATCTCGATGCCCAGGCCCGGGATATAGAACAGGATGGCGAGGGAACCACCATCGGCGCCACCCTGGAGTGGATCCCCCCCTCCCTGCAGGCCAAATGGAGCCGGCAGTGGCGTCATGCCCATGCCAAAGGGACGCGGCAACGCGTACCCGCCCTGATCGACCCCAATAATCCGGGAAGCACCGGCCCGGTGCAAAACCAACCCGACTTTCAGGGGGGATCGGCCGACCATCGGACCCATTTTGCCGGGGCGGTCCCCGGGTTCATCCGCAGAGCCATGGACGATTATTCCCGCCTGACTGGTCGGGTCTATCATCCGGTACGGGCCTACCGGAACGAAGACGCCGATTATGTCATCGTTTCCATGGGTTCGGTCACCGACGATTGCGAAGCGATGGTGGATCACCTGCGGCAGCAGGGAAAAAGGGTGGGATCGGTGTCCATCAAGCAGTTCATGCCGTTTCCCGAGGGCGACGTGGTCAAGGCTTTGAGCGGCAAAAAAGCGGTGACGGTTTTGGAGCGTTCCGATTCCACCCTGTTGAGCGAACTGGTGGGCAATGCCTTGTTCAAGGCGGTGCAAAACCACCGGCAGCAACGCCATGACGACATTCCACCTCTGGCCGAGGCTCCGACGCTGTGCACCGGTATTTTCGGTCTCGGCGGCCATGACCTGCAGCCGAGACATCTGGCGGCGGCGTTCCGTAACATGGAAGAAGGACAGAATGTGCCGTTGTTCTATCTGGGCTCCCGGTTTTTCGAGGAAACCCAGGACCAGGAACTCATGGATCTGCAACAACAATTGCGGCTGGCCTATCCCGAAACAGTCCGGATGTCCTTTCCCACCGATCCCAATCCCCATCTTCTGCCCCAGGGGGCCTTGCGGGTACGGTTTCACTCGGTGGGAGGGTACGGTACCATCGCCACCGGCAAGCTGCTGACCGATATCCTGGCGGGAGTCATGGAATTGCACTCCAAGTCGGCCCCCAAATACGGTTCGGAAAAGAGCGGCGCCCCCACCAATTTCTACCTGACCCTCAGTCCCGAACCCATCAAGATCACCAATGCGGAGCTGGAGGAAGTGGAGATCGTCCTCTCTCCCGATCATAAGGTTTTCGAACACACCAACCCCCTGCGCGGCTTGGCGCATGGGGGGACCTTCATCATGCAATCGAATGAGACGCCGTTGGAAGTGTGGAAGGGATTGCCGGCAGCAGCCCGACGCCAGATCCGGGAAAAGGGGGTCCAGTTTTATGTGGTGGATGCCTTCAGCATCGCCAAAGAAAATGCCCCGACCCAGGACCTTCAGGTCAGGATGATGGGGATTGCCTTTATCGGCGCCATGTGCGGCAACGTTGCGCAGGTGATGGGGGCCTCCAGCGAAGAAACTTTGTTGACCAAGATTCAAAACCAGATTCAAAAAAAATTCGGCGCCAAAGGCGACAAGGTGGTGGCCAGCAACATGGCCGTGATCAAACGCGGCATCCTGGCAACCCGCCGGGTGGATTACAACGAACCCGCTTTCGCCGAAGCTGAGGCGGGGGTGGCCAATGTCACCCGAGGGGCAGGAGTTGCGGTTTCCGCTTCCATGGTGCAGCGTCGACCCGCCTCCAATTGTGCCGGCATGTTCGATCAGGACTATTTCGGCCGCACCGCCGTCGACCCTTTCAAGGCGGGGACCATCAGTGAAAGCCCCATCTACCCCGGACAGGGGCTGCATATTCCCATCGCCACCGCGGCCTGGAAGGACAAGGGATTGTTTCGCCTCGACGTCCCGATATTCGTCCCCCACCTGTGCACCGGGTGCATGGAGTGCGCCATCGCCTGTCCCGACGCGGCCATTCCCAACACAGTCCATGAAATCCACGATTTGATCACCACCGGGATTGCCCAATTGGATATTCCGGAACCGCAACGCCATGCGTTGAGCGATCTGGTGATCCCGCTGTCCAACGTGGTGCGGGAGATGTATCGCAAATTGCCCCCCAAGGACCCCAAATCATTCAGTGACATCGTGGCGGATGCCGGCTTCCAGATGGATATCGGTATGGATTTTGGTTCCAGCACCACCACCCGGGAAAATTTTTCCAAGCTGGTCGCTGTGCTGGCCAAGTTCCATGTGGCCAAAACCCGGCCTTTTTTCGATGCCATGGAAAAAGCGGTCCCGGGAAGCGGAGGCCTGTATTCGGTGGTGGTCGATCCTTGGAAGTGTACCGGATGTCTGGAATGCGTCGATGTCTGCGGTCCGCATGCGTTGGTGGAAAAGGTTCAGACCCCGGAAATAGCCCATACCCTGGAAGAGGGATTGACGTTTTTGTCCCGTCTACCCAATACCCCCAACCGCTTTTTCAATACCGCCCTTACCCCCTCCGGCGACACCAAACGGATGATGTTGGACCATAAGAACTATTACGCCCTGACCGGCGGCCATGGCGCCTGCCGGGGTTGCGGTGAGGTGACGGCGGTACGCCTGGTCACCGGCATGAACCGGGCTCTCCACAGCGAACGCTATCGGCGGCGCATCCTGCAGCTGGAACAATTGATCCAGGCGGTGAAAGACAAGCTGGGGCAACTTAATGGCGATCAGGTGCGGCGGCAGCGGTTGCAAGAATCCCTGCGCATCATGGAGCGAAGTCTGTTCCACCTGGAGAGCGGCCCCACCGGCAACGGTCCCGCCAATGCCGTTTTCGCCAATGCTACCGGATGCACCAGCGTGTATGGTTCGACGTTTCCGTTCAATCCCTACACCGATCCGTGGGTCAACAGTTTGTTCCACGATACCGCCCCGTTGGCCAAGGGTATTTTTGAAGGGGTGGCGCAAAGCGTGGCCCGGGAGTTCAAGGCGGTCCGGGTGGCGGAACTGGAGTTGAACGATGGCTACGATGCCAGCGTTCACGATCGGTATTTCAAATATTTCGGCTGGGAGAATTTCAGCCACGAGGAACGGGCATTGCTGCCCTCGGTCTTCACCCTGGGAGGCGATGGTTCCCAGTTTGACATCGGCTTTGGCGCCTTGTCGCGGTTGTTATCCACCCGCACCCCGGTCAAATGCCTGGTGGTGGACACCGGGACCTATTCCAATACCGGTGGACAGGCCTCCACCTCCAGTTATATCGGACAGGATTCGGACTTGTCCCGTTTTGGTCAGCAGCATCCGGGCAAGGCGGAAAGCCGCAAGGAGTTCAGCCTTCTGGCGGCGTTCCATCCGCAGGTGTTCGTGGTGCAGACTTCGGTGGGGATCCAGAATCATTTTCTCAAGAGCGTCCTGGAGCTGCTCAACTATCAGGAATCGCCGGCGTTATTGACGGTGTACACCCCCTGTCAGCCGGAACACGGCATTGGTGACAATGCCTCGACCCGGCGGGCGCGGGAAGCGGTGCAAAGCCGGCTCAATCCGGTATTCGTCCATAATCCATTGGCGGGCGAGACTCTGGCGGAACGCTTTTCCATCGAGGGCAACCCCGATCCCTCTCAGGATTGGAGCCAGACTACTTTCACCTACGATGACGATGAGGGCCATCCGCAAATCAAGCAGATTCCTTTCACACCCGCCGATTTCGCCGTTCGCGAAGGGCGTTTCAAGAAACATTTCCGTCCGGTACGCGATGAGGATGAACTGAAGGAAATATCCCAGTATATCGCCCTGTCGCGCGAGGCCCGGGAGGGGTTGACCCCGTTCATCTGGGGCACCGATAAAAAGAACCATCTGACCCGACTGGCGGTTTCGCCGGCGATTGTCAACCTGACCGACGACTGCCTGCGCAATTGGCGTTCGTTGCAGACTCTTTCCGGAATGCAGTTGGGGCAGATGGCAGAGAGCCATCGCAAGGAGATGGAACTCTGGAAACAACGTTACGAGCAGGCCGTCAAGGAACGGGAGGAGTCGATGGACTCCATCGCCCGGGGCATGTCGGAACTGGCCTCGGGGGCCCGGGCGGCGGCGGCAGGCATCGTCGGTTCGGTTCTGGCTGGGGCGGGCGTGTCCACGGCGGGCGATGCGGCCACCGCGGCGGGCAGCAAGGGTACTTCCGCCAAACCTTTGGTGGTCATCGCCCCTGAAGATGCCCATAAATGTACCAATTGTAAAAAATGCTACTTGGATGTCGGTGCTCTGTTCGAAAACGTCACCATCATGCATGAAGGCAAATCCAAGGAGGTGAGTCGGGTGAAACAAGGGGTGTTGGGCAGCATCGAACTGACCCCCGACCTGATCAAGAAAGCAGAACGGGTCGCCAATGATTGTGATGCGGCAATCATTCAATTCAATCGTCCCGCTTGAGTGATTCATCCCATGCCCCTTAAGGAGGCACATTATGGATAATTTCCATACCACGACGGAATACAACTATGATCCTTCCGATCTGGAGCGCTACTATCGGGCGAGCCAGGTGATCGAGGCCACCAGCCACCACCAGCAGACGGTGGAAGAGCAGATGAAGGCTCTGGAGAGTCGGCATGCGGTGGAAATTTTTCAAAAACAACTGGACTTGCTCAAGGAACGCCTGTTCAACCACCCCGCCATGTTTCGCAGCATCTTCATTGAGGAGGGGATCGATGCCATCGCCAGTGAGTTCAGAAAGGAGGAGATGAGTCAGGAGTTTGTCAACAAATTCTGGAATCTTTTGCTCCAGGGCGATGCCATGAGCACGGTGCTGATGCGTTTCGTCTGGGACGTGCCGCTGAAATTCAAACGGCGGTTCATCCAGGCCATCGACAATCATCTGTCGGAACGATATCCGATGTTCAAGGGGTTGTCGAAAAACTGGCCCAGTCAGAACAATATTCCTCCCTACATTCGCCCCGCCGATGAGCGTAACAAGGATTTCGATCTGGTCAACCAGGGGTATCTGGGCTACATGGGGTTGGGATATTCGTTCCGAGAGGTGGAACTGTTCGTCTGGCTGGAGGTGTTGCGCGACAAACAGTGCGATGACCGTCCGTGCGAAATCGGTATTCCCTGTGGCAAGTCGGAACCGCAGGGGGGATGTCCGGTCAAGATTCACATTCCGGAGATGCTTCGTTGTCTGGGAGAGGGGCGGTTTGAAGAGGCTTATGCCATCATTCGCGATTCCAATCCGTTGCCCAACGTCACCGGCCGGGTCTGTCCCCAGGAACATCAGTGTCAAGGCGTGTGCACCCTGGCGGAAAGGCCCATGGAAATCGGGCAGGTAGAATGGTATCTGCCGCAAAGTCGCAAGGTTCGGGATCCCGAGGCACTGTTTCAAATAGCGAGCGATTATGTCTCCCCCTGGCAAACAGGAAAGAAGCCCCCTGTTGCGGTGGTGGGGTCGGGCCCTGCGGGAATGATCAATGCCTATCTGTTGCTCAAGGAAGGGTTTCCGGTCACGGTGTTCGAAGCCTTCCACGAGTTGGGAGGGGTGTTGCGCTATGGCATCCCCGAATTCCGTCTTCCCAATGAATTGATTGATGATGTCATCAAGAAGATCAAGCAGTTGGGTGGGGAATTCGTCACCAACTTCCTGGTGGGCAAGACGGCGACTCTGGAGCAGTTGAAGGAGGCGGGATTCTGGAAGATTTTTGTCGGCACCGGAGCGGGGCTGCCCAAATTCTTGAACGTTCCGGGGGAACATTTGAACGGGGTGATGTCGGCGAATGAATTTTTGACCCGCGTCAACCTGATGCAGGCCCACCGGGAGGATTATGAGACACCGTTACCCGATGTCGAGGGCAAGAAGGTGATCGTCATCGGTGGTGGCAACACCGCCATGGACGCAGCGCGTACCGCCAAGCGACTGCGAGGGGATGTGACCATCGTTTATCGGCGGACCCGTGAGGAGATGCCGGTGCGGGTGGAAGAGTTGCATCACGCCCTGGAGGAAGGGATCGCCCTGAAGGTGTTGCGCACCCCCATCGAATTTCGCGGTGACAACCACCATTTCGTCAGAGAGGCGGTACTGGACATCATGACTCTGGGTGAACCCGATGCATCGGGGCGGCGCAGTCCGGTCCATACCGGGCATACCGAAACCATCCAGATCGATCTGGCCATCATGGCGTTGGGTAATACCTCCAATCCCATCGTCAAGGATGCGGAACCGGGATTGAAGACCACCAAATGGGGCTCCATCGAGGTCCAGCCCAATTCCCAAAAGACATCCATCGAAAACGTGTTCAGCGGTGGCGACGCCGCCCGTGGTGGTTCGACCGCCATCAAGGCAGCGGGAGATGGATTGAGCGCCGCCCGTGAGATCAATCGGGACATTCCCGAGGAACCGTTGGCCATCCGCAAGATGATCTCCAAGGCGATTCATTACACCCGTCAGGGACAGGCCAAGGCGGTCATCCGGGAAAAACGATTGTTGGCCGATGGGATTGTCGAATTCGTGGTCGAATCCCCCTTGATTGCCCGATCCGCCAAGGCGGGACAATTCGTCCGGGTGTTGGCGTGGCAGAAGGGGGAGTTGATCCCGCTGACTCTGGCCGACTGGGACGCCCGTCGTGGCACCATCACCCTGGTGGTGCAAGGGTTGGGTACCAGTTCCATGGTGATCAACCAAATGGCCGAGGGAGAGGCTTTTTATGGTATTGCCGGTCCCCTGGGTCTTCCGAGTGAGCTGCACCGTTATGAAAATGGTGAGACGGTGGTATTCACTGCCGGCGGGGTTGGTTTGCCGCCGGTCTATCCCATCATGCGTGAACATCTGCGCAAGGGCAATCATGTGACGTTGATTTCCGGTTTTCGCAGCAAGGGTCATATTTTTTGGTCGCGGAGCGATGAGCGGGTGGGGCGGCTGCAGGCGCAATTTCCCCAAACTCTGGACGTCATTTATACCACCAACGATGGCAGTATGGGGTTCAAGGGGTTCGTGACCGGTCCGCTGTTGAAGCTGCTGGAAAAAGAGCGGGATGGGCAGGGACGTAAGATTGGTGAAGTGGTTACCATTGGGCCACCGTTGATGATGCGTGCCGTGAGCGATTTGACTCGTCCATTTGGTGTCAAGACCGTTGCCAGTTTGAATTCCATCATGGTGGATGCAACGGGCATGTGTGGAGCCTGCATGGTGCCGGTGACCGTCAAAGGCAAGATGGTACGAAAGCACGCCTGTATCGATGGTCCGGAGTTGGATGCCCATAGCATCGATTGGGAAAAATTCATGCCCAGGTTTATGCAATTCCGTGCCAAGGAACTTAAAAGTATGGAAAAGCATGGGTTGAAGACCTAGGAGGGTTGGAGGGACAAACGGGCTGGGAGGGCCGAATTGGGCGTACGGGGAAGGGGGGGGGACCTTCCTTAAGGCCCATGGGCAACAGGCTTCATGATGGGATTGAATGGCTCATCGTAACCATTCAGATCCGCGTTTTTTTCTGGGGCGTTTTTAATAGCGGGGAAATGCCCCTTCTTACCGAAGAGACTTGTTTCCTTCTCGAAGGATTCCAATTCTACTTTGTTAAATTCATCAATTTGAGCAAACCATATAATAAATAATTAGCTATCCATTCCAATTAATGAATGTGACAAGGTAGAACTAAGCTGAGCCAGTGGCAAGATCCCGGAATCAATCTGGTTTTCGCAGAACCAGAATGGATTCCGGGTCAACTCATATCTGGACGGCGTTTGCCGGCAACCAAGCGTCAGGCATCAGCATTTAAGAATTGACCATCATCATCATCGCACCATTTATCGCAAAGATCCCAACGAAAGAATCAAGGTGCGCGCCTGCGTTAGATTTCCGCAAAATGCATGCGGGGATCTGGCATCGGGTCAAAGGGCGTGAAAATAGTAAAAACAGAGTCAAAGCCGAAACCTTGGGGGCCATCCCTCATTCTCTTTTTTATTAATCCATGCCAATATGCCTTGAAGTGGAGGGGCCGGAACGGCTACGTTCAGAAGTCGCCATGGACATATGGTGAATGTTCCCAATATGGCCCAGATGGGGAAGATGATTGGTGCATACGGGGTAATCAAATACAGGTTATAGCGGTACGGTATACTCGTTGAAATATCAAACAATGGGGCAAACGTTTCTGCTGGCGATCTTGCCCAAAATATCAACCCGGTTGGCTACATTATTTATTAATATTATTGGGGATGGAAGCGAAATGATATCAAATGTGTCACGGACCCGTGTGCAAATAAGGGGAAATATTTTATTATCAGCAATTAACCGTATGTTGATAGGTGCGATTATACATTTTGGAGTTATTCGATGTCGTCATTATCTATAAAAATATTTTTAATAACATAATTTGTCTGATATCCCCAGGCGATTGGCACATCTGCATCACGAGACAACCGGTCCGTTGAGTTATGCCAACGGCCAGGGTAGGTGGTGTAAAGACGGTATCAATATTAACAAATATTCGTTTTTTTGATTCCAAGGGAATGGTGTGGCTTCAGGCCCTATGGAGGTATTTCTTTGAATTATGATCGACTGTAAATAGGTTCAAGAAAAAAGAGGTAACAATAATGTCAAGGAAAATTATGATTCAATATTCAATGAATTTCCTTTGAAATGATGGCGAAGCTTCTTCTATGATGCGGTCAGATCACAATAATCTTTATCAACGAGGAGTCAACACCATGAAAATAAAAACTATGCTGGTGATGTTTTCCGGAGCCCTTTTGGCTAGTAGTGTCGCATTTGCCGGTGCGGACGATGCGGCCTGGGTGGCGAAGTGCGTCAAAGATAACGCCAAGGAGAATGTCGCCATTGAAACCATCACCAAATATTGCACCTGCATGAATAATAAGATGTCCGACAACGAGACCCAGTCGATCAGCGCCTGGGAAAAGTCTCATCCCAAGGAACAGGCCGAGTGTGACAAGGAAGCTGGTTGGAAATAGCGGGCAGAGGGGCCAATCCCTGGAACAGCCCCTGGTGACATGTAGTCGGCATTGAGACCCGGGGGAGCTGTTCTCCCGGGTTTGATTTGAGAGGAGGCCGCTGCCACTTGGCTCGGTCATCCAGGGCCATCCAAAGGGTGAGAGTAGAGTTCCATCCCGACCAGTGGCCAACCGAATCCCTCGGTTTTCCCATAGTTTTGATTTGTGCCACGTTTTTGGGTCGTATCATCGCTTGCCAACCCATCGTTGAAATGTTTTGCAGATCAAGGACGGAACCGCCCCGGTTCCACGTCCGGTGGAAACATCGGCATCGGGAGAAATGAACAAGGGGAGAGAGAGCAACGGCGGGAGATGATTGCCAATGCTGGGTTGACCTGAGAAAGGATCAAGGGGATGATCTAGCCCCACGTAATTTTTTTTTCAATGATTGCCCATTTCCACAGGGCGATCCTGGATTTTATTCCGTACCAGGGGTTAATATCGGATTTTTTCTTGGTTACCATGCTTGACGGAGATGGCCCATGAGATGGCTACCCGTGTGGGTACCTTTGGGATGGAAGGCCTACTGGCGCTCCTTCAGCTGCGGTCGTTTTGGTTGCGTGGACGGTGGCAGAGACTTCGCTTGGCTGACGCTGCTGTTGTCACTCGTGATCGCCATGGCCTTGTTGCTGGTGGGGAGCCGGGCCGGATTGTTGGAACGATTCACCGACGCTTTGCTGGGAACTCTCCGTCCTTACGGCGTTCCCATCTGGGCCACCCCTTATTGGCAAAATCAGAATGGCATCCATTCGGGACTGTTGGAACGCCTGGATGAAATGAAGGAGCGGGTCCCTGGGGAAGCGTTTGGCATCACGGCGTATCCGTACCGGCGTATCGCCAACAACAGTCCACAAATTACCCTGCCGGGCCATTCCGCCTGGGATCCCAGCGTTCCGTTTCTCGGCTGGGCCGTCTACCCCGACGATCCCCTGTGGAATCTGGATCAGGAGCCCTATCGGTCCGGGGTCCGGAATGCCAACGGTCCGAAAGGTTGGTATGATCTTCCCCTGACGTTGGTTCTCAACGAATCCTTGTTTGCCTCCCAGTTCGATTATTCCGCCTATAAAGAGGAGGTGCAGCCGATCTTGGAAGAACGAAAACTACGTCGCCTCCCGGACAAGTTGGAAAAAAAACAATACAAGGATAACCTCTCCTCCCTGTGGCTGCGTATGAGGGTCGGAGACGCGGACAAGCTGATTCCCTTTCAGGTGCGTTGGATCGATCATATTCCCGCCATGGAAAAAGTGGCCTTTTTGTTTCCCTTGACTACCTACAACGCCTTGCTGGCCGCCCACCACCTGCCCGAACTGGTCTATGACCCCGATAACCTGGGAATAGGAAATCCGCAGGATTATGCCCGCCTCAAGGCAGCGTCGTATCCGGTGAAGGAGTTGGCGAGTTATTCCCTATGCGTTGCCAAGGAGATCGAAGCCAGCGGTATGGCGGAATTGTCGGTGATCAGTCAGGATCGCTGTCGCAAACCCAATCTTCCCCCTGAACTCGGGCAGGTCACCGGTCAGATGCCATCGGGGCAGGTGATCGCCGACTCCCTGGTTCACGATATGGATAACAATCTATGGTTGCCCTGCCACCGTTTGCCCCGCAGCAGCCCAGTGCGTCAGGCCTTGTGTTCCAACTGGAGTTCCAACAGCCAGGGGACGGTCATGCTGTTGCCGTGGAACGTCACCAGTGCCGGAACTTCCTTCGAAGCGGTGCATGTCTATGTCCCCGATCCCACCAAGTTGACTCGAGGCATTCAAACCCTCCTGTCCATCCGCACCAAGGATGGACAACAGGCGCTCAATATCCATCCCATGTACCAGGAAGCCCTCAATCGGTTCAATCTGCTCAGCGACCTGCTGTCCACCATGGTGCCCGCTTACGCCTTGACCTTCGGCGTCTTTCTGGGAGCCATGCTGTTGGCCAACGTCGGGACCCTCATCGGCCATCGCCAGCACCACTATGGAATCCTGTTGAGCCGGGGTTTTCGCTGGTCCGGAATCTATGCCAAACTGATCTGGCAAATGGCTTTGGGAACCGTTGTGGCCAGTTCCCTGGCCATTTTTGCCATGATCCCCGGCTTGCGTTACCTTCTGGAAGATGGGTTTCGACAAATCATCGTTCTTTACAAAGGGCTTCTGCCCCCAGGATATGAGTTTGAGGTGCTGCCGTTATCCTGGAAGGCGATGGTCGTCACGGTGGGGGAGGTGTTTGCCGTGTTGATCGCGGTCACGCTGTTCGTTTTGTTTCGGCTTCCCCTGCGCCCCAATACCGCTCCATCCGATCTCCTTCATGGTGATGGACGAGCCCCCAGAAGGACTCCAAAAAAGGGATGGGTGGCACCATGAGTCGGGTAACGAGGCCGTTGAACTCGCGGTATCCTGTCTTCAGGCTGGCTGCAACTCCAAAGATCTGTTGTTTTCATGACTACCGGGAGTCTCCACCGTTGTCCGATGTGGCGCCGATGGTGTTCCAGTTACCATGATTTCCCAGGATCTCATCCCCTATCTGGTGGAAATGACCGGGCAATCGGACCGGATCGGTTTGATTTCACAACTCATCAAAACTCTGCACAAGTTTACCTCCGCCAGTATGGTCCGTTATTTCGACCTGCATCAGAAAGCGGTCAAACAGGCCGAGCCAGGGAAGTTGCTGTTGGATTTCGTTCTGTTTGAACCGTTGTGCCCGAAATGCACCGGTGTCCCCATTGAAGACATTCCGGCCCTGAGCATGATGATCCGGCAAAGCTGCCACTCGGCCGTTCCGGTGACCTGTATCGAGTCCGATGCCCGGGAGCAAATCATATTTTCCCTGATCGATGGTTCGAAAATCAAAAGTCTGTTACTCCTGAATACCTCCAAGCTGAGTATCGCCGACGAAACAACCGCCCACCTCCTTTGGGGCATGTTCGTCAATCTGGAACGAACCATCCGTGCCAAGGATCAGGACCCCTTGACCGGGTTGCTTAACCGTCGATCATTCGACGAAACGATTTCTACCATTTTGGATAATATTACCTGTATCAGTGAGCCGAATCGTCTCGGAGGGGCTGGGGCCTGCCTGGCGGTGTTCGACATCGATCATTTCAAAAGGGTCAACGATACTTTTGGCCATGCCATAGGCGATGAGGTGCTGATTCTGTTCGCACGGCAGATGGAGCGTATGTTTCGTGTCGCTGATATTTTATATCGTTTCGGGGGAGAGGAGTTTTTGGTCCTGTTGCTGGACGTCGATTTGGACAAAGCCTGGGCGGCATTGGAACGTTTCCGGGAAAGCATTGCCAGTCACCACTTTCCCCAGGTACAAAAAGTGACGGTCAGTATTGGGTTCGTCATGGTCAATGATCGGGATTTTCCCTCCGATCTCATAGAGAAGGCCGATAGAGCGCTTTACTATTCCAAAGAGAACGGCCGCAACCAGATCAATTGTTTTGATGAGTTGGTGCGGCAGGGAGTATTGGCCGACATCGTTCACGGCGCCACCCATGAAGTGGAGGTGTGGGATGAGGTCCTGCCAGGGGACAGGGTGATTGAGGATGAGTTGACCAAGACTTCGGGTGAAGGGGGCGGATAATCAAGCTCGTACCGTTTACGCCGTGGATGAAGATGATTACGCAAACGCAAGGATTATTCCTGAACGAGAGGTTTGACAAAGATGCATTTGTCGTCCCCTTTGCGATAGAAATCCTTGACGCTGCATTCGTGGATATAGCCAGCTTTGGTGTAGAACTTTCGTGCCGCCAGGTAGCCATCGGTGGAGGAGGTTTCCAGATACGACCGTTTTCCTCCCATTCGTACCATGGCTGATTCGGTGGCCACCTGCAAATAGGTCGCCAGCCCACTCCCTTGGTATTCAGGCAATACCGCGATCCAATAGAAATCAAACCTGCCGTCGGTGGCGGTGATGGGACCGTAGCACGAATAACCGCGCAGGGATCCCGAAGGGGATCTGGAAAATAAAAAATAATAGCCCGATTTTTCCCCCTGGGAGAGATAAGATTCCACCAATTCCACCGCCAGTTCCACATCCTCGGCGCAAAAATTACCACAGGCGATTACCAGATCACGCACCCGTTGCCTGTCGTCGGGAATGACACGATCATCCAAGGTGAATTCATGATTGTTATTGTATAATTTTTCTTTTTGCATGGTATCCATCGCAATAGCGGTTACCCCCTTCGGAGGAAGTATGGCCGAGGGGATGGAGAAGGGGCAACCCCCTTCCCGATCCATGTGGGCCATGATTCGACGCGGCTCAGGTCATCATTCCATCGATGATGGCATTGAACGTCCGGCTGGGACGCATGGCAGCCGCCATTTTTTCGGGGGGGCAATGGTAGTATCCCCCCAGATCGATGGCCTGCCCCTGGGTGGCATTCAGTTCAGCGATAATATCCGCCTGTTTTTGCAGTAACTGCGCATGAATGGGGATGAAGCATTGTTTGATGGTGTCATTGTCGTTTTGTTCGGCCAAGGCCTGGGCCCAATAGAGGGCCAGGTAATAATGGCTGCCACGATTGTCCAATTTCCCGGTATCTGGTTTGGGGGATTGGTCATTGATCAGGACTTGTTCCGTGGCCCGATCCAAAGTTTTGGCCATGAGAGCGGCCAGGGGATAATTTCTGGTCATGCTCAAATGCTCCAGGGCGGCGGCCAATGCGGCAAACTCTCCGAGGGAATCCCAACGCAGATGCCCTTCTTGCATGAACTGTTGCACATGTTTGGGGGCGGAACCGCCGGCACCGGTTTCGAACAATCCACCTCCCTGCATCAGAGGGACAATGGAGAGCATTTTGGCGCTGGTCCCCACCTCCAGGATGGGAAACAGGTCGGTATTGTAATCCCTGAGGACGTTTCCGGTCACGGAAATGGTATCCTTTCCTTCACGGGCCCGCTGCAGCGACAATCGGGTCGCTTCCCTGGGAGGGAGGATGCGGATATCCAGACCGGTGGTCTCCAGTGATTGTAAAGATTGTTCGACCTTGTGCCGCAGTTGTTGATCGTGGGCCCGCGCCGAATCGAGCCAGAAGACGGCTGGTGTAGCGGTCAGGCGGGCGCGGTTGACGGCCAGGCGTACCCAATCCTGAATGGCGGCATCGTTGGTCCGGCACAGGCGCCAAACATCCCCCTTGCGTACCGTATGTTCTAGGAGCACGACGCCGTCGGCAGCCACCACTCGGATGCGACCTTCTCCGGGGGCGGAAAAGGTGGTGGCATGCGACCCATATTCCTCGGCCTGCTGGGCCATGAGTCCGACATTGGCGACGCTGCCCATGGTGGTCGGATCGAAGGCGCCATTTTGTTTGCAAAAGTCGATGGTTTCCTGATAAATCCCCGCATAACTGCTGTCGGGAATCACGCATTTGACATCGTAAGTCCTGCCATCGGGGCCCCATCCCTTTCCGCCTGCCCGAATCAGGGCCGGCATGGAGGCGTCTATGATGACATCGCTCGGTACATGCAGATTGGTTATGCCTTTGTCGGAGTTGACCATGAATAATGGCGGCTGCCTGGCCATGCATTGTTGAATATCGGCCAGGATGCGATCTTTTGATTCCGAGGGTAAAGTCTGCACGCGGGACAGCAAATCACCCAATCCGTTTTTGGCATCCACCCCCAGTTGGGCGAATATCTGTCCATACTTGGCAAAAACTTCCCGGAAATAAACCACCACCGCATGGCCGAACAATATTGGATCGGATACCTTCATCATGGTCGCCTTGAGGTGGAGCGAAAATAAAACTCCTTGGGCGGATGCCTGTCGAATCTGTTCCTCAAGAAAAGCGATCAGTGCTTGAATATCCATAAAGGTGGCATCCACCACTGCGCCAACTTTCAATTCCACCCCTCTTTTGAGAATGGCGACCGTTCCATCCTCGGAGACCCACTCAATATTCGCCTTGCCAGCATCGGTAGTAGTGATGGTCACCGATTTTTCATTATGGAAAAAATCTCCATGTTCCATGGTTGCGACATGGGTTTTGGAATCGGAATGCCATTTTCCCATGGAGTGAGGATTTTTTCGTGCATATTCTTTGACCGATCGGGGTACCCGGCGATCGGAATTTCCCTCACGCAGCACCGGATTGACTGCACTCCCTTTGACCCGATCGTATTTGTCCCGGATTTCTTTTTCCTCGGGAGTATTGAATGTCTCGGGATAGTCCGGTAAGGGATAGCCCTGGTTCTGCAATTCCCGGATGGCCGCTTTGAGTTGCGGCACCGAGGCGCTGATATTGGGTAATTTGATCACGTTGGCTGTGGGAGTGGTCACCAATTCCGCCAATTCTTGCAGATCATCGACCGCCACGGAATGGGGGGGCATTTTTTCGGGAAAGGCCGCCAGGATCCGATTGGCCAAGGATATGTCCCTTGTCCCGACTGTTATACCTCCTTGATGGAGAAAGGCACGTACGATAGGAAGCAATGACGCACTCGCAAGCTCCGGAGCCTCATCGACCTTGGTATAGATGATGTCCGGTGGGGTGATTCGAGATTCTGTTGACATGCACGTCTCCCGATGGGGTGTTTTTTTCACGTTGGTAGGATTCACCACTGTTCCCGTTCTTTCTACTTCTGTCACGAACATAGCTGACAATGTATCCACCTTACAAAATTTTCACTATTCAAAATTTGTCGCGGAATGGTCCATTGTCTCTTGATAACGATCTCTTGATGAAGATATTATGACTTGGCATTGACGTCGGTATCCTCCGCGTATATCATGCCCAGGGTTTTTTGCCACTGCCTGTGTTTTCAATATTCACTGGTTTTCCATTTTCAACCGAGGAATTCGATCCATGAACACCATTCACAGTTCCGATCTGGAACAAATGCCTCTCGAAGAGCTGGTTGCTCTGAGCACAGAGCTTGACGCCATCATCAAAAAAAAACGGCGGGAAAAATCCAAACAAATCCGTACGCAAATGAATGAACTTGCCAGAGTAGCCGGTTTTGAGTCGATTGAAGAGTTCATGGAAAGTCAAAGCAGCCGGATGACCAGAAGTGATAAAGGGATCAAGCTTCCACCCAAATACCGCAATCCCGGTGATCCCGAGCAAACCTGGAGTGGTAAAGGGCCGACACCCAAATGGCTGCGGGAACTGGAAAAAAGTGGCCAACATCGTAATCAGTTTCTCATTCGTGATCCGTGAGCATTTTCCGGTATCCCTGTCGAACCTTCTCAAGTCAACCGTTCCCACCGCCTGACCCGCGCTCTGTAATCGACCAGCCAGGTCTTGCACTGCTGTTATCATCCATTGCCATGTCCGCCCGGTTTTTGGCGCCACTGCCAGGGACCGGATGGGACATCACTCCCCCCCAGGGACTTTCACAATCTTGACATTTTTGGGGGCCTTCATCGCCATCCTTTCACCGCCTTGACTCCCACCCGAGGCGCATTTTGTTTCATTCTGGTATGGCTTGTCGGTCTTTCGCATGCTATGATCTCCCCATGAAAGTCGACCTGCCCAACCTTCTGCCCCGTTTCTTTGCCACCCCGTTCCTGCCCACTCTCATGGTGGTTGTGGGGGCCATGGTTTTCGCCCCTCATCCCGCCTACGCCCGCTTGAATGTCGGCGAAAAATTCGGACCTTGGAGCTTTTCGTGTACCGCTGTCGGGGTGGATAAGACTCGCTGTGGTTTGGTCCAGGTGCTCACCATCAAAGAGACCGGCAAGAACATCGTCAAGGTCATTCTCGGCTATCTCGGAAAAAATAACGAGTTGGTCCTCATCATCCACACCCCCATGAACATTTTTCTCGACACGGGGGTTCTGGTCAAGGTCGATCAGGGCAAACAGTTCAAAACAGCTTTGCAGCGATGTCAGCCCCAGGCCTGCATTGCCGCCTTGCAGGTCAAGCCCGAATTCTTCACCGAGCTGACCACCGGAACCTCGCTGAAAATCGGCTTTGTCCTTTGGAGCGAAAAAAAAATTCCTTTTATAATTCCCGTCCCCTTGAAAGGAATCGCCGAGGGGATGGCTAAAATCAAACAAGAGACGGTACCGGTCCTTCCCCAGGATGGCAAAGAACCGGATTTGATGCTGTGACTTCAGCAATGGAACGGCGCTTTTCGGCGGGGATGCGCGACCTTCTTCGATGATACCTCGCCAATATTCATTGTCCCATTCCAGTTACGGCTGCCGACGTGGTTTATTATCCCCCTCGTTATTTGTTCCGGCGCCATGAAATTCTGCGTCATCTCCGTCGAGGTGAGCGATTTTTGGAAGTCGGTGGCGGTTCTCTGCTTCTGGCCCGGGAACTGGCGGCTTTTTTTCAATCAGGAACCGTTCTCGAACCCGCTCCGGCCGCCGAAAAACTGTGGCAAGAACTGCCTCAGGAGATCAGAAATCGCCTGGAACTGCGCTCGGATACTCTGGAACAGTTTCAAGATCTCCATGGCTTCGATGGTATCATCTGCTGCGAAGTGTTGGAACATGTCCCCGATGATCAGGCTTTCATCCATCGGCTTTATGCCCTCCTGAAACCGCAGGGGCAATTGATCTTGTCGGTGCCGGCGGGAATGCGGCATTGGTCGGTGCATGATGAGCTGGCGGGCCATGTACGGCGTTATGAACGAGAGGCCTTATCGCTCCTGCTCGCCAATGCCCGATTCCACACCCAGCAACTCGTGAGTTATGGCTACCCGTTCGTCAACTGGTTGCACCGGCCCCGCCAGTGGCACGCCCAACGACATCAGGATCGCCTGCAGGATCAAAGTCTCATGGCCCGCAGTATCCGGAGCGGTATCGATCAAGTCTCCGGTTTTCCCTCCTGGCTGGGTTTCTTTATCAATCCGGTGACCGCTTGGCCCTTGTGCCGTCTGGCCGCCCTGTTCAATCACTTCCATCTGTCCGACAGCTATCTGGTCATCGCACAAAAATAACTCCCATGCGCATAACCCTGATCAATCCCAATCTGGTGGTGCAGCAAAACGATCCATTGACCACGGGCATCGTCTATATGCCCGTGACTCTCGCCAGTTTTGCCGCATCCCTGATGGCCACTGGGCTGGATGTGAGTGTCGTCGATACTTTCGGTCTGGCGCCCCGTCATGGACGGTGTCAGGGCAAATTTCTTTTGTTGGGTCTGGATCCGCAGCAGATGCTGCGCCAAATCCCCGCCGACACCCAGCTGATCTTCATCTTTGCCAACCAGGTGATCAATCATGTGTCGGTTGTGCAATGCATTGAGGCGATCAAGGGAGTTCGTCAGCCATGGCCGTTGGGTATTCTGGAAAACGCCCAGGCCGTCACCGCTTATGCCCTTGGCCCGGTAGCGGAGGAATTGTTTCATCATGGCGCCGATTTGGCGGTCACCGGCGATCCGGAGGTGGGTGGTATCGCCGTGGCCCAATGGCTGCAGGCGGGTCATGGCCTGCCAGACCTTCCCCCCATGGCCGGCGTCCTTACCCCCAGTCATCGCGGTAGCGGACGAAATTCCCCTCCCGACCTCGATTCCTTGCCATTCCCCGCCTGGGAGCTGTTTCCACTCGCCAATTATTGGTCGTTGCGTTTTGCCCATGGGCCCCAAAGCCGCCAGCGCTATCTGCCCATGCAGACCTCGAGAGGGTGTCCCTATCCCTGCCGTTTTTGTGTGGCCCCCGCCACCACCGGAAGAAGATGGCGTCCCCGTTCCGCCCAGAGGGTGGTGGAAGAGATGGTCTTTCTGCAGCATCGCTTCGGCGTCGATGAATTTCACATCGAGGATCTCAATCCCACCATGTCGGATCAACGGATACGCGATATTTGTGTCGAGATTATTGAGAAAAAGTTGAATATTTCATGGAAGATCGCTGCCGGTACCAAAGTAGAATCCATCAAGGATGAGACAACCGTTGGTCTCATGGCGGCGGCGGGATGTCGTTATGTCTCGATTTCACCCGAGAGCGGCGCCGAAGAGATGCTCAAGGCGATGCACAAGCCGTTCAAGCTCAATCATGCCATGAAGATCATCGGTCATATGAAGGCTCATGGCATCCGCTCCCAGGCCTGTTTTGTTTTAGGGTTTCCGGGCGAAACCTCGGACCACCGACGACAAACCAGAGATTTGGTGCATACCTTGACTCGGGCAGGGGTGGATGAAATCGCTTTGTTCATGATCACCCCGACCCCCGGTTCGGAGTTGTTTCAGGAGGCGGAGGGTTTTGATTCCCTTTCCGATCTGAACTTTACACCGACTTGGCGGCCCGACTATGCCGAGCTGAATCATTTTCGCAAACGTCTGTATCTTTCCTTTCTTCTGTGGAAATTTCGTTATCATCCCTTCGCCATCCTTCGACAGACCTTTAATTTTTTCGTACGCCGACGGTTCGAAACCAAAATGGAAATGGTTCCCTATCGCGCCATGGTTTGGAAATGGGTGGGGCGGAAATGCCGACCGGAGGCCTGAACAGGGGTTGATCTCGACTTGGGGTCCACGCGCCTGGCGGGTCAACAAGAGGCGGTGTGCAACCGCGTTGCCACCCTCCTTGAAGTCGATCGATGACCGGCTTGATTTTGCAGCTACGACCGGCGATGTCACCTGGTGATTATTTTTCATCGGACAGGTTCACGAGACGGTTGGGCGCATTCGCTGCCACGCCCGGGTTCGACCTGTCGAGTGTACAACCGAAGCGGTCCGATGCGGGACCACTTCGGTCGGGGCCGAAGGCTGCCGATTATTTGCAGACCCCTTTGTCGTCCGGCTTGGCGCCAGCAGGCCTTTCACATGTTTTTGAGGCGCACACCTTATCGCGTTTGCAGGGTTGACCGGTGGGCAGAGGCGGTTTACAGACAGGTGGATTGGCCACGAGGATGCAAACCATATCGGGGCCACATTCGGCATCGGGGTTGGCTGCATCGGCGCCGCATTTGATGTCGCCGGCGAAAGCCATACTCGCAAAAAAAGTGGCGGCAAAAAACAATATTAATTTTTTAAACATTGATCGCTCCCTATGAAGAATTTTTGGTTTTCCCAAGGCAAGCTTGGTGACTGCCGACAGTGTATTACCTTGATCGACATTTTCCAAGGATCGAAGCTCTGCCGATTCTGGGTGGGGGGGCTTGTTTCCCCTTTCGACCAAGGAAATACTTTTCCCTGGATTGTCAGCCAATACATGGATAGAGTGTTTCGCAGTGACAACGTCACGGGTCCTTTCCTCTGATCGTTTTTCTTTACCCATTCATCCAGGGGAAGGGGGGAGTTGTTCTGAAAAATGCGACCGGGGCCGAGAATCCGGCGTTTTTTTTCGCTTTTGCAGGTCCCTCCGGGGAGGAGATTTTTTCCTTCCGTCACCAGCGACGGCTTTAAAGGTTGGGGTTGGCAGTTCGGGCGTCGGGTGGCGAAGGGGGCGAGTTTGGCATGGAAGCGGACCGGGATAGGGCTAGGCCATAGTCTCAGGTTTCGGTATCGGAGTTGGTTTCGAGGCCGGATGACCGACGATTGATGCTTCTGTGGCCGCCGTCGATGCCTGGAAAATCAGACAGCCAACAAAGTGACATGCGTCAAGTCACGTTTCAGACACCGCAGTGGTTGTAAGAAACATGGGAACCGCACGTGATCTTTCATGCACATTGGGGTTTCTGGCCTTGTGTCTGTCACTATTGACGGTCGAACTGTTTTTTCAATGGGGAATCTCCCGGGAACTTCCTTTCGTTGCCTGGGGGCGATCTTTCTCCCCCATGGAGAGTTCTCTCCTGCTGGCGGCCACCCATGCCCTCTTGGTCGCGCTATTACTGGGTGTGGCCTGGTATCGACAAAAACGAACCCCCGGCCCTTGTCTGAATGGATTTTATTTCCTTCTCCCCCTGGCCGCAGCCACCATGAGTATCATCGGAGTGCTTGGGGTTTTACTGGCTCTGGGGTTGTATTTGGAGTTTGCCAAATCGGCGCCCCCTTTTGACCAGTGGTATGCCAGCCTGTTTCCTGAACACCAATCAAGTGCCGCCATGGAATTGATGGAACGTTTGGATGTTCAGGGAGACACCGCTCGGACGGTATTGACACCGTTCATGGACATTCTGGCCTACGGCTCGCAAAGTCAGCAGCAGACCATGATTGCCAAAATGTCACGTCATTTCCAACCCACCTTTGCCCCGGTGTTGCGCGAAGCCGTCAACCATCCCGACAATTCGGTCCGCGTGCAGGCGGCCAGTGCCATATCACATCTGGAAAGCCGATTCATGCGGACCACCATGGAGTTGGAACACCTGGCGACGGCCAAGCATTTGCAATGGAATGAGATGCAGCGCTTGGGGCGTCATTATGACGATTTTGCCTTTACTGGCCTTCTGGATCCCCTGCGCGAGGCCGAAAATCGCCGACAGGCCATCGCCTGGTATCGCCGTTGCCTGGAGGAGCGTCCCAACGATTTCCAGACCGCAACGGCCTTGGGACGTACCCTGGTCCGTTCTGGGGCACTGGCGGAAGCGGCTGAATTTTTTTCCAATCTCATCGCTCAAGGCAATAATGACCATTCCATCATTACCTGGACCATGGAAACGTTGTACAAGCTGAAACGCCATGACGAACTCAACCGGTTGGCCGAGAAGCATCGACACACGTTTGTTGGCGACGAGAGCTGGATGCTTTCGCTACGCGATGCGGTGGATTTGTGGTCGGGATGGTACAACGGCGATGGTCTGCACCGGGTGCATCTGTTTTCCTTTCTGACCCTGGAGCAACGAACCTCGTTGGCCCAGTCCGCTTCCATCATCGAATTCAGGAGGGGAACCACGATTGTCCGCCAGGGTGACGGCGGTGACATCCTGTATGTCATCTTATCGGGCGTCGTTGCGATTTTGCTGACCAATCCGGATGGCAGGAACGTGGAGGTGGGGCATCTTGGGGAAGGGCACTATTTCGGAGAGATGTCGCTGTTGACCGGCGCCCCCCGCCAGGCGGATGTGGTGGTGCTGACCGAAACCAGCCGCGTCATGGAAATTCCTCCCACCGCCATCCTTCCCCTCATCCGTGAGCGGAGCGATTTTCTCAATGCCATCGCCCGGGAGATCGCCTCACGGCAGATACAACGCGAAGCCCTTGTCAACGGTCGGTTGCTTGACGACGATCCGCAACGTTTGACGGAACGTTTCCGGGAGATTCGCGGGCAGATACAACAATTTTTGGGCCTGACATGAGCCAAGGTCCCCGCAGCCCGTTTCCTCTCACCGCTTGGTCATGGTCAGGCCGTCGGGTGGCACGGAAGCGGTCGCCAGCGGCTGCCGCCGATGTATGCCTGATCGTCGAAGGAACCTATCCGTACGTTGCCGGAGGGGTATCGGGTTGGGTCCATGCCCTGATTCGGGGGTTGCCCGAGCTGAGCTTCCACCTTCTGGCGCTCCTGCCGCCCGGACAAAAATTGCAGCCCCGCTATGAGCTGCCGGGCAATATCGCCGGGATCACCCATCTGTTTTTGGCCCCTCCCCGGGGAGACAGGGGGGGGAGGCGGTTGCCACTTACCCTCTTCGACGCCCTGGAATTGGATTTATATCAATTTCAGGTCGGAGGGGGGCTGGAAACGTTACGGAGTCTGCTGCAAACCCTGTCGCCCTATCGAGGATCATTGGACTTGGGGGAGCTGCTCAATTCCAGGCCGGCCTGGGAGCTGTTGCTGCGTTTGTACGACCGATTGCTGCCCAAGGGGCCGTTTTTGGATTTTTTTTGGACCTGGCGTTATCTTGCGGGCAACCTGTTGACCTTGTTGGCCTGTGAGTTGCCTCAAGCCAGGACCTATCATGCCGTTTCCACCGGCTACGCCGGTCTGCTTCTGGCGCGGGCCCATCTGGAGTCCCAACGTCCGGTCATTGTGTGCGAACACGGCATCTACACCAACGAACGTCGCATCGAAATCACCATGGCCGACTGGCTGTATGAAGACCGTCGCAGCGGCTTCCAATTGCAGCCCGGTAGCAACGACTGTCGCAAATTATGGATCGATGCGTTTCAGTCCTATTCCAAGGCCTGCTATCAGGCGTGCGATCAAATCATCACGATCTATGGCGGCAATCAAAATTTTCAAAAGGCGGATGGGGCCGATCCCGGCCGGATGCGGGTGATCCCCAACGGCATCGACTGGCGTCATTATGAGACCCTTGATTCCGACAAGGGGACCCGGCCGCCGACGGTCGCCTTGATCGGTCGGGTGGTTCCAATCAAGGACATCAAGAGTTTCATCCAGGCCTGTGCCATGCTGCGGCAGTCTCTCCCCCATGCCCGGGCCTTGATCATGGGGCCGGCCGATGAAGATGCGACCTACTTCGCCGAATGTCAGGGGATGATCCGACATTTGCGTCTGGGCGACATGGTCACCTTCACCGGTCGGGTGGATCTTCGGAATTATCTGGGTCGGATCGACGTCAACGTGTTGACCAGCATCAGTGAAGGACAGCCTTTGGTGATCCTGGAGGCGGGCGCCGCCGGGGTGCCGACCGTGGCCACGGACGTGGGGGCCTGCCGAGAAATGATCGAGGGGATGCCCGACGAAAATCCACCGCTGGGTCCAGGGGGGGCGGTGACCAGGGTCGCCAATCCCGCCGAAACCGCCGACCAACTGTTTCGCCTGCTGACCCAGCCCTCCTGGTGGCAACAATGCTCACAGGCCATGCGCCAGCGCGTCCGGATCTATTACGATCAAGACATCTTGACCCAAACCTATCGGAATCTATACACCGATCTGTGCCAACGTTCCTCCATTGCTCCCGGGGTCTCGAATTGAACCATGGCCGGCATCGGTTTCGTTCTGCGCCATTTGACCACCAAGGATAATCTTTTCGGTCTTCTGGGTGGGTTTGCCTATTCTGCTCTCATCGCCACGGGGCCCTGGCTGTTCACCATCATTTCCCTCACCAGCATACTGGCCCTGGGGTCCATGTTCACCACTTTCGACCAGCAGATGGCCTTTCGCATCACCGTCATCTATAATTTCTCTTTTTCTCTGGTCTTTTCCGGTCCCGTCGTTCTGGTATTGACCCGATATCTCGCCGATCTCGTCTTTATCAAACAGGTTGAAAACGCCCCGGGCGCCCTGATCGGGGGACTGATGCTGGTGTATGCCACGCAATTGCCTCTGGCCATCTATTTTTATTTTTTCTATCTCGATATGGAATTGTCGTCCGCCATCAGCGCTTTCACCAATTATTTTTTGATCAATGGCATCTGGGTTGCCACTGTCTTCATCACCGCCCTGAAGGATTACCGAACCATCATGCGCATTTTTTTGCTGGGTATGACCATGGGTGCCGTTTTCAACCCGTTTCTCTCCAAGGATATGGGGGTGGTGGGGATGTATACCGGGTTCAATTCCGGCCTGGTCATCATCCTGTTCGGCATCATCGCCCGCATCTTTGCCGAGTATCCCTATGAGGCGGTGAATTTTTTTCGTTTCCTCGGTTATTTTCGCCGCTATTGGGATCTGGCACTCCTGGGGTTCACCTTCAACCTCGCCACCTGGGTCGATAAGTGGATCATGTGGTTCGCTCCCGAACGGGAAGAAGTCGCGGGAGGTTTCATCTCCTACTCCAATTACGACAGTGCCATGTTCCTCGCCTATTTGACCATCGTCCCCTCCATGGCCTCCTTCGTTCTGAGCATGGAAACACGATTTTTTGAATATTATTTGAAGTTTTATCGTGAGATCCAGAAACATTCCCATTTTCAGGCCATTCAGGCCATTCATCGGGAACTCATCAACGCCATTCATGTGAGCGGTCGCAATTTCATCATCCTTCAGGGCAGTATCACTCTATTGGCCATCCTGTTGGCGCCGCAACTGTTTGCTTGGTTGGATATCAATTTCAAGCAACTGGCCATGTATCGCCTGGGAGCCCTGGGGGCTTTCTACCATGTGGCCGTTCTGTTCATGAATATTATGTTATCCTACTTTGATTGTCGGAAAAAAGCCTTGCAAGTGGGTCTGGTGTTTTTGCTAACCAACAGCCTGATGACCTGGTTCTGCCTATACCTCGGATTCTCATTTTACGGTTATGGTTATTTTGCCGCCAGCCTGATTACTTTCATGGTGGCGGTCATCATTACCTTCGATCATCTGCTGGATCTTCCATATCATACTTTCGTCACCCAGAACGCTTCGGTGGGAAAATAAACTCCTTTGACCGCCACCCGCCTGCCCTTGGACCTGGAGCGCCTTTCGGCAGCGCCAAGAGGGGTGGAAAAACATCCCTTTACCCTCGGATCGATCGGCTGTACCCTGCGGCATCCGGATCGATACGGCGGCATACGGCCAAATCGAGTTTTGACGGAGCCACCCCTCTGCGTTGATTATGTTTAGGGACTTCATTCCTCCCAGAGTCATGAAGAGACACGATGGAGAAGGCGGATACCCCGGCCATCGCACCACCTCACCCGATGCTGGTCGCCGTAGTCGTCAGCTTGGCCGCCTTCATGGAGGTTCTGGATACCACTATCACCAACGTCTCCCTGACCCACATTGCCGGCAGCCTCGCCGCCAGCCAGAATGAAAGCAGTTGGGTCCTCACATCCTATCTCGTCGCCAATGGGATCGTCCTCCCGCTGTCGGGCTGGCTGGCCGGGGTCATGGGGCGCAAAAATTTCTTTCTGCTGTGCATCACCTGTTTCACCGTCGCCTCCTTTGCCTGCGGTATCGCCACTTCGCTACCGGTACTCATCGGTTTCCGCCTGCTCCAGGGACTGGCTGGAGGCGGCTTGCAGCCCATGCAACAGGCCATCATCATGGACAGCTTCCCTCCGGAAAAACGCGGCGTCGCCTTCGGCATCACCGGTATCACCATGGTGGTGGCCCCCATCCTCGGGCCCACCCTGGGGGGGTACATTACCGATCATTTCAGCTGGCGTTGGATTTTCTTCATGAACGTACCCGTCGGTCTCCTGGCGGTGCTGCTGGTCAAAGCCCTGGTCACCGATCCACCCCATGCCAGAGCCAAAGGGCTGTTCTCCATCGACTATATCGGTATGGGGCTTTTGGCCCTGGGCCTCGGGGCGATGCAGATCGTCCTGGACAAGGGCGAAGAGGACGACTGGTTCGACAGTCATTTCATCATCCTCTGCACCATCGTCGCCGCCATCAGCCTAATCGCCGCCTTCCTGTGGCTCTGGCGACAAAATGAGGCCATCGTTGACCTGCGTCTGCTCCAGGACCGATATTTTGGACCTGCCTGTTTGATGATTTTTGTTGTCGGATTCGTCCTTTATGGCTCTTCGACTCTGCTGCCGATGCTGGTCCAATCACAATTCGGATACGACGCCACCCTCGCCGGTCTGGTACTGTCCCCAGGCGGACTGGCGGTCATCGTTCTGATGCCTACGGTCGGTAAATTGGTCAATAAAATCCAATCCCGCTACCTCATTGTCGTTGGCATGACGCTGACCGGTTCCGGCATGGCGATGACGGCCCTGTTCACCCCGCAGACCGATTATTCCACCTTCGTCCTGATGCGGATTCTTCAGGTATCGGGTCTGCCATTTCTGTTTGTCCCGATCAGCACCATGGCCTTCAGCGCCATCCCCAAGGAAAAGAGCAACAAGGCCTCGGCCCTCTTTTCGATGATGCGCAATCTGGGGGGAAGCTTCGGTATTGCCATTATTCTCAGTTACCTCCTGCAGCGCCAACAATGGCATCAAACCATCCTCGGGCAACATTTGGCCACGACCGATACCGCCATGCAAACGACTTTGGCCACGGTGACCCGGACCCTGATCGATCACGGTTATCCGCCGTCGAGCGCCCCCACGCAGGCCATGGAAGTCATGCATCGGCATCTCATGCATCATGCGGTCATTCTCGGTTATGGCGATGCGTTTCAAATATTTGCCGTTTTTATCGGCACGCTCGCGGTAGCCGCATTGTTTCTGCCGCGCAACAAGATTCATGAGGTCAAGCCCCCCCCACCAGGGATGAACGATGGGCGTCGAAAACCAAACGGGAATCGACAATGAGACCTGGGCTTTTTCTTAGGGGTTGCCAGCGGAGACCGAGCGGGGCATCCTGGGCATGGACGACCATGGGGACGGGAACAACGACAAGATGGCACCGGTATCGATCATGATTCAGCGCCTTGGCGGGATAGCGGGTTGTGCGTTGGCCTTGTGCGGCTGCGCCGTCGGCCCCGACTATCAACCGCCAGTGGTCGAGGTCCCAACCGTCTGGCATGCCGATCGGGACTTGGGAAAGACCGCCAGGATTCGCAACGATGCTCAATGGTGGAGCCATTTCAACGATCCCACACTGACTCGGTTGTTGGATCAGGCGGCCTCGGGCAATCTGGACTTGAAAATGGCTACCGCCCGGGTGGTTCAGGCCCGGGCTGGTATGGCCCAGGCTCGGGCCGCCGGGCTTCCCGGGGGTGATTTCCGGGCGTCTGCCACCCGTGAGGCCAATCAGATGGCGATGCCGGGTGGCAATAGCACCCCATTGGCTTCTCTGTCGCAGATCCCTTTTGATATTTTTCAAACAGGATTTGATGCCAGTTGGGAACTCGATCTGTTCGGTAGTCATCGTCGTGCCGAAGAGGGGGCCACGGCGCAATGGGAAGGGGCACTGGCGGCGCGTGCCGACGTCTGGGTCAGCCTGCTGGCGGAGATTGCCCGGACCTACGTTGCCATTCGCCGCGATCAGCGGCAACGGCACCTTCTTGCCGAAACCATCGCCGTTCATCAAAAAATGGTGATCCTCGCCCGACAGCGCTTTCAGGCGGGCCAGGTGGCGCATATGGACGTGGTTCAGGCGGAGGCCAGAGGGGCACAGGTGCAATCAACGCTTCCCAACCTCAACGCCCGGCTGAGGCAGAACGAATACAGCATGGATGTCCTCCTGGGTGAACGTCCGGGGGTGACACATGAACTGCTGGCCAATCCGGCCCCCATTCCCACCCTGGAGAGGGATCTGGTCTGGGCGACACCGGTCGAAGTCATTGCCCGACGTGCCGACATTCGTGTGGCGGAGCGGAAATTGGCGGCGGCAACGGCGCAGCAGGGGATCGCCACCGCCCGTTTCTTCCCCAACCTTTCCTTGAGCGGTTTTTTTGGTTTTCTGGGGACCGATGCCGCTGACCTGATGGCGTCCGGTCAGCGATCCTGGCGTGCCGATGCCGGTATTCGGGTACCGGTGTTCAACCTGGGATTTCTGGCGGCACAATGGGAAGTGGCCAATGCTCGGCAACAAGAGGCGCTGGCCAGTTATCAAAAAAGTATTTTTGCCGCCTTGGCGGATGTGGAACGGGCGCTTACCGCTTACAACCAACAGGAAGTGGTGTTGCGATCGGCCCTGCATGAGGTTGAAAAAGACCAGCAGGTACGCGACATCGCCCGGGAGCGTTTTCAACAGGGGACAACTTCGCAACTCGAAGTATTGGAGGCGGAACGTACCCTATTGGCGTCGCGGGATCGGCTTGCCAACGCTCGCGCCGATTGTACTCTGGACCTGATTGCAGTCTATAAAAGCCTGGGTGGTGGTTGGGAGCGGCCGGTGGGCCCTGACCTGGCCAAAGGGCAAAATCATTTTGACCAGTGAATGGGATGGGTTGGGGAAGGGGGATGGCCCTTCCTAGTGGAGGGGACGGAGCCCCAAGGTGTTTGATTTTCATCGTTCTTTCCCCCCCCCCTTCAATGGTGGTCCCGCACCGCCAATTGATTGCGCCGCGCGACAAGAATTCAGTCGTGTGACGGGGGATAGAGAAGATCAACACCCTCGGACCGCGCCCGAAGCCTCACCGGGGAGGGAGCCGTCCCTTTCCAGTCCCCTCCCGGGGACTGGTCCACACTTAACCATTTGGAGTGGGTCAGGTGGTTCGATGGGACAAAATGGTGGGGGGATATACGTGGGGTTGGCTGATGCTGGTGTTGTTGCTGGCGCTATTGCCCCTGCCCCGGAGAGGGTTGGAGCAACTGTCGTTCGACATCATGCAACGGCACGCCCCCAGGGAATATCCATGGACCTTGCCGCTCAGAGTGGCCGCCATCGATGAAGCGAGCCTACGCCGCCACGGCCAGTGGCCCTGGCCTAGGTCGCGCTTGGCCAAGATGTTGGATCGGTTGCGTGCCGATGGGGCGCGGGTGATCGTTGTGGACCTGCTGTTCCCGGAGCCGGATCGAATATCTCCCGGCAATCTGGCGGCGTTGTGGCCGGGCAATGAGGATTGGCGGCGGCTACTCGACGGTTTGCCCGATCAGGATCGCCGCCTGGCGGACAGCATGAGCAAAGCGGCGACCGTGTTGGGATTCGCCCCCCTGGTGGCCGAGGCACCAACCCCATTGCCGACGGAAAAAGCGGGTTTCATAGCGACCAATGCCGATGGGGATGGGAGAGGCCAATGGGATGTGCGCCGAACCCTGACCCGTTATACCGGCAGCATCGTCTCGTTGCCGCTGTTTCAGAAGGTGGCTCAGGGGCAGGGGGCCATCTCGATGGCAGGCAGCGACCCCGATGGCATGATCCGACATATCCCGCTGGTGTATCATATCCGTTCCGGACTTTACCCGGCCTTGGGGCTGGAGACCCTGCGGGTCATGAATGGGTTGAAACTGATCCAGTTGGCCACCGACCCGTTTCTGGATAGCGCCATTCCTGCCCTGACCGGCGTGAGTCTGGGCGGTACCTTGTATCCCACTGGATCCGACAGTCAAATCTGGCTGCATTACCGTCATTTCAATCCTTATCGCTATCTGTCGGCGCAGGAGATCCTGGATAAGGACGCGGAGGCTTCGTTGATCAAGGATCATCTGGTCTTTTTGGGCGTGACCGCCAAAGGGGTGGGAGATCACGTCGCTACCCCCCTGGGGGAGATTGTTCCCGGGGTTGAGGTGCACATGCAGGTGGTGGAGCAACTGCTTCAAAAAAATTATCTCCTGCGCCCCTGGTGGGAAAACCTGGTCGTCGGGTTGTGGCTGATAGTGGCATGGTTCGTCGTCCGTGCGCTGATGCGGCGCGGGGACCTGTGGTGGTTGCTCGGGTTCAACGGATTCATGGCGTTGGTGCTGGTACAATGGGCTTTCTGGCTCTTTGTCCACCAACACCTGCTGGTGGATCCCGTTTATCCCATCGTGGCCATGGTGTTGTTATCGTCGAGCCTGTTGCTGCCGCATCTGTTGCAATTGGAAAAAAACCGTTTGCTGATCCAGGCCAAAAGCGCTTTTATCGCCAACGTCAGTCACGAACTGCGTACCCCCATGACAGCGGTATTGGGTTTGACTGATCTGTGCCTCCGGACCAGACTTGATCAACGGCAGAAGGACTACCTGACCAAGGTACAGGCGGCGGGGAAAACGTTGTTGCAGATCATCAACGACCTGTTGGACATATCGCGGATGGAAGCGGGGCGTCTGACGCTGGAAACGGTGCCCTATTCGTTGGATCAGGTGTTGACGCAGGTGGCCGCCATGACCCAGGTGAAAGGGCAGGAAAAAGGATTGAAGCTTGAATTTTGTCGTGATCCCGATCTGCCGCCGCAGCTATTGGGGGATCCGCTGCGTCTGGGGCAGGTTTTGCTCAACCTGGTCAACAATGCGGTCAAATTTACCCCCTCGGGCCGGGTGGTGACCTTGCTGCGGCTTCATTCCCGCCAGGATCAGCAGGTGGAGGTGAAGATTTCGGTCCGGGACGAGGGGATCGGTATGACGGCGGAGCAGCAAGGGGTATTGTTTCAGGCATTTTCCCAGGTAGACGCTTCCATTGCGCGCCAATTTGGCGGCACGGGATTGGGATTGGCCATTTGCCGGGAGTTGGTGGCCATGATGGGAGGGCGCATCTGGGTGGAGAGCGCGCTGAATGTGGGCAGCACCTTTCATTGTACATTGACGCAAAAAATTGATCCGCAGCGCCAAGAGTCGGAACCGTTGCCGGCGCCACTTCAAGGGGAGCGGGTATTGGTGGTCAATGAGGGGGAGGAGACACGGGACATGGTGGTGCGTTATCTGACGGCGTGGGGCCTGTCGGCGACCGGAGTGGCGGATGCCCGGGCGGCGCTGGAGGCGGTGACCATGGCCGCCCCCCCATGGTCATTGGTCCTGGTGGACGAAACCCTGTCGGACATGAGCGGCGTCCAATTGGCGCAACGTCTGCGTCAATGGGACAGGGGCCCGGTACCCATGCGCATCATGCTTTTGGGTGGGGTCGGCCCAGGTGTCTTGGAACTCGAACGGTTGCCTGGGGTGGATCAGGTCGTGCCGCAACCCCTGACGCCACCGGTGTTGTATCGGGGGATCATGAAGCTGTTCGGGTTGGCGGGTGGGGAGTGGGAACAGGAGCAGCGGCGTAAAGAAACTCCAGATGGTGAGACTCCTCCCGGTTTGGCGGGTCGGCGAGCGCTGTTGGCGGAAGACAATGGCATCAACCAACAGATCGTCTGCGAGTTGCTGCATCAGGCGGGGATGGAAGTGGTGGTGGCCAATGATGGCCGGGAAGCTCTGGAAAGGCTGTGCCAGAGGGAATTCGACGTCGTATTGATGGACGTTCAGATGCCGGTATTGGATGGATACAGCGCCGCTTGGCGGATTCGTCGCGATGATCGGATTCGTGGGGATCTTCCCATCATCGCCATGACCGCCAATGCCGAGGATCGGTCCCGGATCGAAGAATCGGGGATGAACGGTTACGTCGCCAAGCCCATCGACCCCCAACTCTTATATGACGCCCTGGGAGAATGCCTGCAATTGACGTCGCCGGGGATCTGTCCGCCGCGATCAGTCGTCAACGATTTCTCGGCTCTGAAAGGGGTGCGGGGGATGGATCTGCAGACCGCTTTGGTGCGGGTGGGAGGCAATCAGGAGTTGTTGCGACGGTTGCTGCATCACTTTATGGAACAGCATGCCGGTGATCCGGAACGGTTGCGACAGGCTGTGGGCGAGGGCGATGATGCCACGGCGCGACGTCTGGCTCATACCTTGAAAGGGATTGCCGGTTCTTTGGGGGCCCAGGAGTTGCAGCAGGTGGCGATCAATCTGGAGTCGGCCCTGGAACGGGCTGACCGCCGGCAAACCACGACGCTGGTGGAAGAGCTTGGGGTGGCCTTGACCGCACTCATGGCCGCCTTGGCCGAATGGAGCCAAGGGGAATCCGATGTCTCGCACCCCGTCCCCAAGGTCGCGCCGAAGGATCGCGATCATCTTGTTTCGTTGTCAGAAACGTTGGAGCGGCAGTTGCGGCAACACAACCCGGATGCCCTCGACACTACGGACGAACTGTTGCACTATTACGGTGTGGGGGATCACGAGCCACTGTTGTCTTTGCTGCGGCGACAGGTCGCGTCTTTTGATTTCGACGATGCCCGGGAGACCTTCTCGAGAATTTTGCCACTCCTTGCCACCATAGAGCCGTGACATGGAACAACCCAAAATTTTGATTGTCGATGATGAGACCTTTGTGATCGAGACCTTGGTCGGTCTGTTACGGTCGGACTATCGCATCGTGGTGGCCAAAACTGGGGAGCAGGGATTGCGGGCCATACGGGCCGATGGTTTGCCCGATTTGATCCTGTTGGATATCATGATGCCGGGGATGGATGGTTTCGAGGTGATACGCCGCCTCAAGGACGACCCGATGACTCGTTCCATTCCGGTGATTTTTTTGACGGCGCTTCATGATGTTGATGCGGAGGTCAAGGGGTTGCGCCTGGGGGCGGTGGATTATATTTCCAAACCGTTTCATGCCACCATCGTCTACGCCCGCATTCAGACCCATCTGGGTCTGCAGCGCAAGATGGCCTTGTTGGAGCGCATGGTATCTCTGGACGGTTTGACGGAGATTCCCAATCGTCGTTCCTTCGATGTCGTGCGTGAACGGGAATGGGCGCGGGGATTGCGTACTGGCGAACCCCTTTCCCTGATCATGATGGATGTCGATCAGTTTAAGCAATTCAACGATCACTACGGCCATTCGGGTGGGGACAGGTGTTTGCAACGGGTGGCGCGGGCATTGGCCGGGTGTGTTCATCGTCCTGGAGATCTGGTGGCGCGCTATGGGGGAGAGGAATTCGTCGCGGTCTTGTCCAACACCGATGCGACCGGGGCCATGCAGGTGGGAGAACAGTTGCGTCAGGCGGTTTCGGCGCTGGCCATACCGCATTCCCTGTCCACGGTCGCCACGCATGTGACCATCAGCTTGGGAGTGGCTACGATGACGCCGTCCGCGACCACCACGCTGGAGCAGTTGCAACAGACGGCCGATGCATTGTTGTATGAAGCCAAGAGACAGGGGCGCAATCGTCTGTGTGCCAACGTGTGAAGTGCTATTGAACCAGCACCAGCGCCAGGAGTCGGCCCGATGGTAACCATTGAGGTCCCCCCCGCTTCTGGAAACGATCAAGGTTACTGTTCAGAACCCTGCCCTCGGGATGGAAAAGGAATGGGATGCGGGGGATGGCCTCCAGGAGTTTGATTTTGTCTGTTTTCTTCCCCTTTGACCCGAGGCGTTTTTCCGAGTGGTTTGGGCGAAACAATCAGTCGGCCTTGTCGGTTGTCCGGCTTGACACCTGACTGGGCGTTGACCTTTCTTCGTCACAAGCGCAAAGAAAGGTCAACCAGGATGCGCGTCCATGCGAGATTCCCACCCAATATGCTCGGTCTTCCCGCTTCGGATCATGGGGCGTGTGAATGGAAAAATAAATAAAATCAAATTTCCGTGGGCCATACCCCCGTCCCCCTTTCTTTTTATCGTCCATACGAACGCGTCCTGAGGACGGGGGAGAGTGAACGGTTCCAACCGGGAAGTGATTTCTCCAGCTCTCCAGTCTGAAAGCAGTAAAATAGTAGGCGTATGGGACTTGGCCATGGGCCGTCCACCGATCCGCATCTGTCTTAATTTTACTTAGTTGCATTCATTGATTTGGGCAAACCATTGACAGTGTACTGATATATATAATAAATTTTGGAAAAAAAGGGGGGGCGATCCCCCAGCCCCCTTTTTTCTTTCAATATTTTCATATATCAATAAATAATTAGCCATCCATTCCAATTAATGAATGTGACAAGGGAGAATAAAATATGACAGGGTCAATGGACAAAATGATCCTGACCCAATCAATCATGCTCCATCGTGCTCATTCATATCCCCCCTGCTTCTGGAAACAATCAAGAATAACCGAGGTCTGAGGAATGGCTTCCAGGCCCTTTCTCTTCTTTAAATCTTCATGCCCACACCCCCTGAAGAAGGGGGGGGGGGACCCGCAGGGTTGTTCCATCATGGGATCGATATCACCAGAAAAATCAAAAATAAATCTCCTCATTCAAGCGCAATTGACCTGAAGTAGCATGTCGAATTCCTTGCGTACACGTGTGGTTGCGGAAAAAAGGTCAAGGCTGCCCGATGATCTGGCGAAACAGTTCGAGCTGGTTCCGGGTTGTCTGATCCCAGGAAAACCTTTCTGCATATCGACGCGTCATGAGACGCTCGGGCATAGCGACTGTCAGACGATAAAAGGCATCGATCAAACCTGCCACCGAACGTTCCCGCATGATCACCCCAGCCTCGGGAGCCGTAACCGCCTCTGGATTTCCCCATACCGGTGAAGCGATCACCGGCAGACCACATGCCATGGCTTCCAAAAGCACATTGGCCCTCCCTTCCCTCGACGACGCCAACACCAAGAGGTCCGCCGCGGAATAATACCATGGCAATCGGGTCTGTGGGACCGGACCGACAAAACTGACCCGATCCTGAACCCCCAGATCCCGGGCCAACCGTTTCAATTCCGCCTCGTTGTCATCTTCAAAAGTCCCACCACCACCTGCAATGACCAATCGAACTTCGGGCAACTGCGTCAAGGCACGTATGGGAATATCATGACCTTTACGTTGTACCAGATGCCCCACGGAAAGCATCGTCATTCCGGCCATGCCCAACTCGCCACGAGCCTGTTCCCGATTCAGTGGCCGGAACAATTCGAGATCAACACCATTGGGGAACACCCGAATGAGTCCTTCGGGGATGGATAACGGCAGCAATGCCTCTTTGAGTGCTTGGCATACCGTAATGACCGCCGCCGAGTTCCGGCAGGCCCAGGAGATCATACGTCGTGGTCCAGAAAACTTTGGCAATAAAGTAATATCAGTTCCCCGACCGGTCATCACCACTGGACGTCGGAACCATCGCCCCAACAGAACAGCCGCGACACCATCCGGATAAAGAAAATGGGCATCGATCAACTGAAAATCAAATCCTTCCCGTTGTATCCTGCGTATCGGTCCGATCATCGCCGCCGCCATGGTCCATGGGGTCAGATTCATCCCTATTTTAGGAAGCAATGGATAACGCGGATGGTCGATGATCAAACCGTAACGCCGGTCCTGTCTGATGATTTTGGCTAGGCCGGCATAATTGCCAAAACGGGGATGGGCGGATGGAAACCACGCCACTGGAGCGAGAACACGTATGCCTGCCTGACCGCTTTCCGCAAGCCGACGAATACGATGTTCCACGAACAACCCATGGTTCGGTTGCGAGTCGTTGGGGTAGAGGGTGGTAAAGGTCAGAATATTCATTCCACCCGCCCAACCAGGAGGTAAAAAATCCGTGACATGACCAGTCTTTCTTTAATAGAATGCCACCGTCGGCCATTCGCGGTGCACCATGTCCACCGCATCCGATGCGTAGCGGCTTCGTCACCGTTCAGTCTTGCCGTTGAACATGTTGCAAATGAGTCCGGGAAGGTCGTTCTCCTTGTTGGATCGACGGTTTGATCCCGCGCTCGAAACCTTTTTTGACCCCTTATTAGGCCGATACCGCTCTTGCAAACCCTGGCAACCCGATTGGCCGGGACGCGCCACGCCTTTGTTGGGCATCCTTTCCTCGTACCATGACAGGCCATGAATGACTTATATTTCATTCTTAGGTTATATCGCCGCATTTTTTACTACGTTCGGACTGGTTCCTCAGGTAGTTCGAACCATAAAAACCCGGGAGACACATGATCTATCGTTCTGGATGTATGCCATGTCCAGCCTGGGCGCTTTTCTATGGGTGATATACGGTGTGATATTAAATGCTTGGCCCATCATTATCGCCAATGCCACCGCCTGCCTTCTTCTTTTCATCGTTTTGCTTATGAAAATAAAATATGGCTGATGTATGGTTAAGCATGGACCAGTTCATGGGACGGGTGGGCAGGGAAGGGTCCCTGCCCACCCGTCCCATGAACTGGTCAAGCTCCTATGGCGTCCTCGTCTATCAGGAAGGCCGATAATCCAATGCCAAGCGACGTAAAAGATGCAACGCCGTCTGGCTGGACTGCAAACGAATACGATCCCGACTCCCCGTAAAATTGGCCTTGAATTCCAAGGTACTGCCCTTGCGGGATACCGCTGCCAAGTGAACGAGACCGACCGGTTTTTCCCGACTTCCGCCATCCGGTCCGGCGATACCGGTCACCGCCACAGCCAGATCGGTATTGCTGGTACGCAAGGCATTTCTGGCCATTCCCAAGGCGACCTCGGGACTGACAGCCCCGCAACGTTCCACCAATACCTCGGCCACATCCAGATGCCTGTTTTTCGCCTGATTGGAGTAGGTCACGAACCCCGCCATCAAGTAGCTGCTGCTTCCGGGGATCGCCGAAAGACGCGTCGAAACCAAACCTCCGGTACAGGATTCGGCGACTGCGACCGTCAGGTTGGCATCCCGAAACATCTGCCCGCAAACCTCCTCGAGCGGCCGGGGACTTAACGCATAAACACGGGTGCCAAACTGGGCTCGCAAACGGTTGCGAAGTTCTTCACCGATGGTGGAGGACATCATGACAGCACAATCGCCATCCGGGAGGCAGCGGATCTGAAATTGAGCCACATCCTCCTCCCAGTCCCCGGGCGGAAAATCCAGTCCCTGACCGTAGGATTCCAACAGCCAGCAAATATCAAACTTTGGACGCCGGAAACTTTCCTCTTCATGCAGCAGGGTCCGAACGACATGGACCAGCTCCATACGCAGGTTCCACAACGGTTTTTCAAAAAAGGCGACGATCCTGCCCCGTCTGCGGATGACGAAGCCGCTGGGAATTCCGGAAGGATCATACAGCGGTCGGGCTCCCACAACCCGAAGCCGGTCGGACGCCTGACCGTCCAGGCCCAGGGAAAGCCCCAGATTGGACAACACCGAACGACGCAACCGACCGTGAGGGTTGCCACAATCGGATTGGATCAAAATCAGGCTGAACTCATCCTCGACGGCACGCGGATCAAAAGGGGCATCATATTCCAGCTCCCTGGTAATGATGTCCGTATACCCTAGACACTGCAGTAACAAATCCAGATATGGCCTTCCCGAAGCGGGATAGATCGATTTCGACTCACTCCACAGTGGTAAAACAAGGAGACATTTCATCCCGATTCCATCCACACAATAAGCACTGTTACCAGCAGGCGGGCATAAACTCCAGCCGCCAGGTCGTCCGCCATGATGCCCCATCCTCCCGGCAGTGTCCTGTCGATCCAGCTGACCGGCCAGGGTTTCCAGATGTCGAACAGGCGAAAGGCGCAAAATCCCACAAACAACCAGACCCAATCCAGAGGAAGGCCGACCATGGTCAACAACATACCCGCCAGTTCATCCACCACCACTTCACTGGGATCGTCCCGACCCAGAAGGAAAGCCGCCCTGTGGGCCGCCCAGGTACCGATGACAACCACTCCCCCCAGGACCCAAAGGTGCCACGCCAAACCACCCTGCATCACCAGGTAGACCAACGGCAGGGATGCCATGGTCCCCATCGTTCCCGGGGCCACCGGGGATTGGCCAATCCCGCCCAGCGTGGCAACCTGCAAGGTGATCTGGTCCAGCCCAAGTTTGCTCAGCCATCTCCCTTCCATCTGCCACCGCCCTTGGTGCCATTCACAGCCCTGTTGGGGTTATAATCGTCGCCCTCCATGGAAAATGTACGGACGATTCACGACAGGGCAGGGCTTACCTTGATCCATCCCGAAAACAGGATTGGAAACAGGACATGGCCACCTCTCCTAAAAATCATACTCCAGGATGGCTTTGGTCCGACGGCATATTTCGCGGCCAAAATCGGTCCACTCTCCCTCCCCCCAATAACGGTAACAACTGGTCTGGGATGTCAACAGGTGAAACAAGGCATTTCTATAACGGTGTTCCTCCGAAACGGCTCCAGGATTGGGAATTTTTTGATGAAACAAGGCGCTTGACTCTTCCATAGGACCCAAAACGTGGGCGTACCCGTTGACCCACGAAATGGACTGGGTCCATGAACCACCATCCATATGAAAGCGATGTTCCTCCTGCTTGAGTGCCGCGATCACTTTGGCCAGGGTTTCCGGCCCTTCCCCAGGACGCATCCGTTCCCAAATGCGCCGTTGCCATACCGGCTGCACCAGCGGCAGATCCGACTCTTTGATCCCGGAGGCGAACAAATGTTCCAGATACTCCGTGACATGCATCGCCGGATGCCTGCTGCCGGAACATTCGCGCATGACATCGAGAAATTTCGGGGGAAACTCATTCATCATCACTCCCCCGTTTTCGCCATCGGCAATCTGAGTCACCAGCGGCGGAATCATCCGTCCTCCCAGTCCCTTGCGGTTCAGACTTTTGGCCTCGTAGTAGGGCTGCATCTGCCCCACAAGCTTGGTATCGGACCCTTGAGTCTTGATGATGGCGATGATGCTTTCGGTCTGCCCGTCAGAACTGGTACAGACCAAACGGTGGGGGAGATGGGGCTCTCTGGGATGGTAACCGTCGTCAGGTTGCTCCACAGTATGTTCCTGCACCAACACCCATTGATAGCCATTATCCTTCAGGGTCTTGACAAAATTCCAGGCCACATCGGGATGATTGGGGAGAGCCATTTCCGAAGGCGAGAATCCTCGCACCCGTTGCAACGCCTCCAGACCAAAAATCGCTGCAAAATGATGCCGCCAAGCCTGCACATGGAGACGATAATCGACAACCGGAGTCGATGGTGCCACCGGATGCCCCCAGGCCATTCCCAACCATTCCACGCTGCGGCGGTAATCGGTGTTCCAGGTGATCTCCTGCAGATCCGCCAACGCCTCGTCCGCCCCCATTCGCCGCAGTCCGTGAAACAGCGTCCCCGAATAATCCAACATCACCCGCGGTGACCGACCTTCGTGAATCAACTGCTTGAGGATTCGACCCATGCGTCGATAACAGTCGAGGAAAACCCCGGCATTGTGGTTGTCCCCAATACCCGGATTATTCATCATCGCTTTAAGATTGCTGATCATCTCTGCGGTCGCCAAAGGTCCCCCACCCGCGGGAATCAGTGGCTGATGCATGTGTAATGCCACCGCAAAAGCACTCTGGATGTCTGAAAAACTTATATCACTTCCGCCAAGAAATACCGGCTTATCCTTGTTGGCAACCAACTGATCCTGCAACAACCCTTCGAAACCGGAAAGATTAGGCAGACCACCGATGGACTCGGGAATTTCGTGCATGTCAGGCTCCTTTTTTTGCCCTAAAGCTCAAATCCGTTGCGACACATGAAGTTCCCAAGCGGGGTCCGCGGAGGACTATCTATGCCGAATGAAGTCGTAAATCTTGAGATAATCCTGCCCTGGATAATTCCATGAATAATCGGTACGCATACAGGTGGCGCGAATTTTTTTCCAATACTCCGGGTTGTGGTATAATCCAAAAGCGCGAAACATAGCCGATTCGATACCGGCATAGTCGGCGGAATCGAAAGTGAACCCGTTTCTTTCCTCCTTGGGCTTGGACGAAAAATCCCAGTCGAAGACGGTATCCACCAACCCTCCGACGGCACGAACGATGGGGACCGTTCCATAACGCATGGCGATCAATTGGGTCAAACCGCACGGTTCAAACAAGCTGGGCACAACAAACAGATCCGATCCGGCATAGATCAACCGCGACAATTCCTCATTGAACCCGATCTCCAAATGACAATGAGGGTTATCATTGAGATAATGCTTCAAATGCCAAAAATGTTCGTTGATGCCGTATTCGGGGCTGGTTCCCAACAAAACAAATTGAGCGCCGTTATGAACGGCGGTGAACAGGGCATGACGAATCAGATGGACCCCCTTCTGGGTATCCAATCGTCCAATATAGGCCACGATGGGACGATCACACTGTTCCAACATCAATCGATGCCGCAAGGCCGACTTGTTGGCC
>JADFZF010000059.1 GCA_015232645.1 Magnetococcales bacterium | reverse complement strand
CGGCATCATCGAAGAAATCGCCCGGCAGACCAATCTTCTGGCGTTGAACGCCGCCATCGAGGCGGCCCGGGCCGGAGAGCATGGCAAAGGCTTTGCGGTGGTGGCGGCGGAGGTTCGAAAATTGGCGGAACGGAGTCAGACTGCTGCCGGGGAGATCAGTCATCTGTCGACGTCGAGTGTCGGCGTGGCAGAGAAGGCGGGGGATATCATCAACAAGCTGGTCCCCGATATTCAAAAAACCGCGGAACTGATCCAGGAGATCACCGCCTCCAGCCAGGAACAGAATCAGGGGGCAAAGCAGATCAATCAGGCGATTCAACAATTGGATCAGGTCATTCAACAAAATGCTGGGGCTTCGGAAGAGATGGCGGCCACGGCGGAAGAGTTGAGTTCGCAGGCGGAAATCGTGAAGGAGTCCCTTGCCTTTTTCAACCTGGGGCATTCCGCCAGGGGGAGCGTCCGCGACCAGGCGGCCAAGCCCAGGCGTGGGGCCCAAGGGCCGATGGTCCAGGAGACGCCGGTCAAGACCGGGACGTTGGTCCGTTCTCGAACCGTCCCAAAGACGGGGGGTGGGGCGATCCTGGCGATGGGTTCGGGACGTCATTCCGATGATGAATTCGAAGGTTTTTGACCGACTCCCGGTGGGAGTGGGACGTGGCGAAGGGATAAGAAGCAATCATGTTGGCAAAAAGGATCATTCCTTGTCTTGATGTTCGCGAGGGACGAGTCGTCAAGGGGGTGCAATTCGAGGGTCTGGTGGACGCCGGCGATCCGGTCGAAGCGGCGCGTCGCTATGACCAGGAGGGGGCGGATGAATTGACCTTCCTGGATATCACTGCCTCTCATGAAAACCGGGATACCATCCTGGATGTGGTTCGCCGGACCGCCGAGGAGGTGTTCATCCCCTTGACGGTGGGCGGCGGCATCCGTACGAATGATGATATTCGTCGGCTTCTCAACGCCGGGGCCGACAAGGTCGGGATCAATACGGCGGCGGTTTTCCGGCCGGAGTTCGTCCAGGAGGCTTCCAATCGTTTCGGGGCCCAATGCATCGTCGTGGCCATTGATGCCAAATGTGTGGAAAAGGATGCATCGGGGCGTCCGGTGCGTTGGCAGATTTTCACTCACGGCGGGCGCAAACCCACTGGTCTGGATGCGGTGGATTGGGCACGGCGCATGGAAGACTATGGGGCCGGGGAAATTTTGTTGACATCTATGGATCGGGATGGCACCAAGATTGGTTATGATTTACCTTTGACGCGCGCCATCGTCCAGGCGACCACCATTCCGGTGATCGCTTCGGGGGGGGTCGGAACCTTGGAGCATATGCTGGAAGGTTTGGAAGAGGGGGGGGGGCCGACGCTGTCCTGGCGGCATCGATTTTTCATTTTCGTCAACACACCATCCCGGAATGCAAACAATTTCTCCAAGACCGGGGGGTAGAAGTGCGCCTGTGAGGATCTCATGAACGTCATTCCCGATTTGGATACACTTAAATTCAACCAGGATGGATTGATCCCGGCCATCTCCCAGCAGTATGACACCGGGGAAATATTGATGATGGCCTGGATGAACCGGGCCTCGTTGCAGGAGACCATCGCCAGCCAGGTGGCCTGCTACTGGTCGCGCAGCCGCGGTCAATTCTGGAAAAAAGGGGAAACATCGGGTCACATCCAACAGGTCAAGGCCATCCGGACCGATTGTGATCGCGATACCCTGTTGCTGTTGGTGGATCAGGTGGGGGTGGCGTGTCATACGGGGCGGAAAAATTGTTTTTATTTGGAAATCCAGGAGGGGCAGTGGCGGGAAATCTCGCAGCCTTTGGTCGACCCGGAGGCCATTTACGGAAAGTCATGATCCAACCCCAGCGAGGATGACCATGAACGAGTCCTGTTTATTTTGCAAGATTGTTTCTGGAAAGATTCCGGCAACCAAGGTTTACGAAGACGATCATTGCCTGGCATTTCATGACATTCACCCTCAGGCGCCGGTTCACGTGCTGGTCATTCCCAAGAAGCATTGGGAAAGTCTGGACGCGGTTGCGCCAGAGGATCGAGCGGTTTTGGGGCACCTTCTCGAACGCACCGCCCACTGTGCCCGCGAACTGGGGGTGGCGGCATCGGGATATCGGACCATCATCAATACCCATGCTCATGCGGGCCAGGAGGTGTATCACATCCATGTCCACATCCTGGGTGGCAGGTCGCTGGGGCGCATGGTCGCCAGTTAATGTTGGGCCTGATTTAGTTGCTCCAACAGTTGATGTTATTTTGCATCCTCGTCGACCGCGTGGGAAGCTGACGACCAAAAATTACTGTTTCCTCTTGACTCGCCAAGCCCGGAGACCTTCATAAGAGAAACCAAGGTGAAACTGAACCGGTGTGTTAATGTCTGAGGACCAGAATTGCTCCAGATGGGTACTTTTTTGGGATGGACGTGGTACGAAGAAGGCAGGAATACCATCGATATCGATGGTTCCCGATTGTGGAGAGCTGGAATCATCGATACGCCCTTCTACCCAGGCCAACATCTTTACGTTGCGGACAAAGCGAGTCTCGTTATCCCAACCGCCCAATTCACTGTAATGTACCAGGGGGCATGGGCGTTTAAGCGTTTTTGCGGCTAACCATTCGATACTGTTTTTTGAAACGAGGGCACTGCCTTTGCGTTTGCTATTTTCTATATGAGTCAGAATAGTATTGCGATTGTCTGTTTTTATTGTTCGTTGATTGAGGAAATTAAGGACATAAAGGTAGAAGTCAGCACCCTCTTTGCCTGTGGCTGCCCAGAATCCGAACCGTTCCAGTGCTTCTGTCAGGGTGAATTCTGGCAGCATGCGCGCCGCACGCAACCAGAGCAGCAAATCACTCCCACAATTAGGATCAGTTACCAGGTTTTCGGTCATTAACTGGGCCGTTTTCCTATAGTCATCGATGCTTGGAGTTTCTGTTTGGGAGAGTTTATGTCTCAAGTAGGCTCGAGCCAATGTCCGTCGCAGCGATGGTTTGCGGGTGATCTGGGCTCTGGCCAATAACATGGTGTATGTGTGGATCATTCCATCGACATCTCCCTGCATCCCTTGGACCCATGCTGAACATTTTTTTTGTTGCTCGGAGTCATCGGATCCAGCCTCAATATTGCGGAAGCGCTCCAGTAGACCTTCCGAACGTTCCAGGATCTCCCTGCCCCACTGCGAAGCTTCCTCGTCAAGTTTTAGAAATTCCCCTGCGTTTTCAACACCCCTCAGGGAAACTAGACGTTCCAAGGTATGATGGGCCATCTGAATCGGGGTAAATAGAGCGTATGTGCTGCTGGGATTGATTTGTCTGGCCTTTTGGAAGCACTCATAGGCCAGTTCAAAGATAGGTTGAACCTTTTTGAAGCGATCTTCGTATTTATCGTCTTGGTTCAGGTGGATGTTTAGCAAGTCATTGACTTCAAATCGGAAAACCATACCGAGACCGTGATGGTGCTCTTCTTCGTTTTCGTTGATGGAAATGGCTTTATTGAAATGTTGTTTAGCGAGTTCACGTTCATTAAATTTGAAATTGATAAGCCGTCCCAGATGGTTCCAGAAATGGTCATTTTCCTCAAAGCAGCGGCATAGCGTCTCCATGACACGACGTCCGGCATGTTCTGTTGGAAGAAGGTTGATCAGTTCTGAAAATAAGGACCGACGTTCGACAGTGCCTGATAATCGTTCCCGGCTCAAAAAAATCCGGGATAGGATAATATTGGCAAATTCACTTTTTTGTAATGCATCCTCCGCGAATTTATTTATGAATCGGATACAGAAATCAGCTAGGTTAGCCACCCACTTTTCACTGCCGGTGAGTACTTGACGCAAGACCTCTTCAGCGAGGAGTGGATGGGCGATGCTTGCTTTTTGACCTTCGATGGCTACAAGATCAGAAGCTGAATCAAGGACGGAACGCCATTGGTGCGGAAGTTGACCGATTTGTCTTTGAATTCCCATAAGATAGATAAAGGCTTCGATAGGCAGCCACTCTTGAGAGTATCGGGAGATAAGTGCTAGTTGCGCCAAAGCATCCTTAATCTTTTCAGGAGCGTTCTTCAAATGGGCATCCACATAATCTGGTACTCGTCTGAATTCTTTTCCAAAGGCATATAGCCCAAAAAAGAATGCCGACCGGAATTGTAGATAATCGCGATGAGTCGCTAACTGTCGCAGAGCCGCATGTCGGTTAGGTGGCGCCTTTTCACGGTAAACTTCAAGAAAGCGCTGGGCATCCGTGGCGTTCATAGGGTCGGCCAGGGCATGGGACGTTGGAGTGTTTCTGGGCTGGAAACGCCGGCGCACATCCAGTATGAGGAAGGAAATGGACCTGCTTTTCAGTTCGTTAAAAAACAGGTCTCGACGTGCTCCTGACAGAATACACTCTTCCACAACAACGAGGACAGGAAGATGGGTAAATTGAAACAGTCGTTCAACCGACTCGGCTGTACGTTTTTCAATATAAGATGTCAGGCTCACAGAGGGAAACTCACCACACAGGGACCATGCAATTCGCCTAGCCAGAGTTGAACCACCTGCCCCCGGGGTATGTTCGATGGTGTAAGACTTTTCCCGGCGTTCCGCAATGATGGTCCTGACCGCATCGATGACCCTCGGAGTCTCAGAGCGATTTACGTCCCGGTTTAAATCCAGTTCTCTCCAAGTGATGGTATTGCCATAGAGAAAATCCGATGTTTCCTCCTCGACATTCCGTTTGGCCAAACCGCTGTGAATGACCTCCAGACATTCGGAGACTTCATTGGCTGTCTCCTCGGGGAGGTATTCCATCCGGATATCCCCCAGCTGTTCATCTCGCACGGGGACCTTGGATTTTGATCCCATTTCTTGATCCCCGAACATCTGGTCAATACCATAGGCAAGGTCCTGCCAATGACATGAGATTTCCTGGTGTGGGGAGTCGATACGGAAATCTTCCAAGGGTGTTTCAGCGGCGGCAGGTGGGCGAACCAGGAGTATCTGGAGGGGTTTCATGGACTCGTCCAGTCTATCGATAGTGTGCCTTAGCTTAACTGGATCAATGCCATCGCCAAGCACTAGAATATAGATAGGTCTAAGGGTGTTGACCCTTCGTAATTGTTCGCCAAGGCTTTGGATTGGTTGCAGGATTTGGTGCCTCCAGGATTGGGCTACCAATTCCCCATTAGTCCCAATATTCCCTTCGGCCATCACCCAACAGAGTGCGGATGTGAAATCAAGACTTATAGATTTTAGCTGGGAAGGAAAAATATGATGTAATGTTTTGTGGAGACGTAGGAGCTGTTGACAGCTTTCGTACAGTAGGCTCATCAAAGGAGATGTATGGAACTCAAAGACAACGGACCAGGGCACTTTGCCCAAGGCATGTCGGGCAGCCTCAGATAGTTTTGAAACATCCATGCTGGCAATGAGCACATAATCGGCTTGTCGATGATTAAATCCATTGCAGGCATTCCAGACCTTGCGCCAACAATCGCCTTTCGGTTCTGGGATTTCAAAAGTCACATTGGCTACAGGGCCATCTTGGGGCAAGTCGATTCTTCGATATTCGAACAACTCTCGGGCGGACATGGCGGCGTATAAAAATGCAAACGCCTTTAGTTTATTGGCTATTTTCTGATTATCACGCTGTAGGTTTTTTGAGGCATAATTAACGCCAGCGGCAACTTTAGCAAGTTGCCACTGTGACTTCAGATCATCTTTACGATTGGGTTGAGTGGCTTCAATCCAATTTAGTACGGAGGCCCGAATTAATCCCACCGAGCGCAACAATCCTTGGTCATCCATCTCAATGGCGCATCTAAAGGCATCTTGTGGCTGTTGCAGCTCAACAAGACTCTGAACCAGAGCCATCCACCTCTTCATTGAAGCATTTTCTCTGGATCGTAACAACAGGCTGAGTTCCAGGTAAGCATGATCGAAAAAAATCGGTTTTTCTTCTGAGTAGAACGCGAAATCAATCAAGTATTGAAAAAATTTATAATTATGACCTCTAACAATAATATTGTTTTCGTGCAAATCTCCGTGGATAAATCCATAAGCAGGTACAATTCCCCGGAAGCCATATTGTTGTGTATTTTGACACAATGTAAGTGGATTAGGAAAATCAGTGCCATCAAAACGGAAACTAGAACATGTGGAATCCAAACGGAAAATATCTTTTAGAACATCGACTATTCGGCTGGTATTACTACAACGTTTAGAGCCCAACCAATCGAGCAGTATTTGGTTTTCCGGGACGAGCTGGTTTGGAAAATTTGGGTTATTATTAAGATTTTTAAGAAGGAATTCAGCGATTTTTTGTAGATGAGCCTGCTGGTCAGGATTTCTACATCTGGCGAGAGGTTCCACTTCATTGATGGCGTTTCCGACAATTGTCATAAGCATAGCAAATTTCTTGTCATGTTCGAAGGTATTTCGAAGGTCGGGAATTCGTTCCTTAATCAAATTGTTATTGAGAATTTTTTTATGGCAGTCGATTTCACGTTGGGCATCTTTATCATTTGAAACCTTAAGGATGGCGGAACCGTTGTAAGACCCGCTTTTAATATCGACGACCCAAATAGACGCACCTGATTTTCCTGCCAGTTCACGACGGTATATAATCGATTCAATTTTCCATTCGGCAACAGCTTGATCAATAAAGTTGCGCCACTCCTCTGGAAAATATTTTAACTGTTTTTGTATTGTTGTTTGTGACATAGAAGTGTTCCATTAAAATTTGTGGAAGATAATTTTATTTCTGTCGGACAGACTTGTCCGCTTTTGGGTCCCTCATTTCACTGATTGGTGCTGGTGTCTTCAATTTTCCAACCTCTTGAAAAGAAGATATCTCTGTTTTTTCACTATAATAATGAGTAGATGTTATCAATCCATGGCAGACCTAATTGTCTATAGCTGTGCAAACAGGCCAGGGCCAATATTATTTTTTGCTAGGTTGTGAATTTAGAAAGAGCGATTTCCAGGTCGTCAATCTCGCTTTCGCGCCGGTGAGGTTTTGTTTCGTCAGCCATCTCTTTGCATTTGTTGAAATACATACGTGCTTGATTCAGGTTACCATTTTTCATGGATATTTTTGTTTTTTCCATAGTTGCCCCAACTAAGTGGAGACGCATGTTTCCATAACTGGCAATTTGTATTACGTCCTCCACGTCATCGGTTGCTTCTGTAAGTTTGTTCATTTCTCTGCTAAATTCAGCCCTGGCGAGCAGTCCAAATGGCAGATATTCAAGGTTTCGTGATTTTCTTAAGTTATTCACAGCTACGTTAAAGTATTTTTCTGCGTGATCACTAGAAGATGGAAAGTTCCGGCCCGATACGGACATTTTTCGTAGATAAGCGCACCCAAGTGAAAGATTGTTTAGCCCAATGGAAAGAACATTAGCGCCATCCTTTGTGCCAATCATGGTTTGATTAGCTCTGTCTATAACTGTGTCGTAGTTGCCCATTTCAATTAGAATTCTACTGTAAACAAAACCTCCAATGAAGTCCATGACTATGTTTCTATTGTTTGACTGTCCGCGATAGATATTCTCGGCTTCCTTGATGGCTTCAAATGCTTCACCAACATTTCCAGATTCGAACAATGCCGTTGCAAGTGCAATATAGATTTCTCTCGTTCTTTCAGATTTGATGTCTACGACCGGCCTATTGTCGTTATAACTATTTCTGTAGTTATGAATGTTGTCGTCAGTTATCGAGCCAATATAAGACATGCCCTCTCGAGCAATACTAATTGCGTGTTTATACTCTCCTCGGAAGACGAGAATCTCACTCAGACTCTCACAATTGATGGAAGATAAGCGGAAGTCATTTGCTTGTAATGATAATGATTTGGCATTTAATAACATAGGCTTGGCCTTGTCCGTTCTTCCGATTCCTCGGAGCTGATAGCCATATAGATTCCAGATTTCACTCTGATCGTTCTCAGAAAAGATACTGATTACGTCTGTTCCATTGTTCGTAAGAAAACAAGAGAGTGCTGCTAAATCAGATCCGTATGCTCCGAGGTTGTAGTATGAATAAAAATTGTTTCCGCGTTGAATCCGGCGACGGAACACATTGTGATAAACCTCATGATAATGTTCGGCGTAACAGCCGTGAGGAATAGAAGCATAAAGTGGGAAAAGTCCATCCATATCGGATGGAAAGGTTTCAACGGAAGACGCCAAGTGATTGTAGAGGCGATCATGACCGGCTTTCCAGGCACTCGGATTATTGGATGAGAGTTTTTCTGAAAAATGTTCCCGAATGATCGGATGTGTGTCCAGATCATGGTCAAATTGTTCGACCCAGTACCTGTCCGTGTTGATTAATCCCCACTTACGAAGGGTCACAATTCGGTCAATCCATTGATCTTCACTGAAATTAAAAACCGTTTCGGTAAGGCCTGGTATGTACGGTTCACTACGTAGCGCTTTAAGAGATGCGCGATCGGCTGGACGATCAAACAGCCCAAGAATATGTAGAATTTCCAGTATATCTATACTGCCGCGTTGCATCAAACCTTGACTAAATGCTGCAAGAATGCGGCGCGCATGTTTATCTGGGTGATTTTCCCGGTTAGTCCCGATTGGAATACCATTCGCACCACTTATACGATGCTCATGAAATACATAAAGGTAGCTCGCTAAAAGTTTGAGAGCCAAGGCGTGGTTCCCAAACCGGGAACTTAATTGACCTAGTTCAGTTGAAGTCCCAATAACCCTCAGATGGTCCAGCAGATCAGCGCCTGCCTTGGCAGTCAGAGTACTTAGTTCTATCTGGACAAATTTCTCATCTCCACAAACGTTTCCTCTCGGTAACATGAGGAATGGTTGTCTAGTAGTTATGATGCACAACCCAGGATTTTCTTTGATGAGTTCACCTAGAAATACCGCCAGGGTTGGATCCTTGATCATTCCAGGAAGGTCACATCCCAAAAAATTTGGCCCGAGATTGATCATTTCCGGAAGCGTAGCTAGGTTCGTGTTATCCGCAGATATTTGCAACGGCTCTAACCCATCCAGAACTAAAATATAAGATTTTTTTTGGAAGAGACGGGCAAGCCTTTTCCCTCGTTCCATGGGTAATTCTTCCGCACTATTTGTCTCATTAAACCACTCAAGAAGTGCTTTTCTTATAATCATATCTGCTGAAGTATTGCGATCATTTGTGCCTTGACTATAGAAAGTCACGGCAAAAACATCGTCTATATCTTGCATATGTTTTTGTTCGACATTTCGAAGCCAGTGATAGACCAAAGCTGATTTTCCTACTCCACCTTCGGCGATAATTGCAACAACATTGTGTTTGTGTCTATTTTGCCATAACTCATCTAACCGGTTCATGTCAGTTTCCCGTCCGAACAATTTGTCTACTGAAACTGGCAGATTCATATATGCATTCACGCGGTCTCTTGGACGGGAGATAAAGTTTTTGTTTTCGTAAATAAGGTTTAAATTGTATTGTGATAATCTATTGGCGAAATAATCAGGCCCAGCAGTGACTCTTGATTGCGCCATCTCACTGCATATTTGGATCAGGGTTGTCACAGCTGCCTTAGTATTAACTTCCTCAACCACGAGTGTTTGTAGTTTGGTGGCTGCCATGGTTGGAGAGGATGAAAAATTAGACGACCATAGGTCATCATGGCTATATATTTTAATAAGTTTTAGAAGATTATGTAATTCTTCGCCTTCTAACTCTTTAGATGTATGTGCTTTCCAATGGCTATTTAGGCATTTTTTCAGTACATTGAATACCTGCTTTTGTTCATTATTTCCGAACCACTCTTCCTCAGATTGAGAAGCATCAATTTTATTTCCCACCTGGTCAAGAAATATCATTAATGTATTTTTGATTTTTTCAGAGGATCTCAAGTCGACGGCAAGTATCAGCCTATCTTTGTTAGGATCAAGTTGACGAGCCCACTCCGCTCCAACAAAATCCTGATCAATTATTCTAAGATATTGTCTGACAAATTGCCCGATAGTGGCGTGGAAAGGAGAATTATCTCTTTTCGAAAGCTCTAGGGAACATTTTGCTTGAATAAAAATGAACCCACCCGACTCAAGGGAAAGAATGATATCGTCTACGGGAGCCTGAGTTTCTAGGCCAATCCTTCGAATTTTCGCAGGTCTTATGCCGAACTCCTCACCAAAGGGTATCTTTAGAAACATATGGAGGGCAAACCATGCAGCCACACTGTATTGGAAATTCATCCCATGAGACGTTCCGCTTCCGCCACTTCCTCCTGAGATTGTTGCCATGAATAACCTCCCAATAGATTAAAGATGACTTCGTTTGTTTCTGGGCGCCCATGACTTTGATGGTGCTGAGTCCTTGGCAAGGGGTGGTGAAGGTAATCAAACAAAAAATGGCTCCAGTTGGTTATTGAACCGTCACCTGCGAGCGGAACATTGGTATTGAATGATATTCTTAAGGATTAGACATAAAAATCATTGGATTGATCAATCACTTGCCGAAAAATAGCAGTTGGAAACAACCTAGAAATTAAATTCATGTTATATTTTGTCCGCAAAATACTACTTAAATGAGATGATATTATAATTATATTGTTATTGTGTAAGATATTGATATCTAATAATATGGCATTCAAGTAGTGGCATAATAGCACAGGACGATAGATATAAAAACTTTTTTTGCAGGAAATGGGGGGTGGAAGCTTCAATTCGACGGTAACCGGCAGCCATGATGAGAGGCCGGGTTTGCGTCCCCGACCAGGATCGGTGTAATGTATCACAATGAGTCTTCTTTAAACCCTCGGCTCCCTTGCGGGCCAAGTGCCACGTCAGCACTTTCCTGACTATTTCAGGCAGACAGACATGTGGATATGGTTTTACTGGCATGGTTTCATTAGGGTATGGACGGGGTTATTAATTCTTTAAGTTGTATATTGGTTTAAAGTAGAGCCGGTCTTGACAGAAGTAACGCTCAGCGTTCCTATCCCTAAAGATCAACTGGAAAGTCATGGCCAAAGTCGAGCTTATTCTTAAGGCGGGGCGAGAGAAATCATTATTGCGCCGTCATCCCTGGGTATTTTCGGGGGCGGTGGCCGGGATGAAAGGGACCGCGCAACCGGGGGAGACGGTGGATATCGTCGATGCCAAGGGAAAAGCATTGGCTCGTGGGGCGTATTCGGGTCGGTCGCAAATTGTTTGCCGCGTGTGGAGTTTTTCGGAACACGAATCCATCGATGGTGTATTTTTCCGCCAGGCCCTGGAGCATGCCCTGGAGCGTCGGCGTGTATTTTCCGCAGGACTGGAGCCGAATGGGGGTCTGCGTCTGGTCAATGCCGAATCGGATGGACTGCCGGGGGTGGTGGTCGACCGTTATGGCGAATGGTTGGTGGGACAGTTCACCAGCGCCGGCGCCCAGACCTGGAAGGGAGAGATTGCCCGCATTCTGATGGAGTTGACCGGCGCCAAGGGCTTGCTGGAACGCACCGAGGGGGAAGTGTGCGCCCAGGAGGGGCTGACGGAATCGGTGGGGACGCTTGCGGGGCTGACGCCGCCGGAGACCATTCCGCTTCAGGAACACGGTCTGTCCTATGCGGTGGATCCCTGGCACGGCCATAAGACGGGGTTCTATCTGGATCAGAGGGACAACCGTCTGCTGGTGCGCGAGGGATGTCAGGGGCGGCGGGTCCTCAATACCTTTGCTTTTTCTGGGGGGTTTGGCCTCAACGCCATGGCGGCGGGGGCGGAGCATGTGACGCATCTGGAGTCGTCGGCGGCGCTCCTGTCCCAGGCGGAGGACCATGCCCGTCGCAACCGGTTGCCGGAAGACCGGTTCGACTATTGCCGGGGCAATGCCTTTCATAAGCTGCGGGAGTGGCGCGACCAGCGACGAACCTTTGACTGTATCGTTCTGGATCCGCCGCGCCTGGCCGATTCCCAGGCGGGACTGATGCGTGCCGCACGCGCCTACAAGGATCTCAACTGGCTGGCGTTGCGGCTGCTAGCCCCGGGCGGACGCCTGTTGACCTTTTCCTGTTCCGGTCGTGTAGCGATGGATTTGTTTGCCAAGGTGGTTGCCGACGCAGCCATCGACGCCGGACGTCACGTCATGATTCAACGTTATCTGGGACCACCTGCGGATCATCCCGTTGCCCTGACCTTTCCGGAGGGACGTTATCTCAAAGGGTTGCAGTGCATTGTCGATTGATACCGCGAAGAGAGGTATCGGCTCCCGGTTGGATGCGCGCGCACAGGTCGTCATTATAATTTTCCCAGTAGAAGTGCCACGTTGTCGACGATGAACCCCCTGGATTTGAGCCCGGGCAACAGTTTGAGCAACTGTTGGCGGCTGATTCCCTCCAGGAGAGTGGTATCCCCATCCTTGAGTGAAAACCGGTCGCGATCCTTGTGAAGCTTCAGCACAGGCATTTTCGGCTCCTAATAGAGGCTCATGGGGTCGATGGCTGTATTGCATATGCTGAACCATCTTGAATGGGGAGGAACATCGGGTTGTTTTGCCATTGATTTTCCACAAAATGGCGTCGGATTCCCGGGGGTGGGTCCAGTGGTTCGTGTCAGATCCATGACGAGCCCGGGGGGAGGACGATTGGGTGGATGGAGAAATTTCCAGGAATCATGCCGCCAAACCTTGGCCTGGGTCCATGCTCACGATAATATAAAGCCCTTTGTCGGGCCAGATTCAGGTGGCGACTGAAGGGGAACCATGTGGTAGACGGGGCGGCAGGGGGTCACCGAGGGGTCATGATCGCCGAGGTGGTGGCGGGATTGGTCCTCACGGATGGTGGACGTTATCTGGATGCCACCTTTGGTGGCGGAGGACATACGCGGGCGCTGCTGGAACAGTGTGGGCCCCAGGGGCAGGTCCTTGGCATGGATCGCGATCCCAGCGCCATCGCCCATGGTCGGTCCATGGCGGGCCGATATGCGGGGCGATTGCATCTGTATCAGGGTCCGTTCGCGCAACTCGCCAAGGCCCTGGAGCAATGCGGTTGGGACGACATCCAGGGGGCCCTGTTCGACCTGGGAGTCTCGTCGCAACAGTTGGATACCGCCCAACGAGGATTTTCCTTCCGTGCCGATGGACCTTTGGATATGCGCATGGATCAGGGGATGGAGACCAGGATCACCGCGGCGGACATGGTCAATCAGATGGATGTATGGGAATTGACGAAGCTCTTCTTCAGTCTGGGGGAAGAACCCAGAGCCAAACGGGCGGCCCATGCCATCGTCCAGGCCAGGAGCAGGGAAAGATTGACATCCACCCGGCAATTGGCGGCCTTGCTTGAAGCCTGTCTGCCGCCGCCACGACCAGGGCTGCATCCAGCCACGCGCATTTTTCAGGCCTTGCGCATGGCGGTGAACCAGGAGCTGGAGCAATTGGAAAGCGGATTGAAAAAGGCGATGGATTATCTGGCCACAGGGGGGCGTATTGCTGTTATTTCCTTTCATTCCCTGGAAGATCGGGTGGTGAAGCGTATTTTCAAGGATGCGGCGCTGCCGCCACGGGTCCAGGGTCCCATGGGTTTGCTGCCCCAGCCGGAGCCGAAGACGCCTCCTTTCAGGCTGGTCGTCCGCAAACCGCTGACCCCCAGTCGCGAGGAGATCGGATCGAATCCGCGAGCGAGGAGTGCCAAGTTGCGCATCATCGAGCGAGCCCATTCGTCATCGTCGAGGGGCCTATGAGACCCGATACTTTCATTCCCGCCTTTTTGATATTGCTCCTGGTGCTGACGGCGGCCATTATTGTCACCTCCAGGACGTGGATGCTGGAAAGTCATAGGGAACTGAGTAATGAGGAAGATGTGTATCTGCAGAATTTGGATCGGGAGCGGGCGCTGAAACTGGAACTGGTGACGCGTACCGACCTGAATACCATCGAACGCCGGGCGCGCGAAGAGCTGGGGATGCAACCCATGCGTCAAGACCAATGGCTCCCCTTGAGTGATTGACCATGGCGCCTCCCTACCGCCCCAACCGTCATCGACGCGATCCTCCCCCCGAGCGCAGGTCCATCGTCAAACGCCAGCGTGGGGCCCAGGCGGTCGTCACGCGCAGAAGGTCGGGAGCACGTACCGGCGCGACACGGGTTCAGGGAGCGGTTCCCAAGCGGCAGGGATCCTTCATGCAACGTTTGCTGGGGATGGTTCTGCCCTCCAGGCGTCCTCAGCGTCCCGGGGCAGTGGTCATTCCCGTGCCCCCCCCCCAAGGAAACCATCGTCCCGTACCAACAGCAGGAGCAGAAAGCCTTACTCTCCCGATTGCTTGACGATGCCTTGCAACCCCAGGGCGCCGGACCGACGAAAAAAGAGGTTGCGGATCCTCCTCCGCGCCGGATGGAGCCGTCGTCTGGTCATGAGGTCCTCGAGCCACCCGAGATCGCTAGCGAAGCGGATGTCGTGGGGGAGATGGCTCCGGAGCCAAACCGATCGGCATCGGTGGTGAATCGGTGGTTGCGGCGGCGGCAGGATCGCGAGGCGGTTGATTCGCGGAGGGTTGAAAAATCACCGGACCGTTCAGGGTCGGGCCCTGGGGCGGTGATGGCGTTGGTATCGCGATTCAAACCTTCGGTGAAGAAACCTGGGGAAGAAGGGCGAGGGGGGGTGGAAAGGCCGCCGTCAGGGCGGAGCCGACCGGTCGAATCCGAAAGGACAAGGAGTGTTTCGCCGCGATCAGGGTGGCATGGGGAGGGGGATCGGGGCGAGGAGTCGGAGGTCGTAGCCCCGGCAGCCGTGGAGCAGCCATCGGTACCACCGCCGCCCCGGGAATCGGGGACCACCGGGCCGCGTGCCGGATCGTCCCCGATGGGGGGGGTGCTATCCAGGTTGATGCGTCCCCGGGCCGGGTCACGCCCCATGGCCCCCCGTGCACCGGTGAGCACTGCGCCAGCCAGGGAGCAGGGATCACCGGCCCGTAGAGCCACATCGGCGTCGGGATCGCTGACGCAACGCCTGCTGGCGCGGCAATCGCGGGCCC
>JADFZF010000058.1 GCA_015232645.1 Magnetococcales bacterium | reverse complement strand
GTAACTATTCAGCTCCCCAGGTTGAAAAATATTGAAAAAGAAAAGGGGTCTGGGGGATTGCCCCCAGGGTTTTGTTTTTGATTTTGTTTTTTTCGCCCCCCCCTCCTTGACACGAAGCGATTTTTTCCGCGTGGTTTTCGCGGAAAAAATGACGCAGGGGGGCGCACCTTGGTTAAAGATCTTTTCTCGGGTTTTGCGAAATGATCTTTAACGCCCTGTCGGTTGTCAGATCCTGAAACCCTGACAGGGCGTTGGCCTGTCTTCGCAAAAACCGCGAAGACAGGCCAACCAAGGTGCGCGCCCTGCGCGATTTTTTTCGCGAAAACCACGCGAAAAAAATCGCTTCGGTTAAAGGGGCGCGTGAAAATCAAAAACAAAATCAAAACCCTGGGGGCAATCCCCCAGACCCCTTTTTTTTTTCAATATTTTTCAACCTGGGGGGGATGAATAGTTACCATTATTGTATGATTACGCCCATGGGCACCGATTCGTTTTTTTCCATGCCACCACTATCCATCCATTGACACGGTTTGTCCAGCAATGGCTTCCTGTTGCAAACATCACCAACGCCAGCCCGACCATCATCCCAACTATGGCCCAACCCCTGCCTCCCATTCTTGCCTTTGCCCCTCATCCCTGGTGGAACCATTGGTTGAGTCGACAACAGTTGTTGTCCCGACTCGGTCAACGAGGGTGGACAGTCATTTACAGCTTTGGCCCGCTCAACGTCTGGTACCGCCATACCCCCCTGTGGCAACAATCGCCCTGGTTCGGGTGGCTGCAAGACAGCGATCACGTCCGCGTGGATCACCCCGGTCGTTTTCCGCCCCTCTGGCCGCGTTTTCCCCGCTGGGATCGATGGGTAATCCGCCATCATGCCCGAAGAATGCTCCAGGGATTGCCCGCGAATGGACCTCGTCCCATTGCCCTGTTGTTTCATCCGACGTTCGAACCCTGGCTACAGCCTATCCAACCGGAATACGTGGTCTATCATGTCTTCGATGCCTATCGGATGATGGAAAACTGGACCGAAGACAAGGCGGGGATGGAACAACGACTGCTGCAACGGGCTGACCTGATCACCACCTCCTCCCAAGGGATGGCCGATACCCTTCCCTGGGGCGGAAACCGAAGGGCCAAGGTGTTGAACAATGGCGCCGATGCCCAACGATTCGTGGCGGCGGCAGGGGTCCCCTGCCCTGTGGACCTCGAGGCCATCCCCCACCCCCGTATCGGTTACGTCGGCTCCATCAATCCCAAGCTGGATCTGGATATGGTTTTGTCCCTGGCGAAAAAACAGACCGATTGGCATTGGGTCTTCATCGGCCCGGTCTACATGAACGGTTCGACCGAACGCGATGCCCGCGGACGGCAGAGGTGGCAGGAATGTCTGCAACAACCCAACATCCACTGGTTGCAGCGTAAATCATTGGAAGAAATGCCTGCCTACCTCAATCATCTCGATGTTCACGTCATTTGCTATCTGATTGCCCGCGATCAACAGGGTCTCAAGGACGATTGGGTGGTGCATGGATACCCGACCAAGCTGCATGAATGCCTGGCCACGGGACGCCCAGTAGTGGCTGCGGCCCAACAAGTCATCGTAGCGGAATTTCAACATGTGGTTACCGTGGCGGAGACGGTCTCCCAATGGGAGACCGCCATTGCCCGCGCCCTGGAGGGGCAAGGAACAGGGACGGTCGCCGAACGGCGCCAGGTTGCCCTGGCCAATACCTGGGATGCCCGGGTTGACCTGCTGGAACGCTGGTTATTGGACATGATCCAATTACCCTGACTCCGGTATTGTTGCCCAAATTCTGAAGGACCTGGGAGACACAAACCCTTCAGTCGATACCTATTTCTTCCTGAACCGTACGCACGATGCGCGTATCGTAGTCCATCAGCTCATCACGCTTGCCGGAATAATCGACCTGGCTCAAAAAATATTTGATGCTGTTGACGCGCGCCCGTTTCTTATCATCCGATTTGATGATGGTCCATGGACAGATGGCGGTGGACGAATAAAAAAACGTATCTTCCTTGGCGTGAGTGTAATCGTTCCACTTGTCCTGGGACTCTTTGTCCACCGGGCTGAGTTTCCATTGTTTCAGGGGATCAGTCTCCCGACGTTTGAATCGCGCCAACTGTTCTTCCTTGCTGACGGAAAAATAGAACTTGAACAACAGGATGCCCGAACGCACCAACATTTCCTCGAACTGAGGGACCGAGCGCAGAAATTCCCGGACCTCGTCGCGGGTGCAAAACCCCATGACCCGCTCAACCCCGGCGCGGTTGTACCACGAGCGATCAAAAAAACAGATCTCCCCACCCGATGGAAGATATTTGACGTAACGTTGAAAATACCATTGCGATTTTTCCTCGTCGGTTGGCTTGTTCAACGCCACCACCCGGCTGCCGCGTGGATTGAGATGCTCGATGAACCGTTTGATCGTCCCCCCTTTGCCCGATGCATCCCGCCCCTCGAACAAGGCGACGATCCGTAGACGCTCGTTTTTCACCCAGTTCTGCAATTTGAGTAATTCGATGTGCAACTCGTGCATAACCTTAAGGTATTCATCGTTACCCATTTTTTTCAATCGAGGACGTTCCGATGGAATCGCCTGTTTACTCCCCTCGCCCAGAATGATGGGTTGATCGTTTTGGGAATTTTTTCCTTTCTCTTTCGTCGATGGCATGAGAAACTCCAGAGTGGGTTCAGGGGGTTAGAGTCGAACACCTCAGGCTGCCCCTTGCCCGCCGGGACCTCCTCGCCGACATTCATCGGTGGTTTCCGTCCCCGCCTTGAACCGTTTTTTGCCAACATCGCCAATCTCCTGACCTTCTCCGCATGCACCAATCCATGGTTCCAGAAAATTTTTCTGGTGATCCCTTGTCGATTGCCAGAGTTCTTCCGATAAGGCTTCACATCGCCCTCCCTGGTGATTCGTGATCGACCACCTGCTCATCAACACCCCTGATGATACATACTGCCCATGGATCAACCAGCCCATAACGAGTTATCCAAAGAGAGTCGGCCGCTTTTTCCCCTGATGATCGGCGCCGTCGGTGTCGTGTTCGGTGACATTGGTACCAGTCCCCTATACGCCGTGAAGGAGGCTCTGGGGGGCGAACACGCCCCCCCACCAAGCTTCGACAACGTCGTCGGTATCATCTCCTTGATCATCTGGACCCTGTTGATCGTCATTACCCTCAAGTACCAAATCTATATCATGAAAGCAGGTCATCAGGGCGAAGGAGGCAATCTGGTCCTGGTGGAATTGGCGCGCAAATTGACTGGCGATCATCCCGCCATGCAAAAATTGATCATGGTGGCGGGCATGGTCGGGGTATCGTTTTTTTTCGGCGATGGCGTCATTACCCCGGCCATTTCCGTATTATCCGCCGTGGAAGGGTTGGAGGTGGCCACCCCGGCACTAAAATCATTCGTAATACCCATTACTCTGACAATATTATTTATATTATTTTTCTTCCAAAGCCAGGGGACGGCCAAAATTGGCAGCTTGTTTGGACCCATATGCATCCTATGGTTCTTCTCCCTCGCTGTCATAGGTGTTAAACAAATCATCAGTTACCCCAAGGTCCTGGCTGCACTCAACCCGATCTACGGCCTTAATTATCTCCTCCATAATCAATCGGGCAATACCGTCCTGGTGCTGGGATCGATCTTCCTGGCCGTTACCGGGGCCGAAGCGCTTTATGCCGACATGGGCCATTTCGGCAAACCTGCCATCAACTGGTCTTGGGTCTGCTTCGTCTTTCCTGCTCTGATGCTCAATTATCTGGGTCAGGGGGCTCTGATTCTGAACAATCCGCTGGCCGTAAAAAACCCTTTTTATCTTTGCGTGCCCCCGTGGGCGCTGATTCCCATGGTAATACTCGCCACCGCCGCCACCGTCATCGCCTCCCAAGCGGTCATTTCCGGCGCCTTCTCCGCCACTCGTCAAGCCATGCAACTGGGTTATCTTCCCAGGCTCAGGATTGTTCATACCTCGTCCACCGAATTCGGACAAATCTACGTTCCCGCCACCAACTGGTTTTTGTTGGTCGCCGTGATTATTCTGGTTCTCGGCTTTAAAAGTTCCAATAATCTGGCCCCCGCCTACGGAATCTCTGTGACCATCACCATGGTCGCCGATACCACTTTGGCATTCGGCATCGTTCTCAGAAAGATGTTTTCCTGGAACTGGCCCAAAGCGCTGGCTCTCCTGATATTTTTCATATCTATCGATCTGGGTTTTTTGGGCGCCAATATCCTGAAAATCGCTGATGGTGGCTGGTTTTCTCTGGCCTTGGGAGCCGTGCTGTTCTTTCTGATGGCCACTTGGCGCAAGGGTCAAACCCTGGTGCGGGAGGCGGTGCAAAAACAGGAAATACCGTTGGACACCTTCCTGCGTCAATTCGAGGCTGCTCCCTTCGGCACCATGCCCGGGGTGGCGGTGTTCATGACTCAAAATTTCAAGGTGGCCCCTTCCGCCTTCGTCGAACTACTGCGCCACACCGGCTCGCTCTACGAAACCATCGTTTTCCTCAGCGTTCGGGCCGACGCCCTCCCATATATCAATGACGACGAACGCGTCCAGGTGGATATCCTGGAAGGAAAGTTCTATCGTGTCATCATCCGCTTCGGTTTCATGGAAGCCATCGATGTCCCAAAAGCCCTATCTAAATGCGTCTTGCCTGATAATAAACCCTTGCCCCTCATGGACACCTGGTTTTTCATCGGCAAGGCCATTTTCATAGCGGGAAGTCATCCAGAAATGTCTCAATGGCGTCTGAAACTATTCCTGGATATGTTCCGTAGCGCAGAAACCCCCGCTGGCTTTTTCAAACTCCCTCCCAGTCAGGTGGTCGATTTGGGGACTCGTATCGTTCTGGGGCGGCATGAGTAGTCCAAGCCCATCCCATGAACTGTGCTCCCCAGGGGCCTATCTACTCTTGGCCAAGCGGATGCATCCAGATCATCATGGATCGCTCGAACCATGGCCTCCCGTTTCGGAGTAGCTGGCAATCGGTGTGTGGTGTCGATGTTCGACGTCCATAAGGAGGGCTCCCGGGGTGGAACGACCTGTTTCCTCCCCTCGCCCGACAATAAGGAGACCTTTTGGGGAATCAATTCCCCGTATAGTTGATGGAAATCCCCGATCGATTGACCAAATTCCTCCGACACAGCTTCAACGTAACGATTCCTTGTGACCTTTCATTGATAAGAATTGTTTATGAACCAACCTGCCCACCATGAAACCTCCGGAGAGAATCGCTCTCTGTTACCCCTGATGATCGGCGCCATCGGCATCGTGTTCGGCGATATTGGTACCAGTCCTCTATACGCCGTCAAGGAAGCCCTCGGTGGCGAACATGCCCCCCCTCCCGGCTTTGATAGCGTCGTCGGTATCATCTCTCTGATCATTTGGACCCTGCTGATCATCCTAACCCTCAAATACCAACTCTTTATCATGAAAGCCGATCATCAGGGGGAAGGAGGCAATCTAGTCCTAGTGGAATTGGCGCGCCAACTGACCTACGATAAGCCGAACATGCAAAAATTCATCATGGTGGCTGGCATGATCGGAGTTGCGTTCTTCTTTGGCGATGGCGTCATTACCCCAGCCATTTCCGTATTGTCCGCCGTCGAAGGGTTGGAGACAATCGCGCCCTCTCTCAAACCATTAATCACACCAATTACACTGACAATACTATTGTTATTATTTTTCTTTCAAAGCCAGGGGACGACCAAAATTGGCCGCCTGTTTGGCCCCATATGTATTCTGTGGTTCTTCTCCATCTCTATCATTGGGATCAAACAAATCATCAGTTACCCCAAGGTCCTAGTCGCCCTCAACCCGATTCACGGCCTCAACTATCTCCTCCGTAATCAATCCGGCAATACCTTACTGGTCCTGGGATCGGTCTTTCTGGCTGTTACCGGGGCCGAAGCGCTTTACGCCGATATGGGCCATTTCGGCAAACCCGCCATCAACTGGTCTTGGGGAAGTTTCGTCTTTCCAGCGCTGATGCTCAATTATCTGGGTCAGGGGGCACTGATCCTCAATGACCCCCTTGCCGTACAAAATCCTTTTTATCTCTGCGTACCTCACTGGGCATTGATTCCCATGGTGATACTCGCCACCGCCGCCACCGTCATCGCTTCTCAGGCGGTTATTTCCGGCGCCTTCTCCGCCACTCGTCAAGCCATGCAACTCGGTTATCTTCCCAGGCTTAGGATTGTTCATACCTCTTCCACTGAATTCGGGCAAATCTACGTCCCTGCCACCAACTGGCTGCTTTTGATCGCCGTGGTCATTCTGGTTCTCGGTTTCAAAAGCTCCAACAACCTGGCCGCGGCCTACGGAATTTCAGTAACCGTCACCATGGTCGCCGCCACACCTTTGGCCTTCGGCATCGTCCTGAGGAAAATGTTTTCCTGGAGTTGGTCCAAGGCGATGATACTCATGATATTTTTTATGGCCATTGATCTGGGATTCTTGGGCGCCAACATCCTTAAAATCGCCGATGGAGGCTGGTTCTCTCTGGCCTTGGGAGCCGTGCTGTTCTTTCTGATGTCCACCTGGCGCAAAGGTCAAACCCTGGTCCGGGAGGCGGTGCAAAAACAGGAAATTCCTTTGGATACCTTCCTGCATCAATTCGAAGCCGCCCCATTCAATACCATGCCAGGGGTGGCGGTATTCATGACCCAAAATTTCAAGGTGGCCCCATCCGCCTTCGTCGAATTATTACGTCATACCGGATCGCTCTATGAAACAATCGTCTTTCTCAGCATCCGGGCCGATGCCCTTCCGTATGTCAACGACGACGAACGCGTCCAAGTGGATATCTTGGAAGGAAAATTTTACCGTATCATCATCCGCTACGGTTTCATGGAAACCATGGATGTCCCCAGGGCCCTGGTCACATGCACCTTGCCCGACAACAGGCCCTTATCCCTCATGGACACCTGGTTCTTCATCGGCAAGGCCATATTCATTGCGGGTCGTCATCCGGAAATGTCTCAATGGCGCCTGCAATTATTTTTGGACATGTTTCGCAGTGCCGAAAGTCCCACGGGATTTTTCAAACTCCCTCCCAGCCAGGTGGTCGATTTGGGGACCCGTATCGTATTGGGGCAAGAGTAGCCCGACGGTCGCTATCCAGGCCGCTCCAAAAAAAACGATGGGGATGGCGGCTTCAGGCCTATGAAGGAGAACCCTCTGACGAAGCGGGTGGCAAGGCCTCCAGATCACGGAGGATGGCCCGGACAATGGCCTCCCGTTTTGGAAGATCCGCCAGTCGGTTGGGGGTGTCGATGTTCAGCGCAAAATAGACGGCACCATCCGGCCATTCGACCCATCCGACCCACCAGCCCATGCGACCTTGCCAGCCGCTTTTGCCACGCAGTATCCACGTCCTCCCCGCCTCGATAATCATGATATCCTTGACCAGAAGCTGGTGTTCGATGGCAAACGGGAGTTGATTTTTATGCAGTCTCCTTAAAAAGGCAACCTGCTCATGGGCGGAAACGGCCAAACGGCCGTCGATCCAATAATCTCCATCGGTTGTCGAGGGATCGGCGTTGCCATAGTCGATTTTTTCCAGGTAAGCCCTGGCCCGCTCCTCTCCGATCTGGTCGGCAAATCCCTCGAAAACCCAAACAACGGAGTTGCGCATGGCCGAGCGTAGATTGTGATCCTGATTGTGCGCCGCAAAATTGCGAACCACCCCATCCCATCGAAAAATTTGAAACTCATCATGCACAATTCCTGCGTCCAACGCGAACAGCGTATGTGGAATTTTAAATGTGGAGGCGGGAGAAAAACGTTGCTTGGCCCGTTGGTCATCAACCACCCACTGGCCGGGGTGGGACCACCGCTCATCGGCGACGACGATGGTCCCCTGGGCATCGAAGGTGTTGAAATAGTTGACCCAATCGGAACGTTCCATACTAATCCCCTGGGCCCGGACCGGATCAAGGCCGGTCAAGAATAACATCAACGCCAGCAGGCTCAGGGATCGAACCAACGGAAAAGGAGGAAACGGGGACCATTGCATTCGCGGAGCGAGACAATCCATGACGGCTCTCCATGGTTAGTACGGCCGGAAAGGTTCCGAGAAGGGGCGGCCTCCCTTCCCAAACCCCGTCACCTGCCGCAACCCGATGGCCTATCCGACTGACCCGGGTTTAAAAGTCACCCCAATCCCGGGCAAAGACCAATATCGAGTTGGCCGGTAATGTCACCTCAGCCGATGTCGGCAGGTTGTCCCACGGCGGGCCATCGGCGGTTACACCGCCTGAATTACCCTGAACGTGGGGATTGAACCATTGATCGAATACATCGCTGTTGAATACCTCGATCCAGTGACCGCCTTGAGGGAAGCCAATGCGATAACTGTGATTATAGTACGTTTCATCCCGGAAACTCGCCACAACCACCACATCGCGACCAAAACCAGGGATCCAACGGTGATAAGCGACTACCCGGTTGTCATTGTGAACGTGAAAGACATTCAGCCCATCGGCTCGCAATGCAGGGTGTTTGCGACGTAACCAGATCATCTCCCGGGTAAAGCGATGTTGATCCGACATGGCCTTATCCTGCCCTTCGAGACCGGCCCACCAAATCAAGAGTTCCCGACAGTTGGAATCGTCGCTCCAATATTTGTCTTCCAAAAATTCTTGTCCCATGAACATCATCGGAACACCAGGGGCGGTCAAGAGCAGACCGGTGGCCACTTTGGCACGGCTGCGACCGTACCAGGATCTGGGATTGCTCGGATCCGCTTCCGCCACGATCCGTGGTTTGAGATCAGCGCCTGTATGTCTGGCGTAGAGGATATCGTGATTTTCGATGTTGCGCAGGACACTCCAACGGCCAGGATATTTAAGTGTCGTTTCAAGGGCGTTCTTGAGCCTGTCAAGATCCAAACGCGCATTCATCCCGAAGGAGGCCGAGTTCAATACCTGATGGATGGCATCGCGCAAGGAGTCATCATAACCGATATCAAATCCCATGCCATCGGGTTGTTGGGTCACCCCTCTCCATCGTTCATTGCCCCAATACTCGGCAATCTGCACGGCATTTGGTTTGACGTAACGCAAAGTATTGGCCAGATTTTGAGCAAAATACCAACCTCCATTTTCGGCCATCACCGTGACCTGATCATAACGCAGACCATCAAGGTGATAATCCAACAACAACATTTTGCCATTATCGATCAGATATTGCTGCACCGGAGCTTGCCAAAACGCAAAAACACGACCGCTGGCGTGATCCTGATTGGTATAATAGAGGCTGTTGTTATCATTATCGTAAGGTTGTCGATCGAAAAATTTGATACTCTCTTCATCCCAGCCACCGCCACCGTGGTTGTAGACGACATCGGCCAGGACGGCGATCCCATACAGGTGACAGAGATCGACGAATGCCTTGAACTGGTTCATCGGCCCGGTCAGCTGTTCGATGGTCATCGAAGCGCAACCTTTCTGCCGCAATAGTCGGTTGACACGGGTGATGTATGGCCCCAATTCTTGTTTTCGGACGGTATAATCCCGCTCTGGTGCGAACAGATCGGTCCCGTTATAGCCGAGGCTGCTGGGGGTCTGGTATTCATTAAATGGCAAAGGCAACACGGCATTGACACCCAGATCCTGGAAATATTCAATGCGATCCACCACGTCCAGAATTTTGGCGACGCGGCCATGACGAATATCCTGGCCGGAATTATCTTTGGCGTAGAAGACCCCGATATGAAATTGATAAATGACGAGGTCGTTGAACTCCGGTGGTGAGAAGCCATTGTCATGCCAAGGAAAGTCGTTGGTTTTCCTGACGATGCAGTTGGGCGGATAGGCGTCCATCTGCAATTCACGCGCATAAGGATCGCGTTTGAAGCCTTCGCTGCCGCTGCCGACGACGTAAAAGCGGTAGCCATCCCCATCCTGGACACCGGGGACAAACTTGTGCCAATAATCTCCAGAACGAAAAAGCAGATGGTCCGGATGTTTGATGAAATTGGACGCATTGGCGGGCTTATTCAAGGCGATATAGACTTCCTTGGCATTCGGTGCCCAAACACGAAAGGTGGCACCGCCCTCTACGAGTGTGGCGCCAAGGGGAATGTTTTCACTCATCTGATCTTGTGCTGTTGACAACATTCGGCTTTCTTTCAAGGTTATGATTTCAGACGACGATCCTCACGTATATCCCGCGCGCGCGGCCAGAATGCGATTGGGCGATTCCTGGGGAGACGGACCCTGAGAGAAACGCATGCGCAACCGTTGCCGTCTCGCCGTACATGGGATCATTCCAATGGCGGGCGGCAACAATCTATGGACGATGGAAGTCATAAGTTTTGATGAATTGGCGAAATTTTTCTTTCTCCTGGTACCACGTCTGCTTGTCGAGTCGTAATAGCGTGAAGCCTGTGAAGCGTCCCACCTCGAAAGCACAGGCGATTTCTCGCCAATCGGTGTCGGGATCACCATCGGAGGAGATTCGCGACAGGGCATTTTCCCCCCGCAAAGTGACCGGTTGTTGATGGATCGTTCCCTGGGCCGCCTTGGCCGCGCAGCGTACCAAGGTTCGGGCCCGCGAGGTCTTATGGTCATCCTGGGAACCACAATCGTCCCAGTCATCGTCCATCTCCAAGGCGGTAAAATAGACGGTGACATCCCGACCCGATGCGAATGAGGCTTTGAGTTTTCGGACCATGTTAAAAATATTGTCATAGCCTGTTTCGATGGGATATTGGCCGTCTTCCAACCATCTCATGCCATCGGGCGCCTGGTCATCCCGGGAACGGACCACCCCCAGCCGCAGCGGAATCAATCCCGCCGTCATCTCCGCCATCCGCGGCACATCGGTGCACCGCCATTGCCAATGAACGCCAGGAATTTTCATCCCCAACGGGATTTCGCGGAATGCTCCCTCGGCCAAGCAGGAATCTGCCTTGGTCATGATCGCATACCCATGGGTTATCAGACATTCATTGTACCAAGTGATAAAATCCTCGGCATATTGACGCTCATGCTTGTTGGGGCTCAACCAGGGTGAGTGGCTGACAAAATCATCGGCGCGTGCCTGGCCATCGGCGGGCTTTTCGCCGCCGGGCGGCCTGATTTGGTGGAAGGGATCCGCGGGATGGGCATCATTCACAAAGTGGGAAACCCAATAGTCCTCCGCATCTTGAAGATTTTGCCGACGCCTATCTTCCAGCCTCTTTTTCGCCCAATCTCGGAAGGAACGTTGTGCCAAATCGCCGTAGCACTGAAAAAATCCCCGGTGAGGATAGGACCATTCATCGCTTTGGGGGAGTCCGTCGGCATGTTTGAGGTTATAGGACGGATAGCGCAGCTCTCCCGCCGGTCCAAGACTGATGTTGAGTTCAGGAAAACATCGATTTTGCGCCAGCCGTTGAAAATATTCCTCTTTGGTGAAGGCGCGGAAAAAGTCGGCCATGGCTTCTAGCACGATCGGACCATGTGCACCGGTAGTCGCCCAGACAGGCACGGCATCACTATGAACGCGGCCTTTTTCACTGATATAGCGCAAGTCGTCGGGTCGAAGTCCGGCCTCGCGCGAAAGATCATCGTAAACCCACCGGGGAATCGGCTCGTTCAAGTCACCATCTCCGACGCTGCCCCCCCCATGATGCATTGAAAAAATGGGGACGATACGAAGGCCATGCATACAGATGACGTTGAACAGATCCTTGTAATATTTCCAATCGGGTTGGCCACGTTCTTTCATGACATGCCCCCACCACATATCCACCGTGACGGCTTCGACGCCAATATCCTTGGCTTCCTTCAAGAGGCTCTTGAAATCCTCCCACTCATGATTCTTCAGCTTCAGGGGGGCCATTACCGCCATGAGGCAGGGATGGGGCTTGTCGGATGGACAGGTACACAAATTTTCATCGGCCATGAATTTTTCCTTTAGCACATGAGTCGCTTTTTACTAAAAATAATCATTGATCTATATTTTTGTTTTGTTGATCTTGATGGAAGATTCCTCAAGCCTCTACAGATATCTGTAAAAATTATTGTTTATTTACCAATCTCCTAATCTTGTCCATACTACATCAATGTCATACATTCGGTCAATATACTTCTAAAGTCAGGTATAATATGATATTAATATATAAATATATATTAAATATAATATGAACCCAGTGAAAATTGCGGTGCCGTATTTAATTAGAATTTTTAACTTGAATTTACCTACGCCAATTATTCGACCTAAGCAACATCTCTTTATTTATTTGCAATAATCATCTTCCGTTGACGGAAGGTCGCCGAACAAAGCCCATCCCTTCCAGGGCATTTTACCGAGCCAGCCCAGCTTGCCTGCCAAGCGCAACTCTGCGTCCCTTCGACACCGGTTCCCGTTTGCCATTCCCTCCTCGCTTCCGAAATTTCCCCGAGTTCTTTCCAATAATTCACGACAATTTATACAATAAAAGATATTTTTGATCAATATTATATTTATTATTTCATGTAAAAACAATTTAATTGTTTTTTGCTGAATGTGGATCACAGCAGGAAAAATCAACGGGTTAAGAGAAACGAAAAAAATTTATATTGAATCAGTACAATATAAATTATTATTATCAAACCCCTTCCCCACCCCGAGCGCCGGCCTAACCTCTCCTCCAGATGATCTTTTTAGAGTTGACTGAATCATAAAGTTATATTATAATCATCTATCAACATAAATATGCAATATTATATAATAATGATTTTATTTTATTGCTAAAATGTAGCCGCTAAAGGGCGTCTAAAAGAAACTCTGGGTGGTTTTATGACAAATAATAATATTAATTATAATATTATGCTATGAAATATTAGTTGCAAAAGATTAAGATGGGGGCCTGCCGTTTGCGAGATCAATATATATGAGGCCATACATTTCAACAAAACACTAAACTATCCAATAAGATTGATTAATTGAGGCGCGAAAATATCAACATGCACCAACTAACTGATTATGATCTTAATGATATTTTATCAAGAGATAGAGCGTCAATCTGAAATATGTACTTCTGCTGAACAGTCGCGGTTTGGAACTACGTTTTAGTGAACATAGATGTATTATCAAGCATCATGAGGACATCAATAATGCCAAATAACAATCATAACAATAGCTTGGAAAATAGAATCATTGCTGCTCTCGGTAACGGTGCAAGAGAAACAGAATCAACTAATTTTTCTAACAATTATCATGCTAACTTTGAATCCTCCGGAAGAAAAAAAGCACAAGAGGTGATCAAATACCTTTGCGATAAGTTGCCAAACTTCAGAGGAATCGATTCCCGCCTTGCCTACTTCAGTATTGGCGGTTCTACAGGATCAGAAATTGACTATGTACTAAGGAAGACAAATATTTCATATGGCTTGCTTCTGGAGTTCGACAATCGTGCATCCAATCGAGCCCGGGAAAGGCAGAAGGAACTGAATGATATTGGGAAGCACCTTGAAGTTCTTACAGGAAATATCTCAGATCTTCTCACTGACTGCCAAAGTTGCCTGAAATCATGGAGAAAAGCTGGAAAAATCAATGGTATTCTGGTTTCCATCCAGGCGGTGATGCATGAACTGCCAACTAGAGGCCACAATTATTCACTTACAGAATTTCTCTCGCAACTAGTCGACGACTGGGACCCCTTCATCTTTATTTCTCGTGAGCCGAGCATACCGAGTAAATGGGTAGGCAATGTTATTATACACGTTCCAGATGTCAAAATAAACATTCTAGAAAACTTCGCAGAAACTATCAGGGGCCGCCTTAGGATGCCTGGAAGGGTGGTGCCCATACCAGCACCCAAACCCGGCGTGAAACTTCCTGCCAATTTGGCGGTGGAAACGCTAACCAAAATATTTTACATCGAAGATTATGACCATGAGATTCAGGAACAGGTGACGAGCCTGATCCCTTCACACATAGAACAAATGTTTATGAAAATTCTTGAACCAAATAACGTCATTCAATTTCAAACTATAAGCGAAAGTTTTTTAGAAAAATATCGAAAGCTTCGTGTCGAAGCATTTGATGATAATTTAAATCCTCTTCCGGTCCCTGATCCATTTTCGTGGGTAATCGCCTTTAAGATAACCACGGATAGCATAAATCATGCCAGGGAAAGTATTAATCCAATCACACCATCAAGTGGCCGGAACAACCGTTACGTCGATCCCTGTTCAACCTTCGATCTATCCCAAAATGGAAACAGTCAAAATAATAATATAACAGGTATTTTTCAAATAGCTCGTACAGTTAAAATAAAAATTAAGTTGATTGTATTTAATAAAATCACAGCCTCAATAGCTGTATCATTGTCATTAGCTGTTATAATTATGATCGGATATATTCCAACGGTTAATTATGTGAAAGAACCTCAATTTGGAACTAAATTCGATAACCACACAAACATCGATCTTCATCAGGGCGCTCCAACAAACACGACATCGAATGAGCCTGCTGCCTTTTCCTGCGCTCCGATTAATCCTAACATCGATCATTCGGATATCGACTCAGCACATACTTCATTAAACGCAACGTTGAAATATTTGCATGAAATAGAATCCAATCCAGCCCCAAGTCGTCGAAGGTTGTTACTTGAATTGATTAATCAAAATTTGAATACGACCAACAAGGTATTGAGCTGCGATACCTTAAGAAAAGCCGAGGCTGAATACCAGCGATTAATAACAATAACCCCAGCTGAAAGGAAGAAAAATGACTATTATCAATAGCTTTCCTGCGTCTAAATTTTTGTTACTGATAGCAATAGAAATATTTTTTTGTAGCAAAGTAGTAGAGGCCAACAACAAATTAATCATTCTTGATAAAACTCGTCCGATCGTAATCAGCTATTCAAAATGCGGTACCGATCGCGCCAAACAAATGGTCAAAATGGATAAAAATCTCGGCACTGTCAACTGGAAGTGGGAAAGCAAGACAGGCATCTGGTGCGGTTGGGGAACTCCGAGTCTCCCCACACCGGATTTGAGTCCATACCTTTCTGGATTCCTGGTCATTCGCTTCACCGGTAGTTATCAGGGGCCACCGCCAGAAGTAAAGTTTATCGACACATCGGATAACCATACTCAGCTGGTCAATTTCATGCCATATATTAATGGACTCCCAACGACTGGCGCTGAAATCAAAATTCCCATGAAGAACTTCGGTTTTGACCCAAAATTTGGCGCCAATCCCGTAACAGTAAAACACCTCCAATTGGATGCAGAATATACATCGGACAA
>JADFZF010000057.1 GCA_015232645.1 Magnetococcales bacterium | reverse complement strand
CCCACCCCTCTCCCGACCCTTGGCCTTTTCTAGTCCTCCTTCCGGCTCAATGGCCCCATCATGAGCCATCACCTCCCTTGCTGGGTGATGGCCAGGGAGTCTGGGCAACGCCGAACATTTAAATCTTTGCCTCCGTGTTTTCGTAATTATTTCCAAAAACAGGGGGGAGGATCCGAATGATTACGATCGCGGTTACTGTGGAAAAAAATACTCCCGGCACTTTCATCATTGGCGTTATTGAGTATTAAAAGCGGATAGTTTCAGAAGTTATCCACAGATCCTGTGGAAAAGGCTGTGGAGAATGGTGGAATAACGCCGATAAATTGATTCTGGTCCGGGTCATGATGCACGAGGCGGACCCGGCGAATGGCGCCATGAGGATCATTAAAAAAATTGGTAAAACTGACGGATTGGTAGTCTTCGGAAGTCCCATGGGCCCACGGGGGCTCCAATTTTTCGATCAAGACATCGACGCAACGGGAGAGCCGGGTTTGGGCCAGATGGGTCCAAAGGGTTTCACCCCGCAGCCTGAGAAGTCTGGCACGTTCCTTGATAACCGATTCCGGCAGTTGCAGGGCGGAGGGAAACCGTGCCGCGGCGGTATCGGGGCGTTGGGAATAAGGAAACACATGCAGCATCGAAAGTCCCCCATCATCGATCAGGGATAGGGTATTGGCGAAGGCCTGGTCCGATTCGGTAGGAAACCCGGCCAGGAGGTCGGCCCCGAAAATAAGATCGGGATTGATGCGGCGTAATCGTTCGATGGTGTTCAGGATATCGCTACGCGTCCCATGGCGCCCCATGCGCTTGCGGATCAGATCGTCGCCGCTCTGGATCGACAGATGCAAATGGGGACAGACGGGTGACCCAGGGAAGAACCATGACGTCAGCGTCTCATCCACATCCATGGGGTCGATGGAAGAGAGCCGGAGACGGCATCGGCCCTCGATGAGGGGCTGCAGCATCCGCATCAGCCCCCCCAGGGACAGGGGGGGAGTCAGATCGCGGCCGTAGGCGCCGAGATCGATGCCCAACAGAACGATCTCCCGACGTCCCTGGTCCAGGATGGCCCTGATCTGCTCCAAAACCCTGTGCGGCTCCAGGCTGGTACCGCGCCCCCGGAGCCGGGGAATGACGCAGTAGGTGCAATTCCGGTCACAGCCATTCTGAATTTGAAGTGAAGCCCGGGCATGTCGAACATCACCTGGACCAGGAAATTCATGGCCCAAGGGATCCGTGGCGGCAGCGTCGGCGGGGTTGATGGCGGTGACAGGCGCCATGCTCATGAAATCGGACCGCTGCCGCGACCAGAGTTGCCATAACCGGTCCTTGTCCCGGTTACCGACCACCAGCGTCACCTGCGGCAGGCCGGCAAAGAATTCCGGAGACCTTTCGGCGTAGCATCCGGTGACCACCACCTGCGCATGAGGGTGGTCGCGACCCAGTTTGCGGATCAGCTTGCGGGCCTGGCGTTCGCTCTCCACGGTGACCGAGCAGGTGTTGACTACAATGATGTCCGCCTCGTTCAGGGACGGCGAAGCCCGCAGGCCTCGTTCCAAGCCGTTTTTCAGAATCCCATCGGTTTCAAATTGATTAACGCGACAACCCATGGTAAGGACTGTCACCGAGGGCAGGACGTTTTCTTCTTTCATAAGCTCCAACCGGACCGATTCCCAGATTACGTTGTCAGGCTACTGGATAAACACGCATGCATCCTGTCTTGAAAAGCGGATTTCCACCGTTCATCGCGGGCCTTTTGGATCAACTGAATCATCTGATCGGTCCCATTCATCTGGTGGGTAGTGCGGTTCGCAATGTGCTGCAGGGCTGCCCCCTGAGCAACGATCTCAATATACTCACCCCGCGACCTCTGGAACAATGCCTGGAGGCACTACGCCAGGCGGGACAGGATGCCGTCGGGGGGGGGACGGGCGACAAATCGGTTTTTGTGCCGTTGAAAGGGTGGGAAAAACCCAAAACCATCGAAATTTCCAAATATCGCCACCGTCCGGCACAAACACCCACCATCGAGGAAGATCTGCTGCACCGTGACGTCACCGTGAATGCCATGGCCTATGCCTGGCCCGATGGCCCGTTGATCGACCCGTTTCATGGCCGGGAAGATTTGGCCGTGGGACGGATTCGTCTCGTCAATGGCGAAGAGACGTTGAATGGGGATCCATTACGCGCCGTGCGGCTGTTTCGGTTTTCGTTACAGTTGAGCGCGGTTCCCGATGAGGAAGACTTGCGTTACTGCACCAGAATTTCACTCGATCAGGTCCCTCCCGAACGGATTCGAGTAGAACTGGATCGCATCTTCTCTTTTACCCTGGAGGCTCCCCACAGCCGAACCCTGCTGCAGGCCCTGTTCGATTCCGACCTGGGCGCCGCCATGCTGCCGGAATTACAAGTTCTCCGACAACTCCCGGCGACAGGCCCGTTCGAGGGGATGACCGTTTGGCAACATTCGATCCGGACGCTGCTCTCCCTGTCCCACAGTCCCAGGGATGAAGACATCTCCCTGTTGGATCTGCGCTGGACCGTTTTGTTGGCCGGACTGATCTTCCATGCCCGCAATCTGCGTACCCTGAAACAGATGGAAGAACGGGGTTGTCATGAAAAGGCCATCAATCAGATTCATCTGATTTTGGCCCGTTATGGTTTTTCCAAAAGGCGGCAAAAAAAAATCATCAACATTCTCGTCAACCTGAGTCTTGGATTCCCCTTCAGCGATCGGGTTTTGAAACGGTTGTTGAAAGAGTCGGTCCCCATCGAGGGACTGATCGCCCTGGTTCATCACTGGAACCATAGCCCCGACGATCTGCCTTCCGGGCAGGGGCCAAGCCACGATACCGATTATGCCAAGGCGTTGGAACGCTGCCGAACGCTAAGAAAATCGGGGATCGCCTTGAACTCCCTGGATTTGGCCATGAGCGGTGGCGACATTCGCGATATCGTTCGCCGTCCCCCCGGGCCGTGGTTGGGTCATTTGCAAGGCCAGTTGCTGCAATGGGTGGCCGAAGATTTTTCCCGCAACAATCGCGATACCCTTCGCCGCAAAGTGCTGGAGTGGATCGCCCTCCAGGACAAAGTATGAGCCTTCACCAAGCCTCTCACGGCAATCCATGACCTTCACGATCGACCTACCAGTTGGAGATTCTGGATGACTTGGGATCTTTTCATCGGCATCGATTATTCGGGCGCCGAGACGCCCGAGTCCCGTTTGAAAACATTGCAAATGTTTGCGGCTCAGCCTGGCAAGGAACCGGAAGCGGTCTGTCCGCCTCCATCGCCCGGACACGCCTGCCGCAACTGGAGCCGTCTGACCATGACTCATTGGTTACGGGATCACCTGACGTCCCAGCAGCGGCTATTCGTTGGCATCGATCACGGTTTTTCCTTCCCCGAGGCCTACTTCCATCGATACCACCTGAAAAACTGGCACGAATTCCTGGACGATTTCGTTCGTTATCGGCCCACCCGGGAATCAGGATGCCCGGTCGATGCCCTCCTTGACGGCGTCTGGTGGAACCCTGGCCAAGAACCGTCCGGAGAGCGTACTGGAACCGCCGAGGAACTGCGGCTTTGCGAAAAATGGACCTCATCGGCCACCAGTGTCTTTCGCATGCATGGGCCGGGTTGCGTCGGAAAATCCACTCATGCCGGACTGCCCTGGGTACGGTTTCTCCGGGAGGAATGTGGCGAACGCCTCCATTTTTGGCCTTTTGACGGCTGGGTACCCGAAGAGGGGAAAAACGTCATCGCCGAAATGTATCCATCCATTTTCCGGCGACGTTATCCCAAAAAGACCCGAACTGGCGACCAGCAGGATGCCTATGCCATTGCCCGCTGGTTGCAGGAGACTGCCAGTCGAGGATCCTTGGATCACTATTTTCAGGTACCGTTATCACTTTCCGAAAAAAGAACAGCTGCCTTGGAAGGTTGGATTCTCGGGGTGACATGAACAAGGGACCCTCCCCCTCGCCAGACCCGATCCATCCCCTGTTCACCCTGGATCTCAGCCCAACCGTGATCATCGACCATGCCGTTGTCGCAAGTCCGACAACACCCGATGGAGTGTCGGACAAGATACAGACTCATTCTAGAAAAAATTATTTATAAATAACATGATACGTCGGTTTTACCGTTGGTCTGCAAGTTGCGGTGGATAGATCAAGCAGTGACCGGCATGGGCCGGTCACTCCCAATGAATGGAGGAACTTCGTGTCCCTTTCCCACTCAGGCCTCCGGGGCGAACGATCGCTCGACCACCACCCCTGTTTTTCCGAAGAAGCGGTACATCACTATGCCAGGATGCACCTGGCGGTTGCCCCAGCTTGCAATATTCAGTGTCATTATTGCCACCGCAAATACGATTGCGCCAACGAATCCCGTCCCGGTGTGGTGAGCGGCCTCGTCACCCCCGAGGAAGCACTGGTTCGGGTGTCCATGGCCAAGGCCCGTCTACCCAACCTCACCGTCATCGGCATCGCCGGACCCGGGGATGCCCTGGCTAACCCGGCCAGGACCTTTGAAACCTGCCGCCGTATTCTGGCCGAATTTCCCGATCTGATGTTGTGCCTTTCCACCAATGGCTTGGCACTGCCTGAACATGTCGATACCATTGCAACATTGGGGATACATCACGTTACCGTCACCATCAATGCCATCGATCCCGAGGTCGGCCGTCATATCTACCCATGGATCTATTGGAAAAACCGCCGGATACGCAGCAGCGAGGCGGCGAAAATATTGATCGACCGGCAACAGGAGGGAATCGCCCGGCTGGTGACAAAAAAGATATGGGTCAAAATCAATTCGGTGCTGATCCCGGGGGTGAACGATGATCACCTGCCGAAGGTCCATACCGCCATCGCCGGCCATGGGGTTTTCACCCACAACATCATGCCACTGATTTCGGTACCGGAACACGGAACCTACTACGGACTGATGGGACAGAGAGAACCGACTGCCCATGAACTGACCAGGGTACGCTCCCGGTGCGGTCTGGTAAAAATGATGACCCACTGCCGCCAATGCCGCAGCGATGCCATCGGCCTGTTGAATGATGAAATCCTTGAGAATGACGCCGGGATGTCTTCATGCCGTTCCGAGCAGGTCAACAGCTCCGGAGGTCGGGTGATCCCCCTGATTCCGGTCACCGGCCATGTCCCCCCCGGGATTTCCCGGCCCGACAGGATGGTCCCTCGGCGCATCGCCATCGCCAGCCATGATGGGGTTCACGTCAATGCCCACTTCGGTCAGGCTTCCATATTGACCATTTTCGAATGTTTTCCTGATGGCGGCATTCGCCAAAGCGCACAATGGCCCGTCCCCCGCTATTGTTTCGGCGACGCCGACTGTGGGACCGAGCAGGCCCCCCTGGAGACGATCGTGACCATGCTGTCGGGTTGCGAAGCGATCTTGTGCGAACGGATCGGCTACGGCCCCTGGCAACGCCTTGAGGCGGCAGGGATCCAACCCATTAATACCTATGCCGGCTGGCGCATCCTCCAGGCGATCGCGGATCATATCGGCAAACACGGAACCTCAACGCCCATGGGCGGGCTCAATCACGGCATCCTGGAACCACGATTGGCCGTTGCATCGGGGAGGTGAACCATGGCCATGACCATCACCCAACGTTGTCTGGGCTGTTACGCCTGCGAGCAAGTGTGTCCCAATCAGGCCATTGAAATACTCGCCGGCATTTTCACCATCATTGCCGAACTGTGCCAGGAATGCATCGACGATTTTTCCGTTCCACAGTGTAGCGCCATCTGCCCCGCCGAGGAGGCGATACTGGATCGCCATGGCTATGCCGTCAATCCCCTGGGAAGCTTGACCGGGGTCCCGGCCGAGATACGGAGCCGGTGGATGGTCTGAGAAGTATGGTTTCATTATGGGATGGCCCGATACGGAGGTTGTTCGCCTGCCTGCGAGCCACCTTGCCGCGGCAGCCCCCGGCCCCGACGTCCGCCCCCCCCAGTCCGCTGCGGCGACACGGGAAGGGGGCCAAGTCGGATCGGCGTTCGGTGCTTCCAACCACCGCCGCCGAATGCCACCGAAATGCGATGGAGAACAACATGGCCTCTGTAATTTTTTACGAAAAACCAGGGTGTATCAACAACCGATTGCAACGGGCCTTGTTGCGGGCATCGGGTCATGTCTTGGAAGTTCGAGACCTGTTATCCATTCGCTGGACGGCTTCTCGTCTCTGTTGGTTTTTTGCCGATTTACCGGTGGCCTGCTGGTTCAATCGCAGCGCGCCGCGAATCAAGAGTGGCGAAATCATTCCCGAGTTGGTCAGTGCCGAACAGGCATTGCACTACATGATCGCCGATCCCCTTCTCATTCGCCGTCCCCTGATGGAGGTGGATGGCCAGCCGGTGGTCGGCTTCGACATGGTGGAACTGGATCGCCGTATCGGTCTGGTCAAAGGACGACCCGTCCAAGGAATCGGTAACACCGATCTGGTCCCCGCCCCCAATGACCCAAACTTCATGGAAACGTGCTCCAGAACCCGACAGTGTCAGCCTGTCGATCATTTTCCCCCGGCCTTGAATTCCAACGAGGCCCTGGAGGTTTGAAATTGACCCTCTTGTTGGGAAAAATTTGGCCATCCTGCCCCTTGGAGACTCGACGATGATTGCCGCTCCAACGACCTCAATCAGCCTCCCTCATGGCCATTCTGGGACGATACCGTCGGCAATGATTCATGGCCTGAATGCTTCTGCCTTCCCCGAGAAAATGAGCCGGAATACCGTGTTCATGCATGACATTCTGAGTTCCTGGTGGCGGGGACTCGGAGCGATGCCCGCCTGGCTCGGACTTGGACGACCACGCTTTCGCGCCATGATGAACCGCCATTTTCCCAACCTGCCTTGGGAAGAGTCCCGGATCATCGCCCCGGAACTTTCCGAACACAAAAGACTCGAATCCATGGAAGTGGCCGAGCTGATTCATCGTCATGCCGACCGGTCGTTGCCGGAGGAAGAGACCTTCGATGTCGCCTTGATGATCGGCGCCGGCTGCCAGGGCCAAAATCATCTCTATCAAGATATGGGATTTTCCACCAGGCAACAACTCGCCGCCATGATCGCCTGGAATTTTCCCGCCCTCAAGCGAGCCAATCATCGGGACATGAAGTGGAAAAAATTCATTTATAAACAGCTCTGCCTCGAGGACGGCCCCTACGTATGCCGCTCGCCGTCATGTGCGGTGTGCCCTGATTACTCCGTCTGTTTTGGACCTGAAGAATAATCGAGCGCGAAAAATTCCCCATACCACTCGAACCGCGCCATCAGGATATCAGTGCAACCGTGGAAACGATCAAAATCGTATAAAATGGAACATCATCATGCTTTGGCCATCAAAAAATTCCGCAAAATGGGCCAAATTCGACCACCTGGAAGGTCGTGCCGTGGGCGCTTATCTGGGGTTGGCCATCGGGGATGCCCTGGGAGCCACGGTGGAGTTCATGGTGCCCGAAGAGATCGTCGCCAAATACAAGGTCCATGATACCATCCGTGGCGGCGGTTGGCTCTATCTCAAACCCGGTCAGGTCACCGATGACACCGCCATGTCTCTGGTCCTAGGTCAGGCCATTCTGGCGGACGGGGGCGAGGTGGTGGCGCAATCCGTAGGTCGCAGTTTCGACGATTGGATGCGGACCAAACCGGTCGATATCGGCGATACCGTACGACGTGGCATCATCCAGTTCCGCAACAAGGGGATCACCGAAGTCCCCTGTGACGAGTGGGGAGGTGGCAACGGTGCCTGTATGCGCACCTTGCCGGTAGCCCTGGTGACCTATGGCCGCGATGATGGAGAAATGATCTGCGCTTCCCGAACCCAGGCGCACATCACCCATCATAATCACCACTCCGATGCCGGTACCGAATGTGTCAATCGCATCATCCATGGCTGCCTCGATGGCGCCGACAAAAACCGCCTGTTGAACGGTCCGGTTCAGGATCTCATCGCCGCTTATCCCGAATTTCGCTTTCGGCGCAAACGGCCCAATAAAAACCCCTCCGCCTATATCGTCGATACCCTGCGGGTGGTGTTCGAATGTTTCTTCGATACCAGCCATTTTGAAGAATGTCTGGTAGAAGTGGTCAATCGCGGTGGCGATGCCGATACCACCGGCGCCATCGCCGGCGCCATCGCCGGCGCCTTCTACGGCGGCCCGGAGGCCATTCCGAAAAAATGGCTCAAAAAACTCGATCAAACCATTCACGACCAGTGTATCCATCAGGCCCTCGACCTGATTCATCTGGCGCGGACATCCTCAATGGTCCGGTGTGGACCGGTTCACGGGATGGCCCATGGAAGAGATTGGTCCCTCCCTGGCGGCGTTTGGAGCGAAGCCCCAAGGTTCTGATTTTGATTGTCATGTTCTGTTCCCCGGGCCCAACCCATCCGCCCCGGCCGGTGGCTGGGGTCGGACCTCCGGGGAAGGTGGGTTCATCCCCGGCGGGTTGAAAAAATGGAAGGTTGCCCGCCCCGCTTTTTTGGAACGGTACATGGCCTCGTCGGCGCATTTCACCAGGGTTGGCATGTCGGTCCCGTCCTCCGGAAACACCGCCAGACCTATGCTGCCGGAAACATGCACCTCCCGACCGCCGGGAAAGAATGGACGCTGCAATTGTTCGAGGATCTTGGCCGCCACCAATCTGGCCTGTTCCGGATGCGACACATCGTGGAGGATAACGGTAAATTCGTCCCCCCCCAAACGGGCCACGGTATCGGAACGCCGGACACAAGTGACGATACGCCGCGATGCCTCCTTGAGCAGTTCATCGCCCGCATCGTGGCCCAACGTATCATTGACTTCCTTGAATCGATCCAGGTCCAAAAACATCAACACGGCATGAGCCTCATTACGTCCCGCCAGGGCCAGGGCCTGGATGAGCCGGTCCTCGAACAGACGACGATTGGGTAAGCCAGTCAACGTATCGTATTCCGCCTGGGCACGCAGTTTTTCCTCCAGTTCCTTGCGCAGAGTGACGTCCTGCTGTACCGAAACAAATCGGGTCACCTCGCCACTGCGACCCCGCACCGGGGAGATGGTGGTCTCCTGGATATACACGGATCCATCCTTGCGCCGGTCCATGATCTCGCCACGCCAGACATGGCCTTCGGTAATGGTGCTCCACAACTCCTGATAAAACCCGAGATCGTGCCGCCCGGATTTCAAGATGCGCGGCGTCACTCCACAAATCTCCTCACGGCCATAGCCGGTGATGCGGGTAAAGGCGGGATTGGCCCAGAGAAATACGCCCTGGGCGTCGGTGATGAAGATGGCATTGGCGGCGGTTTCCAGGGCCGTGGCCTGAAGACGCATCATCTCTTCGAACTGTTCCCGCTGCAAGGCGGCCCCCATGGTGCTGGCCGCAGTGCGCAGGGCGTCAAGTTCCATAGGGGTCCACTCCCGTTCCGGACGACGTTCATCGAACCTCAACACCCCCCACCAAACCTGATCGAAGAACACCGGCATCAACACCGTGGCACGAAGCCCCTGGGCACGCAACAGCGCCGCCTCCTCTTCGGACCAGTCCTCGGTTCGGAGAAACTGTGGTCGCCCTGCCACCAGATCGGAGGTGAAGGAAAGATCATTCTGCCCGGCATAACTGAGTTCCTTGCGCACCCCGAATGCCGATTGGGAGGAGCCTGCATCAACCGTCCATTCGAACATGAGGCGCGCCATTCGAGGGCCAAGGGCTCCACCAGTGACCACATTCTGCCATAACCCAACCCGGCTCACGTCCGCCGCCGCTCCCAAAGCCGCCAACAGCCGCCGCATGCCATCGCGCCACTCCATGGATTTAAGCAGGGTTTCCGCCGCCAGGGTGATGGCATGAAGGATGGCATCCCGGTGACGCAAGGCTCGCCGATCGCCGATGCGCTGCGCCGCAAAGCGCAGGACATGTTCCAGGCTCTGAGTCGTCAATCCGTCCTTGGTCAGATAGTCCAACACCCCGGCGCGCAAGGATTGGACCGCCACCTCCTCGTCCCCCCTCCCGGTCAACAGAATGAAGGCCACTTCCTGACGCAGCGTCTCTGGAATCTGACGCACAAGATCCAGCCCTGTCCCCTTGTCCAGTTGGTAATCGACGAAGACCAGGTCTGGATCGAAGGCGGTCAGTGCCTCCACCCCCTCCAGAATGGTGGCGCACTCCCGGAAAAGAAGATTCCAACCGACGAGCCGTTCCAATAAACGGACCAGACGACGACTGTCGGCCGGATTGTCGTCGATGATCAGCACCTTGAAATCGTCCTTCATCCTCACCCCCTCACCGACGTCAACGACCAGACGGAACGATGACCATTTCAAACCAGAACTCTTCCAGTTTCCGAACCGTTTCCATGAACCGCGACGGTTCGACCGGCTTGGTGATGAAGGCGTTGGCACCTCGGGCATAGGAAGCGACCACATCCCGTTCCTGATCGGAGGTGGTCAGAATGACCACCGGCAGGGTATTCAAGCGTTCATCGGCGCGAATCCGACGCAACACCTCCAGTCCGTCCATCCTGGGCATGTTGATATCCAACAGCAACAGATCGGGCGGTGGCGAGGACTGGGCATCGGCAAACGCCCCCCGATGATATAAAAAATCCAGGCAGGCCTCGCCGTCATCGACGGTATACAACCGTACCGCGAGCTTGGCCCTGGCGAACCCCCTTTGTACCATGCGCTGATCGGGTTCGTTATCCTCGGCCAACAACACGTTGGCCAGTCTGCCGGTCCTCGTCATGAAATCCATACCGCCTCCCACATTCACCGCTGATGTCCGGCCATTGCCGGACGATGTCCCGAGCTCCCATCCTTCCGGGGCAGGGTCACGATGAAGACGCTTCCTGCACCCGGTTCCCCTTCGATCCGCACCTCACCTCCATGCCGGCGCACCACTTCCCGTACCACGGACAACCCCAGACCGGACCCTTCATAATCCTGTCTTCGATTCAGCCGTTTGAATGGAACGAAAATCAATTCCCGATGCCGCATCTCGATGCCCAGTCCCTGGTCGGCCACCCGGAATTCCCATCCGGCATCGGTTTCCGACCCCGATACCGTCACCACGGGCGGCCGCTCCGGTTGATGGAATTTCAAGGCATTATCGACCAGTTGCTGCAAAACGGTCGTCAACAACCTGACATCGCCTTGTACCACCGGCAAGGATCCTCGCAGCAACTGGGCGCCGGTCGATTGGATAGGCCCTTCCAACCGCCGCATCACCTCGTCCATGGTGGCGTTCAGATCGACTTGCCGCCAATCCAGAGGCAGACCACGTCCCTGGGCATAAGCGGCCAAGTCCAGGATCAGACAGCGCATCCGCGTGGCCGATTCCTGGATGAAACGCAAGTCTTCCCGTGCCGTTTCAGTCAGCACGTCGCCAAAATCCGCTTCCAGGGACGCAACATGGTTTTGGATAATCCTCAATGGTTCCTGCAAATCATGGCTGGCAGCGAAGTTGAAATTTTCCAATTCCCGGTTGGCCACCTGCAGTTCGTCGGCGGTGCGCCGAATTTCAATGAACGCCTGCTCCACCTCCGATGTGCGTTCCTTGACCTTTTCTTCAAGCCGCTCATTGGCCGCCAGCAGCCGATCGGTCATCCGATTGAAGGCCTCGGCCAACTGGGCGATTTCATCGCCACCCACCACCTGGATCCTCTGGTTGCGGCCTCCTTTGGAGGTTTCGTCGGCGGCGTGAGTCAACTCCTGCAAGGGCACAATGATTCTGTCCCTCTGGAAACGCAAGGTGGCGACGAGAAGCAGCAGAGCCATAACCACAAGCCCGGCCGCCTGAAATTTGAACTGGTCATGAAAACGATGCAAATCATCCAGAGACTTGTCCATCAGACGGCGGACATATCCGATGATATCCTGCTGCAAGGCGTCAAGCATCTCCGTCTTGGCGTTCCACTGAAGCAGCGCCAGTCGTTCCCGGGTCTTATCCTGGGAACGGACCGCCTCAAGATAGGTATGGATGATGGCGCTCTGCCCGTTCCAGGCTTCCTCCAGCAGTGTCAACAGACGTTGTTCATGGCCACTGCTCAAACGACTCTTCAACTGCTGGACGACCTGACGGAACTCCTCAGTGTGGAGACTAATTTCTTCCAGATCCCGCGCATTCTGGCGCTGACTGTACATCAAGAGTACGCTTTTGATATGGCTGTCGAGCCTGTTCAAACGAAAAGTCAACTGCGTCGCCCAGGCGATACGCCCGTTCGCCTGCGACATGTCGGTTTGCAGGCGGTGAGTCACCAGCAATCTCCAGCCGATGGCGCCGAAATAAAGCATGGCCAGGAGCACAACCGGCAGCGTAATGCGGACGCTGAGTCCTACCACGTCTTTTTCTCCGCAGGCTCCCACAGAATGGTGACGTATTCAGGCCGGACACCCGCCAGAATCTCGGCAACGAACCCCGGGCGAAAATCGGGAATCGGGCCGGACAGCTTACCCGACGCCACGAACCACTCCGCCTCCTGCCTCATGATGGTCAGGAGGATGTTATCCAGCGTCAAGATCGGTATGAATGTATCGCGCAAACCGGTAATGGCTTCCTGCGAAAGGTTCAGGCGCTGGGCGATCATGGCATAAGCAACGTCAGGCTTCCACAGCCACAGGTTTTCCGCTTTGAGCAAGGCGCGCAGCAAGCGGGTCAGCCCTTCCCGTCTGGCGACGATGACATCCTTTCTTCCGGCGAGCAGGGACATCTCGGTGTAAACATCGGAGTGGTACAAAAAGACGTTGTCGGGTCCAATGGCTTGCCTCCCCTGCCCCAGAAAGGGATTCCAAGTCGCTACGGCATCCACCTCCCCCGACTTCAAGGCCGCTACCAACTGTTCCGGGCCGAGGTCCACCAGGGTGACCCGTGACAGTTCCACCGCCTCGCTGTTCAAGGATGAATAAAGAAAAAATGCCCCATTGGTATGAAAAGTCACCCCGACCCGTTTACCGACCAAATCGGCCAGATGATGAATCCCCCTGTCCCTACGGGCGAGCAGTGCGGTATTGTGCGTGGATTGATGCAACTTGGAGACGATTCCCAGCGGCTCTCCCTTAAGAAGGTTGATGACCATGGGCGTTTCATAAACGGTGGCCATATCGGCCTCCCCTTTGAGCGCTGCCGCCAGGGCATCCCGACCCGTGGAAAAGGTTTTGAACGTGACCTCCAAATTCTCCTCGGCATAAAATCCCGCCGCCTCGGCAACAAAAAGCAGTCCCACCGTAGGCAGTTCCACGTTGGCGATGGTCAATCGCTCCGGTGGATCGCGCCACATCCACCCGACCGCCCCGATGGCGAGGATCACAATACAACCAATCATCCACCACAACCGACCCGCTCCCGGTCGATTCATCTCCCCTCCTCCCGCTCTCTGCGCTTTTCATCCCCCCAGGCATACAGGGTGAGAGTGAAAATACTCCCCTGTTCAGGAACGGATGCGACTCGAATCCTCCCGCCGTGTCGCTCGATGATCTTCTTGACGATGGCGAGCCCCAAACCGGTGCCGGGATATTCCTTTCTGCCATGCAACCGTTTGAAGGGCTGAAAAATCTGCTCCAGATGCTTCTCTTCCATGCCGATGCCGTTATCGATCACCCGGATGGTCCATTCCGCGCCGCACGCTTGAGCCTCCACCCTCACCGTGGGTGGGACCTCCGCTCGACGAAATTTCAAACCGTTGCCGGCCAGGTTCTGAAACACACTGATCAAGGCCGTGACATCCCCGCGTACCGTGGGCAATTCCCCCCAGGTCAGTTCGCCGCCACACGCTTCCAGGCTGGAATGTAGGTTCTTCTTCACCACCACCAGGCAATCGTCCAGGGAAACCGGTTGATCTTGAACCTCCAACCTCCCGGAGCGGGAATAGGCCAACAAATCCTGGACCAGGGTCTGCATCCGTTTCGCCGCATCGGTGATAAAACGCAAATCCTCCTGTGCCGCCGCGCTGAGTTCGACCTTTCCCAAGTCCTCCTGCAAAAATTCGGCATAACTGTTCATGGTCCGCAAAGGTTCCTGAAGATCGTGACTGGCCACATAAGCGAATTCCTTCAGCTCCTGGTTGACCGCCTCGAGTTCGGCGGTGCGTTGCCGTACCCGCTCCTCCAGTACGGCATTGAGCCTAAGAATCTCCTCTTCGGCGTGTTTACGTTCGCTGATGTCCTGCACCGTGCCGCGCAGGATCGTTATCTGGCCTTGGGCGTCGCGCAGGGCCTCCCCGCGGGCGGTGATCCAGCGATGCGGCGCCCCATCCCCGGGAATCACTTCGGCGTCGCAAGCGAAGGTCCCTCCTTCCTTTACCCCCTTCTCCACGACGGCGGCCAGGTGTTTCCAACTCTCCGGGGTGAAATATTGGCTGACCTCCGGATAAACCGCCGGCGACAGCGTTGGATCCCGCCCGTAAAGACGAAAAATCTCCTCCGACCAGACATGCTCACCCGTACGCAAATCCCATTTCCAATCACCCAGTCCCGCCAGCCGCCGGGCCTCCCGCAGATTGGACTCGCTCTCCCTGAGCGCCATCTCCGCCTCCTTGCGCGCCTGGATATCCTCGATCACGCTGATGAAATAATCGGGCTGGCCATCGGGTTTCCAGACCAGGGAAACGGTCAGATGGACCCAGACGATGCTCCGATCCTTGCGCAGACAGCGTTTCTCCATGCCATAGGTCTCGATCTCCCCCGCCAACATGCGACAAACATCTTCCCGATCGGCATCCAGGTCCTCAGGATGGGTGATCTCCTGAAAGGTCAGGGTCATGATCTCATCCTGATCGTACCCGAGCATTTGACACAACTTGAGGTTGACTCGCAGCCAGCTCCCCCCTGGAGAAACCAGGGCGATCCCCATCGCCGCCTGCTCGAAAGTGGCCTGGAAGCGGGCTTCGCTTTCCCGTAGCCTGTCGTTGGTGGCGCGACGCAGAACCTCCTCGGCCCACTTGATGCGCTTCAAGGAGCGGGCGTTCTCGATCACCAGGGTACAAATTCCAAGCAGGGAACGGGCCGAATCCAGATAACTCTCGCGGTACTGGGGCCAGGTCAGCCCGTCGATGGCGACAATGCCCGCCAGGTTGCCGGAACGCTCCAATCGCAACAAAAATCCCGCACCCGACTCGGTCCAGTCCCATCCTCCCCGCAGGGCGAGAACCTGATGCCGCAGGATTTCGGGAACCTTGTCCAGATTTTTCCAGGCGTTATCCTCCCAGCCGACGAAGTAGAAATCGACCGGGGCGAACAGCATGCGGAACATCTCCTCAATGGCGGAAACCGCCTCCGGCTCGTCCTTGAGTTGGGCGAGTCGTCCGAGAAGATCCAC
>JADFZF010000056.1 GCA_015232645.1 Magnetococcales bacterium | reverse complement strand
GTTCGTACACTGATCAGCTTTTTCAAGCATTTCCAGTTTATAGGATGCGCTGAATTGACGCCGTTGCGGCTTTGCCAGCACTTCAGGGTCTGGTCGGGTTTCCACCACAACCACCGGTTCGTGCATGGTCTGCATTTCCTGCTCTACCTGTAACATTCCCATCGGTCTGACACCTCCTCTACCGTACTTTAATTTATTGGAGTGAAAGTGTCTCACTTTTCATTGGCACAGAGGAGGGGATGAGCGTCGGTACTCGCCGGTGGTCACCAGGAAATCGGCCCTGCTGCATGCCCATAGACTGATCAGAAAGGTCCCCGGAACACCATCGCACCAGCCGGGGACGCACCATCGTGGCAGCCCTCCTGACGGCTCGCCAAACCAATGCGGAATCTCTAATGAAGATAGCTGCTTGAGTTCAAAATCCGCGCAGAGTGCGAGGAAATGCGGGGATAGTTATCCAGATCGATGATCGTATCGTCCTGGCCGCATTCCAAGTCGCGATCCATGGGGCGCCAGGAGAGGTCTCCGTGGGACTCGACGGCCCGCAACGCTTCTTCCCCAACCGGCATGCCCCAGGCGATGAGCCAGGACGACATGCCAACCATCGTGCGAAAAATGGAATGGAAACCCTCCTCTTGCATTGGCAACCCTCCCTTGCATGACCGGAACATCCTGAGTACAGGCGACCCCCTGGCACCAGCGGACGACTGTAGGAAGACCAGTTGGTCAAAACCGTTCCTCTTTCCGGCTCCACTCCCAGCCATGACGGATCAGACCATGACGAGCCAGAAAAACGCGGCTATCTTGTTACGACTTGGAAGGTCAAATGTGGATCAGTGGACAAGATGGGTCTGGAACCCCTCCCACACCCATCCCATGGATGGATCGGATTATTGTTTCCATCGGCCATATCGCGCCCGCCTTTCGGATCGTATGCTGAAGTCGATGGCGGTCACGGGTGTGGACCTGGGCTCCTCTTGCCGAATAATATTAATATATAACATGAACTTGCGTCAAATCGAATATGCCCTGGCCGTGGCCCGGGAACGCAGTTTCAACCGAGCCGCCTTCGCCTGCCATGTCAGCCAACCCTCCCTGAGCGTGGCGGTCAAGGCCCTGGAAGAGGAACTGGAACTACCGCTGTTCGAACGCTCCCGCAACGAAATCAAAGTCACCCCTCAAGGCCTGCGGGTTCTGGAACAGATGCGCAGGGCCCTGGAGGAGGTGCAACGGATTCGACTTATCGCCCGTGGCGCTTCCGATCCCCTGTCCGGTCCTCTCCGACTCGGAGCCATCCTGACCGTCGGCCCCTACTTCTTCCCTAGCCTCGCCGCTGCATTCCATACTGTAGCCCCGCGCATGAAACTGCTGTTGGAGGAAAACTTCACCTCTGTCCTGACCGAACGCCTCAAACGCGGCGATCTCGACGCCATCATCATCGCCTATCCGTTTCAGGAACACGGCCTCGAAACCTTGCCGCTTTACGACGAATCCTTCCTGGCCGCCGTCCCCGCCGGACACCCCTGGGAACACCGTACCGATCTGCGTGGCGACGACCTCGGCCGCACGGAATTGATCCTCCTGGGTAAAGGACACTGCTTCCGCGATCAGGTCCTGGAAATCTGCCCCGAGTGCATGCGCATGGACGAAACCTCCGGTGGCGTACGCCACATCATCGAGGGAACCTCCTTGGAAACGGTTCGCCATATGGTAGCCACCGGGGTGGGAGTGTCGGTGTTGCCGCTGTCCTCCGTCAATAGCCTCGTTTGCAACCTTCCCACTTGTCCCGCCCGCGATGACCTGCTGGTACGCTACGTCCCCTTTGCCCATCCTGCTCCCAGCCGCCGCGTGGCCCTGGCCTGGCGGACATCCTATCCCAACCATGACGCCATCACCGCCCTGGCTACTGCCGCCCGCAACAGCATTCCACGCGGCTCCCTCCCCATCGAGGCGAAATAGCGTCAGACTATCAATACGATTCTAATATTGTATTAGACAATACGATAGATGTTCCCTATATTGATCCCGTGACCATCACTGTCCAACCGCCCAGGGAACAAACCGCCATGATGCGTTCCTGTCTTTGTGCAACCAATGGCCATCCCTTCGCCTATAACTATGGTTTTACAATCGTTGAACGTCACCGACCATCCAGGCTTCCAGATGGATGGCCGATGGCAAAGCTGGCTCATTCCATCCGAAAGCGCATCACGCCACGAACGGTCTGTGCCAAAGGCTCTGGCGCCCGAAGTCCCCAGACCATGGCTTCCGACTCCACCCCTTACAGCAAGTCCAAATTTTTTGCCCAGATGGGCCAACTAACCCCAACCTTGTATACATTCCCACCGTCGCCAGCGAACAAGTCGCCGCCGACGCCAAACGGGACGTGGGCAGGTTGGATCAGGCGTTTTTCCGCCATTGTCCCTGTTATCTCAAGAGGATGATCCCAGCCTGGAACGGACGCTCAACCTACTTCCGTCCCTGTCCCTCACAAACCCACATTGTAAGGAGTTTAGCCATGAGCAACTCGAATTCACACACCGCGGGAATATGTCCCGTGATGCACGGAGGGGCCACGACAACGGCTCAGACGGTCATGGAATGGTGGCCCAAGGCACTGAACCTCGACATTCTGCATCAGCACGATGCCAAGACCAATCCGATGGTAGTGGGTTTCAATTATCGTGAAGAAGTCAAAAAACTGGACGTGGAATCACTGAAGAAAGACCTCAAAGCCCTGATGACCGACAGCCAGGAATGGTGGCCGGCGGACTGGGGCCACTATGGCGGTCTGATGATCCGTATGGCATGGCATGCTGCCGGCACCTACCGAATTGCCGATGGCCGAGGGGGCGCAGGAACGGGAAATCAACGTTTTGCACCACTGAACTCCTGGCCGGACAACGCCAACCTGGACAAGGCGCGACGTCTGCTGTGGCCAATCAAGAAAAAATACGGCAACAGGATTCAGTTGGGCCGACCTGATCATCCTCGCCGGGACCATGGCCTACGAGTCCATGGGACTCAAGACCTTCGGCTTCGCCTTCGGCCGTGAAGATATCTGGCACCCGGAGAAGGATATTTACTGGGGTTCGGAAAAGGAGTGGTTGGCTCCCAGTGGCAGTCAGGGCAGCCGCTATTCCGGGGAACGTGATCTGGAAAACCCGCTGGCGGCGGTGATGATGGGTCTGATCTACGTCAATCCGGAAGGGGTTGACGGCAAGCCCGATCCACTCAAGACCGCCCGCGATGTGCGTGTGACTTTCGGTCGCATGGCCATGAGCGACGAGGAAACCGTAGCGTTGACCGCCGGCGGCCACACCGTCGGCAAGGCACATGGCAACGGCAATGCGGCCAATCTCGGTCCAGCTCCGGAAGGGGCCAATCTGGAAGAACAGGGGCTGGGATGGATGAACCACACCGGACGAGGCATCGGTCGGAATACCGTTACCAGTGGCCTTGAAGGGGCCTGGACGACCCATCCCACCCAATGGGACAATGGCTACTTCGACCTGCTGTTTGGCTGTGACTGGTGGTTGGAAAAATCTCCTGCAGGGGCTTGGCAGTGGGAACCCGTCAATATCAAGGAAGAGGACATGCCGGTCGATGTCGAAGACCCCTCGATTCGGCGCAAACCGATCATGACCGACGCCGACATGGCGATGCGTTTTGATCCGGTCTACCGCCAAATCGCCGAACGTTTCCATCAAGACCCAGCCTATTTTTCCGAAGTTTTCGCGCGTGCCTGGTTCAAGCTGACCCATCGGGATATGGGACCCAGGTCACGCTACATCGGACCCGACGTGCCTAAGGAAGACCTGATCTGGCAGGATCCGATTCCCGCAGACCGCAGAGACTACGACGTGGCTGCCATGAGAGCAAAAATAATCGCCAGCGGTTTGAGCATCAGCGATATGGTGACGACGGCCTGGGACAGTGCTCGTACCTTCCGGGGTTCGGATAAGCGCGGCGGCGCCAATGGCGCCCGTATCCGTCTGGCCCCGCAAAAAGATTGGCAAGGGAATGAACCTGAACGGCTGGCCAGGGTCTTGGGCGTCCTGGAGAAGATTGCCGCCAAGCATGGCGCCAGTATTGCCGATGTGATCGTGCTGGCAGGCAACGTCGGTATTGAGCTGGCCGCCAGGGCAGCGGGATTCGAAATCACCGTCCCCTTCGCCCCCGGTCGGGGGGACGCCACCCAGGAGATGACCGATGCCCGTTCCTTCTCCGTTCTGGAGCCCCTTCACGACGGCTTCCGCAACTGGCTCAAGAAAGAGTATATCGTCACCGCGGAGGAGATGCTGCTGGACCGCAGTCAGCTCATGGGACTGACTGCACCCGAAATGACCGTCCTGGTCGGGGGCATGCGCGTGCTGGGGACCAACCACGGCGGAACCACCCACGGGGTGTTCACCGATCGCCCAGGGACGCTGACCAACGATTTCTTCGTCAACCTGACAGACATGGGTTACGTCTGGGAGCCGGCGGGCAGCCAACTGTACAACATCCGCGACCGCAAGACCGGCGCTGTCCAATGGACTGCGACCCGGGTCGATCTCGTCTTCGGATCGAACTCGATCCTACGCTCCTATGCCGAGGTGTACGCCCAGGACGACAACAAGAAAAAATTCATCAACGATTTCGTGGCGGCCTGGACCAAGGTGATGAACGCCGACCGCTTCGATCTGGATTGATGCAGAACGTCCCTCCCCACGCCATCCGTTGGGGTGCAGGCCAAGGCTGTTCAACTCACCGCTGTCCGGGGTGGCTCCGATCCCATGATCCCGGATCGCTTCGGAAGGGGGACAACATCGACAGGAAGTGGGAGATGGTCGTGAAATTCCTGACTCTCGCCACCGCCCCATGGGCCATGGGAATATCCATGGCATGGGGTGCCCCAGAAGATGAACCCATACAACCCATCGAGCCGGCCAAGCCGATCAACATCGGTATGGCCGAACAGGGCAAAGAGCTCTACTTCGATCCGCGGCTGTCGAAATCGGGATGCATTTCCTTCAACTCCAGCCACAACCTCTCCCTGGGGGTAAGCGACAACATCAAGACCTCCATCAGCCTCCATTGGCAAAAGGGTCCGATCAATGCCCCCACAGCGCTGGACTCAAATCTCAACGTGGCCCAGTTCGGGGATGGTCGGGCCGCCGCCGACCTCAAGAAGCCGACAGGAGGTCCTGTTGCCAACCCGGCCGAGATGGCCTCCTCCTACACCCTGGCGGATGGAGTACTGGAATCGACACCCCCTTATGGACGCGAGTTTAAACTGGTATTTGGCAAGGACGAAATCCTGATCGAGGAGGTCACGCTGGCCATCGCTAAGTTCGAAAAAAAACCTGGTTACCCCCCATTCGCGCTTCGATCCTCCCACCTCTGATAACACGCCGCACCCAGAGCCGTTCGCGGAAAAATAGTATTCTCCAATCGTGGCGTGGCCGTTCAGCCCCGCGGGACGGCCCGCCGGATCCATCCAAACGTCTACCAGAAGAGGAGATTCCCTTGAAGACCAAAGACAACCTGAAGGCAGCCTTCGCCGGAGAAAGCCAAGCCAATCGCAAATACCTCGCCTTTGCCAAAAAGGCGGATCAGGAAGGCTACCCGGTGATCGCCAACCTGTTTCGCGCCGTGGCCGAGGCCGAAACCATCCATGCCCATACCCATCTGGGCAACATGGATGGCATCGGCGCAACCCTTTCCAACCTGAAGGAGGCCAAGGCCGGAGAGGATTATGAAATCACCGAAATGTATCCTGGTATGGTGGCCACGGCCGAAGCGGAGGGAGAAGTCCGTGCCGCCACCGGCATGCACCATGCCATGGAGGTGGAGAAAATCCACAGCGAACTCTTCAAACAAGCCATTGCAGCCCTGAGCGGCGGCAAGGATCTGACGCCGGGAAGTTTCCACATCTGCCCGGTATGTGGTCACACCGTGCTCGGCGCCGCACCGGAGTCTTGCCCAGTGTGCCACACCAAAGGGTCTGCCTACCGCGCCATTCACTGATCATTCCAGCCTCGACCCGTGCGTCCACTGCGGGGAGGACGCACGGACGCCGCCCCGTCTCGGCCTCCCCTCCATACCCCCTCTGGCCGCACCTGTGCGCCCCGGTTGGGAGCATGGGACCGACTTTAGGCAGCATGTGGCTCCCAGCCGGATGGGACCCGGGTCCACATCCCCTCGGAAACGGATGGGACACCTGGGTCATGACCACTCACCCAGTCTGAAAATTGAACCGCATCTTCATACCTTGAACTGACGCAACTCCTGCCCCAACAAATTGGCCATACTTTGTGATTCCTTGGAACAATCGGTGACCGAAGCGCTCAGGGCAAACAACTTTTCAGCGGCAGTCAATATCTGACACATCTGATTGGTCAACTCGACCCCCTGAAGCACCGTCTCTGCCACCAGATTGTTGATGCTTTCCCCATGGGCCGACGTTTTCTCCACCGCCTGAGTCATACACTCCACCCCCACCGAAGCGGAGGAAACATTTCGAGTCACTTCGTTGATGCCCAAGGCGATTTCCTTGACGCTGCCGGTCACTTCCGCGACCTCCTGGGTCACCTCGCCGACGAACTGCGACACCGATCCGAATTCATCCGCCACCTCCCCCATGGAACGGGCCACATCCGTTACGGTGGCGGACTGCTCCAGCATCGCCCCGAGGATATCCCCATTGGCACGCCGAATCCGCTTGACCCGTTGATTCATTTCCACCATGGCCTGGTTGACGCTCAAGGTGTGATCCTGAATTTGCTGTATTTTGTTTTCGATATTGTGGGTGGCGTCGCCGGTCTGACGCGCCAGTTCCTTGACCTCATTGGCAACGACCGCAAATCCTTTCCCCGCATCTCCTGCTCCGGCGGCCTCGATGGCGGCGTTGAGGGCCAGCATGTTGGTCTGTTCCGCAATATCGCGGATCATTCCGACCACGGCCATGATTTCCCTGGCCGACTGCTCCAATTGTGCCATGACGGCTCCATTGGCTTCCACCGCCTTTTCCGCCTCATCCGAAGCCACAGCGGCAGTCTCACAGCGCTCCTTGACCCCATTGAGCGAACTGTTGATCTCTTCCAGGGCATCGGCGACCCGGGCGACGTTGTTGCTTGAACGTTCCACCGCCCCTCGAACCTTGTTCATCCCCTCCGACTGCTTGCCCGCCGCCTGGGCCACGGTCCCCAGACTGGCGGAAGCCTCCTCAGCCGCGGCCGAGATGGTCGCCATGTTGCTGTTGAGTTCCTGAGCGGAGTGCAACATCTCGCTCATATTCTCCGACATGGATTGTACCGCCTCTTCCACACCTGTCATGTTCTGGTTGAGAGTTCGGGCGATTTCGCTCCCCTTCCCCCCCTTGGTTTGCAGTTCTCGCGCCCCTTGCTCCAAATCGCCGGCAACGTTGTTGAGGTGGTTGGCATTTTCGCTCAACCCCTGGGAGTAGCCGACGATCCCCCCCATCAGACGCCGCAGGGTGGACATCATGGTATCCATGGCCTCTCTGAGGACTGCAAATTCACCCTTATGCGCCCGATCCATGGCAAAGGTCAGGTCGCCCTGGGCCAAGAGTGTGGTCGCCTGGACAAAATCCCCCACCGGGTTGAGGACCATCCGTTGCATCATGACATACAATCCGGTACTGATGCCGAGGATCAATACCAAAATCATGGCGATCTTAACGATCAGCCGGTTACTTGCCTCCGACATGAGAGCGGTCACATCGTTGAGCAGCAGGACGCTACCGATTTCACTGCCACGATAATCCTGCAACGGAAAGCTTGATGTCATCCATTTCTTGCCCCCGAAGAGGACCGGCGTCGTCCCATCCCCACTCGCCACCATGGAAACCAGTTGTTTGACCTCGGGGTTGGAAAAATCGTAATACAGGGTGTCGTCCACCTTGACGTCGGACTGATCGTTGGCGAAACGCTTGGCGGCATTGAAAACCGCTTCCTTGATTCCTATGGCAAATTCCAGTCGCGTTGTCGAGCGTGCCACGGAAAACACCTGGGACAGGCTCCCTCCCAACTCGACCGAACCGATATGCCGTTGCCCCTGAAAAACGGGGTACACCACCCGTAGACCGGGTCCGGCCCGTCCAACCTCCAGACCAACGACCGGCTTTTGCGTCTGGTTGGCTACGACAACCGTCTGGCGAAAGGAAGCCAGATCGTCGCCAAATTTATCGGGTTGGTGAACCCGGAAAAAACTGATGGCTGGCGGGAGATGAAACTGAAACTGATCAATTTCATACTCCTTCCGCATGCGCTCTTTGTAGAACTCCACCAGCATCCCCGCTAGCGCTCCACGATCCTGGTTGGCAAAGGCATTCACCAGGGCGTGGTCGTTGAGCAACGATTCCAGCACCAGGGATTGATCCTTGCCCAAGACCTGAATTTGACTTTTAACGATGTCTCCGAACACATGGGCGGTGTCGGAAGTTTGTTGAGCCATGACTTTTCTGGCTTCCAGGTAACTCTGGTAACTGAAAACCACCCCCATGCCCAACACCGATACCAAAATCACCGTCACGATCTTGATCCGCAAACTTTCATGCCATTTCATCGAAACCACCCCAACAAATATCCCTTTCCGACCGAGAATGGACTTCGACAACTTCCCGGAACCCCCTTGATTACCGTTGCAACCTAATCCCAGGCATGGATCATAGGCAATGGCAAAAGTTCTCTCATCATACTAATGTTTACTACCCATCACCCTTCGGACTTCCAACCTCGATGGGCACTGTGCCGCCCTGGACCTGCGAGCGCCCACGGCCCCCCCTCCATTCTCCCACCTCGCTACAATTTTCAAAACCTTTCCATCCCCCCAGGCCATGGCCAGTGCTTGAGATAACAAAATATTTAATTGTTGCACGACTCGTGCCATAATTATATCTTATTTCGATCCATCCCCGCTTCCCCATGGCGACGCCATTCCTTTTTCCCCAGCCGCTTGCCGGACGCTTGGCCCAGTGGGAGGCTTGTGTTAAATTAATCGTAACCATATCAAATCCCCACCGGTTCCGGATTGTTGAAAAAATAAAATCTGGAGGATGGCCCTCAGCCCCCCCTCCCCCTTTTTTTGTTCAATGTTCCCGAACCGGGGGGGCTGAAGCATTACAAATAACCATTATTTGACATGTTGAAAGCGCATGCCAACCAATCAGGGGGGCTGGATGGCATCTCAAACCACCCCTCAGATGCACCTCCAGAGGCCGATATTGCCCCCTGGAGGAGGACAAACCGACAAAGTACGGCCTGACCGCCTCAGGCCCCTGAGCGGCAGTCCCCCCCAGACGGAATTCGACGACGACAATCACCGAGTCAAGGTCAATCAAACTCATGGCCGAAAAACGAATCTACACCCATATCGCCACGCTGATCGGGTACGCTCTGCTCTTCTGGCCGTTGGCGGTCCAGACGGCACCGGCCGAGACCTGTCTGGTCGGCTTCGACGTAGGATCATCCGGGATCCGGGCCGGTTCGCCGACCTCGGAGACAACCGCCAAGGTCAAGGCGGATTACCTGGCCGATGTCTGGCAGGACAATCGTATCGATGCCACCAATGAAACTACCATCACCGCCTTCATCAGCCTCCCGAAAAAACTCGGTTTGACAGGATGCCTGGGATTGGCGGGTGGCTATTCCGCCTGGCGTCTGGCGATGGAGAACGGCAATCCCGGCGACGTCGCCAAGACCCTGGCAGAGTTCCGCCGCCGCGGCGGGGTTTATTTTTTCATCATTCCCCAGGACGTCGAAGGATCCTACGGCTATACGGCCGCCCAAAAAATCCTCGGGGAGCGTCTGCGTACCCCCTTCATCATCGATATCGGCGGTGGCAGCCTGCAAATCGCCAGTCGTCGCAAGGGATGGGGGGCACCTCTGGGACAAAAATCGTGGCGCAAACTTTTTTGCCAGCAGGTGAAGGGATCCAAAACAAACGACTGTTCCCCCAACCCGGTTGGCCCCCAGGCCGTGGAACTCGCTCGTCAGGTATTGGCCCCTTTCGTCGCCGAGGCCAGATCGACACTCGGTCAGGGGTTTGAACTGACCGCGGTCAGCCCCCTGGTGGTCCACGGCATGTTCCCGCTCTTGCGAACCCTGGCCCAAACCCAACCCAACATCGCCGCCGGGGTCGATGCCACCCGATTCAGCCGCGTCGCCCTGGCCGAAGCGATCCATCGGCTGGCCCACCTTGATGACTCCGGACTTGCCAACTGGCTGGCACACCTTGCCGCCACCCATGGACTCCCTGCCAGTCAGAAAACCTTCATCCCCACTCATGTCACCGACATGCTGCTACTGTACACCCTCATGGAGGGACTCGATATCGAACGCGTCGAGGTTGGCGAGGCCGACATCACCAATGTCCCCGGCATTCTGGCCGACCCCAGACCTAGAGAATGGAGCCGCCATTATTTCTGCTACCTGCAGCGGTTGCAACAGCAAGGCATCAACGCGTTCCTGAGCGATCCGAACACGTGTCCCTCCCAACCATGAACCTCCAGAAGCACTCGACTTGGAAGACGACGACCCGATACGCCTGTCCCCGGCAGGAGATGGGACCGGTCTACACACAACCTTTTACGCCGTGCCAAAATCCTCTATATTCATGACTCCCTGGTGTGGAGAAAATCGTTTGGCTTCGATGCCTGCTGCAGGATCAGCCCTTTCAATTCCAATACCACGTCGTACAAGACCCCTCAGGAGTCGCCATGGAACGGTCGCCGCTTGAGTTTGAACCGGGAGCATTCGCCGACCTCCATCAGCGTGCGGCCCGACGCCTGCTGAACATGCATTACCACAGCCGCATCGGCCATATTGGTGGCAATCTGTCATGCCTGCAAACCATGCTGCTGCTGCATCATCACATCATGGAAAAAGACGATGTGTTCGTACTTTCCAAAGGGCATGCCATCGGGGCACTCTATATCACCCTGTGGACCTTGGGTGAAATCGACGATGCCGCTCTGACCACCTTTCACGCCGATGGCACCCGCTTGGCGGGACATCCGGTGGCGCAATGGCATCCGCGTATCCCAGTGGCGACCGGCAGCCTCGGACACGGATTACCCATGGCCATCGGCATGACGCTGGCGAAAAAACTACGATGCGAACCGGGACGGATCTTCTGCCTGACTTCCGACGGCGAATGGCAGGAAGGATCCAACTGGGAGGCACTCATTTTCGCCAACCACCATCAACTGGAACGATTGACTATTCTGGTGGATCAAAACGGCTGGCAAGGATTCGGCTCCACCTCCGAGGTGGCCTCCATGGCCAATCTGGCTCCCAGACTGGCCGCCTTCGGCCCGCGAGTAACCACGGTGAACGGCCACGACCCCCAGGCCATGCTTCAGGAAATCTCTCTCCCCCCGCAGGACAACCCCGGCCCTCGAATTCTGATGCTGGAAACCATCAAGGGATATGGAATTTCCTTCATGGAAAACCGCCTCGATTCCCATTACCTCCCACTGGACCAGGCAGGTTGGAAACAGGCCATGCGGGAACTGGCTTCACGGGAGGCCTCGTGAGAAATGCCGTCTGCCAAGCCTTGATGACCTTGTTCGCCCATCAACATTTCGTTTTCTTGACGGGCGACCTGGGTTTCCAAGCCCTGGAGCCATTGCGCGCCCTCATGGGGGAAAGATTCATCAACGCCGGGGTGGCGGAACAAAACATGATATCGGTGGCGGCTGGATTGGCCCAACAGGGAATGATGACCTGGGTCTACAGCATCGCCCCGTTCTGCTACGCCCGGCCATTCGAACAGATTCGCAACGATGTCTGCCTGCACCGCTTTCCGGTCAAACTCGTGGGCAATGGCGGGGGCTACGGTTACGGCGCCATGGGTCCCAGCCATCATGCCATCGAAGATTATGGCGCCCTGCTGACCTTGCCCGGCATGCAGGCCTGGATCCCCATGTTTGCCACCGATGTGTTGCCTGCCGTGTTGCAAATGGCCGCAGTGAACACTCCAGCCTATCTGCGCCTGGGACGCTGTGAATGCCCCAATCATTATACCCCACCCCCTTTTGCCCCCTGGCGTCATCTGTTGAGCGGCGGTGGTCTGCCGGTGGTGGTGACCGGCCCTTTGGTGGGATCCCTGCTGGCCACCTGCCTCACCATGGACGTGGCCGTCCGACCCGATATCTGGGGAGTGACCCTCCTGCCCGTGACTGCACCCACAATACCGCAGGCGTTGCTCGCCCAGATCGGACAACAACGGCGCCTGTGCGTCGTCGAGGAACATGTCCTCCACGGCGGCGTCGGGCACATGCTGGCCCATACCCTTCTGACTTCGGGAATCGCCGTAGACACCTTCCATCATGCCTATGCCCGGGGGTATCCCTCGGCCACCTACGGCTCGCAACAATTTCATCGACGCGAAAGTGGTCTGGACACCCCTGCCCTGCTCCAATTGATGGGGATCAGCCCTTGAACAACAAAAAAATACTGCAAATACCAGGGCCCATCCTGGTGTTGGGGGCCAGTGGCTTCATCGGCGCCAACCTCCTCAACACCTTGCTGCAAGTGCGTCAGGATGCCTGGGGGGTTTCCTCCCACGCCCGCCCATGGCGCCTCGATCATCTCCCACGGGAAAACATCCTGGTCCATGACCTGCTTGTCACCTCCCAGATCAAGGAGCTTCTTGACCGCGTCCGCCCTCAAACCGTGTTCGATTGCACCGCCTATGGCGCCTATTCGTTCGAAGTGGAATGGGAACGCATCTACCAGACCAATTTCAACCTGGTGATACGACTCCTCCAGGAACTCAAGGATCGCCAGGTCCATCGCTATGTCCATGCTGGGAGTTCCTCGGAATACGGTGACCAGTGCCGCGCCCCGGATGAAACGACTGCCTGTCAGCCCAACAGCCACTATGCCGTCTCCAAGGTCTCCGCCGCCGCCGCGATTCAATTCATGGGCCGTCACCATGGTCTGCCCTGCGTCAATTTGCGACTCTACTCGGTCTACGGCCCCATGGAAGACCCATCACGTCTGGTCCCCAACATCATCATCCAAGGTGAAATGGGCCAACTCCCACCCTTCGTCCACCCCGATATTTCCCGCGATTTCATCTACGTTGACGATGCCTGCGAAGCATTCGTCGATGCAGCTCTGAATCTGACCCCGGATCATTACGGCGCCTCCTTCAACATCGGTTCCGGTACCGCCACTACCATCGCCGAAGTCGCCGAAGCGGCCCGAGACCTCTTCGCCATCCCTGCCCAACCTCTCTTCACCATGCCCAACCGATCCTGGGATTTGACCAACTGGTATGGCGATCCCACCCGGGCCAAACAAGTGCTGGGATGGTCCGCCCGCACCCCTTTTCGCGAAGGATTGCAAAAAACCAGAGATTGGTATCGCTCCCTTCCTGACCCAAAAGACTATATCGCCTCCAGTAAACGGGTCGCCCTCAGTGATCGCTACAGTATCAGCGCCATCATTGCCTGCTACAAGGATGGTCAGGCCATCCCCGTCATGTATGAACGCCTCACCCAGGTATTTCAAAAACTTGCCATCGATTATGAAATCATTTTCGTCAATGATTGCAGTCCTGACAACAGCCAGGAAATCATTCGCCTCCTGTCGGCGGCCGATTCCCGGGTTCTAGGCATCTCCCACTCGCGCAATTTTGGCTCCCAGGCCGCCTTTGTCAGCGGCATGGAGATCGCCAGCAAAAAGGGATGCGTCCTGCTCGATGGTGATCTGCAAGACCCCCCGGAACTGATCGAACAATTCCTCGAACAATGGCGCCTGGGTCATGACGTGGTCTACGGTCGTCGCGTCAAACGCGAGGCCCCTTGGCACATGCAGGTGGCCTATAAACTATTCTATCGGCTCTTCGACTGGTTCTCCTACCTGCACATCCCGCGCGATGCCGGCGATTTCTCCCTGTTGACCCGTCCGGTCATGGATGCCATGCTGCGATTTCCTGAACGCGACCTGTTTCTGCGCGGGGTACGCGCCTTCGTCGGCTTTCGCCAGACTGGGGTCGATTACCTCCGCCCCGAACGCATGTTCGGTCGCACCACCAACAGCCTTCTGAAAAACCTGAACTGGGCCAAAATCGGCATCCTCTCCTTCAGCAACGTCCCCCTGAACCTGTTGACCGCCACCAGCCTGGCACTACTTTTCATCATGATCCTGTTGGTCGGCTACGTCATCATCAGCAAGCTGCTTTGGCCCGACATGGCTCCCCATGGCATCACCACCTTGATGCTGATGATCATGTTCTTCGGTTCCATCAATCTGCTCGCCGTCAGCCTCATCGGCGAATACATCGCCAAAATCTTTACCGAAACCAAACAACGCCCCTTGTTCGTCCGTCGCGCATTCATCCGTCATGGCGAAGTACGGGTCTTCACCCACCCCCCCAAACCTCAGGAATCCCGGCCCGGATGAACCTTCAACCGCAACATTGTCCGATATGCGACCGCTCCACCCCCACCCGAGAGTGGGCCCCGGCCCAGGTCGATTTCTCCAGCCTCGACAAATTCGCCTTCTCATCCCGCAAGTTGCCTGAATTCATGCATTTTCGCCTGACTCGGTGCCTGATCTGCGATGTCGTATTCGCCAATCCGGCCCCCCCCATCGACTGGCTCATGCACCACTATCAGGAGGCTGCATTTGCCTCGTCAGGTGAATCGATGCTGGCTGCCCGTTCCTACGCCGCCCTGGTGGCCCCATTGATCCCATCGTTGCCTTCCACGACCGGGGCCTTGGACATCGGCGCCGGTGACGGCGCTTTTTTACAACAATTGCTCCATCTGGGCTTCACTCGGGTCCGGGGAGTGGAACCTTCTCAGGCCCCCATCCTGATGGCCGACCCCGGCATTCGTCCGCTATTGGAACACGGCATGTTCACCGGGCGTGAAGTGGATCCCGAATCGTTGAGTCTGGTGACCTGTTTCCAAACCTTGGAACATGTCGTTCAACCCTTGGATCTATGCCGCAAAGTTGCGGACTTGTTGCAACCCGGAGGCACATTCCTGGTGGCAGTCCACAACTATCGCGCCTGGCCCGCCCGGTTGTTGGGTACCCGTTCTCCCATCTATGACATCCAACACCTACAGCTCTATTCTCCCTCTGCCATCCGTAGCCTTTTGGAACGGGTCGGGTTGCAGCGAATTCACGTCACTCCGCTGTGCAACCGTTATCCCCTTTCCTATTGGCTGCGGCTGATGCCCCTGGGTAAACCCATCAAACACACCCTGACCTCTCTGCTTGATCGCATCGGTTGGTCCAACCGGCAACTCTCCTTATGTCCAGGCAATCTGGTGGCTTTTGGTTTCAAGCATGACCCTATTCAAACAAAAGAATCTCAAGTATAAACTCCTCAACACCCGTCCATGCCGTCGTCATGAAACGGGTCGAACCATGGCATGGGCCGCCGCAAAACATCTTTCCTGCAGTTGCCTGATGGGTGAAAAAACTGGCACAATCGCCGCAACGATGATCAAGTCGTGGTTCGACCAGTTCGAGCAAAGGTTCTGACACGCTTATAGAAATATGGAAAAATCTTGTATGACTCAATATTGAACACCAAGGAGTGGAACATGAATTGGTATTTCGTTGCCTTGAAGAAATACGCTGTGTTTAATG
>JADFZF010000055.1 GCA_015232645.1 Magnetococcales bacterium | reverse complement strand
AGACCCCTTTTTTCTTTCATAAATTTATTATATGGATCAGTACACTGTCAATGGTTTTCTCAAATTAATGAAAGTAACAAAGTGGAAATAAACAGTTTAAAGAAAATTAACGCTTATGGGGGATTGCCCCCAGGGTTTTGATTATGCTTTTCCGAAGCGGAGGGATCTGAATCGTTACGTCCGGACCAGTTCATGACAGTGACGAAGTTGATTCTCATCACGGGAGGACGTGACGCACCGAATGAGAATCGCAACAGTGCAGCATGACACCACAACCAGGACCTTCGTAAAGATCAATACGCCGCAGTTGCGGCAGGAGAGGGAAGGTATGAACCTTGATCCAGCGGGCAATGCCGACACAATCGCTGTGCTCCAGGTCGGGGAGATGATACAGAGGGTGATGATCGAGACGGGCAAAAACGGGACTGAATACTTTTTTAATATCGCCGAAATCAACCGTCCATCCCATGACCGGATCCAAGGGGGCGGACAGATGCAGACGCAAAGTGAACGTATGTCCATGAATACGCCGACGACGGTCATCCGCGGAAGCCCGATCCAGGCGCACGGCGCTGTCGAGGGAAAATTCCTTCCATATGTGGTATTGCTCGCCATCGAACCGGGTCCCGGAGGATGGGGTCTCCAGAATGGTGATCCAGGTCAATGAGGGCAGCAACGGCTGCAATCGGAGCCAAATCCAACGGGCGAGCATTTCGCTGGTAGGGTTTTCGAGGCCCGGGATATCGTTCAGACAGGCATGATGCAGCTCGACGTGAATGGGACCCCAGAGGGCATCCAGACGATCGTGGTTCACCTCGGGGAGTTCGCCGCGGGCATGGACGATCACATCGAAACCATGGCCATGCATGCGACCGCACGGATGATCGGCAGGGACCTGGGGAAGCCGGTGGGCGGAATCGAAATGATAGCGACGCCAGGGATGAGACTGACGTTGATGATCCAGATCGACGCCCCGAGTCGGTGTACTTTGGAGACCGACCCACTGAGTCGTTGACCCATCGAGACGGTCGCCGATCCACCGAGCCAAATGGTCATCGGAAGGATGATCCATGAGGTCGTTCAAGGATTGGTAATCGAGGGGAGCGACAACGGCGTCCAAAAGCCGCTTGAGCCTGACGACATCGAGGCCGGGGAACGACTCCGGGTCGGATGGCATGGCGGTACAGACCCGGATCACAAACCCATGACCATGCCAACGGCGCAAACGACTATGTTCTGGACAGTGTAACAACTGCCGTGCCGCCTCGAAGCGGCTGGAGACCACAGCGACCAGGGAGTCGGTCATGGAACGCCGTCGAGATGGTTCAGGAAGGATTCATACCCCTTGGCTCTCAGAAGACAGGCCGGGCATTGGGCGCATCCGAATCCCCAGGGATGCAGGTGAAGACGTTCCCCCTTGTAACAGCTATGGGTTTCGGTACGTACCAATTCCACCAGGGGGTCGCCGCCACAGTTTCGTGCCATTTGCCAGGATTCGCCCTTATTGAACCACATCAGCGGGGTTTCCAAGCGGAATTTAGCCGCCATACCAATATTCAGGCAGACCTGAAGGGCTTTGATGGCATCATCGCGACAGTCGGGGTAACCGGAATAGTCGGTTTCGCACATGCCCCCCACCAGGACGTTGATCCCACGGCGATAGGCCACGGCAGCGGCAAAAGTGAAAAAGATCAGGTTGCGTCCGGGGACGAAAGTATCGGGAAGATTGTCGGTGGTGAGTTTGATTTCCAGATCTTTGGTCAGGGAAGAATCGCTGAGCTGTCCCAAGGATTGCAGGTCAATGCAATGATCATGATGCAACCGGGGAGCCCAATGGGGAAAACGGTCACGGAGGGCGGCGAGGATGCTCGGACGGCATCGGAGTTCCACGGCGTGACGTTGGCCATAGTCGAAACCGACCGTTTCCACCACGGGATAGTGGGTCAACGCCCATGCCAGGCAGATGGTGGAATCCTGGCCGCCAGAAAATAGCACCAACGCTTTTGATTCGCTCATCTTCGGTCCAAGGTGTCGCGGTGGAAAGGATCCTCCAGCCACAAACGGCGGCAGGAAAGAATAAGATACCGGCCAGGATGGGACAAGGCTAAAATGATCGCGGTCGAGCATGGACCATCTCCACCGCCAAGCAATGTCAGCGAATGTTAATAAATGACAGGAAGTGAAAAAATCCCCTCCCTCCCTTGCCAATGCAACCTGGTTCCAGTAGCATCGTTGTCGCCATTTCATGGATAAAGGGCCGGTGTTATGAAATCATCACACTGGAGCTTGGTGGCCTGAACCGGAAACCGTGGGAGGGGAATTCCGGCTCGAGTCGTGGTTCCATGTCCCATTCTGAATCATGCGCGCTAGCAGAAATCTCCAGCCTTCCGCCTATACACGGCCACCGGTGGTACTCCAAACCACCCCAGGGGGAATATTGTTGACTCAACCAACTGCCGTCATGCCAGTTCAGTCCAGCCACCCCCTCCCGAAGGCCCATTGATCCATGTTCAATAGTGAAGAAATCCAAAAGGCGTTGATGGAGGAATTTTTCTCGGAGAACCGCGAGGCTCTGGGTCGAATCGAACAGGGTTTGCTCAGGCTGGAATCCAATCCAGGCAACAAAGAGCTGATCAACGCCGTTTTCCGGGATATGCACACCGTCAAGGGCAATTGCCGGATGATGAGCTTTCCCCGGCTGGAGGAACTGACCCACAAGGGGGAAACCCTCCTGGATCTGATGCGGGACGACCTGTTGGCCATGAACCAGGAGATCGGCAGCCTGCTCCTGAAGGTCGTGGATCACGTGCGTTTGACCCTTCAGGAAATTGCCCGATCGGGATCGGAGGGCGAGGCCGATTTTTCGACCATCATCGAAATATTGGAATCCTTTGTCCCCCATGAAAAAGGAAAGGAATCGGAGAGCGCTGATCGGCATGGGAAAGACCCCCGTCAGCCGTTGCTGGAGGAAGAACTGCCGCAGGAAGAGGGCCTGCCCCAGGGAACCGACGACCAATTGTTGGAATCACACGATTCCAAAACCACCGACGGTCAGGCTGGAACAACGGCCATCCCCCTCCCTCAAGGACCGTCGCCGTCCACGCTACCGCCAACCTCCAAAGCCGTGACCGAGGCCAGGTCGGAGCCCAAGGCCGCCGTCAGTGCGGTGACCACGACAACGACCGACAATGGCGCCCCCGCCGCAGCGCCGATGGAATCCATTCGCCTGTCGTTGAGTCGGCTGGATGCCTTGATGAACCAGGTGGGTGAACTGGGGGCCTCATTCAATCAGCTCAAATATGTCATTACCCACCGTCCCGATCATATCGATCAACTCCTGGAGGTCCATGGCAAGCAAATCGCCTGGCTTCAAGATGAAGTGATCAAATACCGTCTGCAACCCATCGGTCGCATGTGGGACCAATACCACCGACTGGTACGAGATCTTTCCGTGGAGATGGGTAAGAAAGTCATGCTCGATCTGGTGGGTGAAAAAACCGAGGTGGATCGTAATGTCCTGGTTTCCATCAACGAATTGTTGGGCCATCTGATCCGCAATGCCCTGGATCATGGCATCGAAACGCCCCAGGAACGGGTCCAACATGGGAAATCCCCCATCGGCAAGGTCGTTCTGAGCGCCGAACAACGGCATGGGCAGATCCACCTGGAGGTCAAGGACGATGGTCGCGGCATCAACCCCGATCTGGTGGTACAGAAAGCGTTGCTCACCGGGATGATCACCGCCGAGCAGGCGAAGGACATGAGTGAGGCGGAAATTTTCAAACTCATCATGCTTCCGGGGTTTTCCACCGCCAGCCAGGTCAGTACCATATCAGGGCGTGGAACAGGGATGGACGTGGTACAGGCGGCACTGTCGAAAATGGGGGGGACGCTGACCATCGCCAGTACCGTGGGGGTGGGATCGCAGTTTCGGATGTCCATCCCGCAAACCATGGCGATCGTGCCGGCCCTGCTGGTGGGGGACAGCAACGAAACATTTGCCTTGCCTCAGGTCAACGTCGTCGAGTTGGCCTCCTTCTATGGCAGTGAAGTCGCGGTCAACATCGAAGGAAAAATGCAGTCGCCCATGGTGCGCGTCCGGGAAAAACTGTTGCCATTGGTCCCCTTGCAACGCCTGTTGCATCGGGATGGACCAGGTCGGGCGCCGCGACGGGAAGTGGAACGCCTTCATGCATTGTCGGCGATTCATGTCGTGGTCCTGCAAGGCCAGGAAAACCTTTTCGGACTTGAAGTCGGCGCCATTCTGGGACATTCCTCACTGTTGATCAAACCCATCAACACCATGTTTGCCCATATCCCGATTCTGGCAGGGACCGCGGTCATGCCAGACGGAAGCATCGCTTTCCTGTTGAACGTGCAAGCCCTGTTGCAGGGAGCGGGAGAGTTCAGTTAACCAACGTCGTCGGTCGTTTCGGAGTGGAGTAATGGACAAAAGGAAAGCCTTGATCGTTGATGACAGCAGCCTGGCGCGCATGATGGTTCGCAAATTTTTTTCCGAAAGCTTCAAGGATTGGGACCTCCTGGAGGCCAAGGATGGTGACGACGCCTTGGCCCTGGTCGAAGGACAGACTTTGCATCTGGCATTGATCGATTTCAACATGCCGGGCATGAATGGCATTGACCTGTCGGAAAAGTTACTGGAAAAACACCCCGATCTGTCCATCCATCTGGTCACCGCCAATATTCAGGAACGAATGCAACTGCGGGCCGAATCCATCGGCATCGGTTTCATCAAGAAACCCATCAACCAGGAAAAGATCGTCGCCGCCATGCAGGGATTGAAAGGATAACCAACCTTGATATTCCTGAAAAATCCATCAAAGACCATGGTCGAACCATGAGCCTGCTCAACCCGCTGGAATTGGATCTTCTGACCGAGACCTTCAATATCGGCTTGGGCATGGGTTCGGCGGCCCTGAGCGAACTGTTGGGAGAGGAAGTCCATCTCATGGTTCCCGCCGTGAAGGTTTTGCCGAAACGGGCGGCCATCGACAGTTGCGCCCAACGGCTGGACGTCCAGGCGCATACGATCCGACAGGAATTCAACGATGCCAAGGGGGCTACCGCCCTTTCAGGCGATGCCTTCTTGTTCGTGCCGCAAGCCAGCGGTCAGGTGATCTCCGAACTGTTAAGCAACTCGGAGGTCAGCGAAACCGAAGTTTTATCGGAATTGGGCAACCTGATTCTGCATGCCTGCCTCGGCAGTCTGGCCAACATCATGGAAACGGAATTGGATTCCGAACTTCCAGAGGTCCATTTGCACCGCACGTCCGATCTGCTCATCGAAATTGCCCGGAATAAAAATCGCGCCAAGAGTGCCGAGGGCACCAGCACAGCCCCCAGCCAAGGGTGCCGGCGCCGATCGTTCGAACTGCAGGATAAGGTGTTGCAATTGGAGGTCAAGTTCCAGACTTCGCACAAGGATATATCGGGAGAAATCATGTTGTTTCTCGACTTGTCGAAACTATCCGAACTGAAAACTCGTATCCAGGATGCCATCCATCGACTGACCGTCGCCTGAAGAAGGTACTGATACCAAGTCATGACCCATGAGGAGAAAAAAAAGATGTTCAGGCTGAGTGAGTTGGAAGAAGACGCCCTGAAGGAATTCTTCAACATGGGGCTGGGGATGGCTGCCGATTCCTTGAGCCAGATGGTCCGCAACGAGGTGTTGTTGACCTTGCCCAAGCTCAAGGTGGTCCCCTACGAAGAGGCGGCCCGGATGCTGGTGGAAAACCAGGAGGAAAAGCTGGTCGCGGTGCGACAAAATTTTCGCGGTGAGCTGGCAGGGACGGCACTCCTCATTTTCCCAGGGACGGAAAGCCTGGAGTTGGTACGCACACTTTTGAATGAGGACATTCCCCTGGAGGTGGTGACCGAACTGGAACAGGAAACCCTGCTGGATGTCGGCAACGTCATTCTGAACGCTTTTCTGGAAAGTTTCACCCAGATGATGCATGTGGAGTTCGAATTCGAATCGGCTGAATTCTTGAAGGGGTCGAGTCGATTTTTATTGGATATTACCTCGCATCTGGCGGCACAGAGGCAATCGCTCATGGAAGGGGCCGATGAGGACGAAGAGCGGGCCTTCGTTTTGATGATGGATTTCAAGACCAGCGACGAAGAGGATGCCCAACATACCTTGAGCGGTTTTGTGGTGCTTTTGTTTTCCCATCAGGCCATGTTGATCCTGAAAAGGGAACTGGAAGTGATTCTATCGGGTCTTTGATGGCTGAGAGGCAGGCATGACCGATTTGGATATGACGCTGCTCGCCAACGCACTGAATACCAGTGCTGTCGGGACGATCATCCTCGATCAAAGACATGCCATCGTCTTTTGGAACGACTGGACCCACAAGGCGACCCGATTGCCCGGAGACGAGGTGTTGGGACGGTCGCTGTTCGAAGTGTTTCCGGAACTGTCCAATTCCCGGGTGCACCGGGCGGTGGACAGCGCCCTGCAATCGGGACTGCCGACGACGCTATCCCATCGACTGACGCCGACTCCGTTTCCGTTGTTCACCGCGTCGGAAAAATCGGAAGGCAGTCCGCGCATGGACCAGATGGTGCAGATCAAATCGATCCGCAACAGCGACAACAGTCGCTTTTGCTGCATCCAGATTCAGGATATCAGCGTCACGGTGTCGCGCGAGCACCTGCTGCGCAACCAGGCGCGCGAGCTGCAGACGGCCAAGGAAACGGCACAGAACGCCAATCGCGCCAAAAGCGATTTTCTGGCCAACATGAGCCATGAGATTCGCACTCCTATGAATGCCGTCATCGGCATGGCGCATCTGGTTTTGAAAACCGCTCTGGATGACCGGCAGCGCGATTACATCTCCAAAATCCACAACTCGGCCCTGGCGCTGTTGGGAATCATCAATGACATTCTCGATTTTTCCAAGATCGAGGCGGGAAAACTGTCCATCGAGTCGGTCTCGTTTCATCTGGACGATGTGTTGAACGATGTGGCCAACCTGATCTCCATGAAGGCGGAGGAGAAGGGTTTGGAAGTAAGTTTTCACGTCGATACCGGTGTCCCCATGCACCTGATCGGCGATCCCCTGCGCCTGGGACAGATATTGATCAATCTGGCCAACAATGCCGTCAAGTTTACCGAAAAGGGAAATATCGTTCTGTCGATTCACCTGGTTGAGGAACGGGAATACCAGGTTGAATTGCTGTTCAAGGTCAGGGATACCGGCATCGGCCTGACGGAAGAACAGACGGGACTGTTGTTTCGGGCCTTTTCCCAGGCCGACAGTTCCACCACCCGCAAGTTCGGCGGTACCGGGCTGGGTTTGACCATATGCAAACGTCTGGTGGAGATGATGGGGGGAAGGATATGGGTGGAAAGCCTGCCCGCGCGTGGTTCGACGTTTCAATTCACCATCCTGTTGTCGCGCAAGGACACCAGTCGCCGCCGCTTCCGGCTCCCCAGTCGGGAGTATGTCGGATTACCGGTCTTGGTGGCGGATGACAATCCGGTGGCCCGCGAAATATTACAAAAATCATTGGAATCGTTTTCCTTCAAGGTGACCGCGGTGGCTTCCGGAGAAGAGGCTCTATTCGAATTGGAACGGGCGGCCTTGAATGACCGTCCGTTCAAGGTGGTGTTCCTGGATTGGAAGATGGGCGAGATGGATGGCGTCCGGACCGCCAGGGAGATCACCAAACGGTATCCGCAACTCAAACTGCCCAAGATCGTCATGGTCACCGCCTATGCTCGTGAAGACGTCAGTCTGGCGGCCGGACAATCGGGGGTCGATGTTTTTCTGACCAAACCGGTCAATCTTTCGGTCATGTTCGAATCGGTGCTCTCGGTTCTGGGGGTGAATACCGAGCGCCCCCATACCGTCCCAGGGAAATCCGGGACAGCCTCCTGCGATTTGAAAGGGATCAAGGGGGCACGCATTCTGTTGGTGGAGGACAACGAAATCAATCAACAGGTGGCCAGGGAGCTGTTGGAAGACGAAGGATTGACCGTCCATATCGCCAACAATGGCGAGGAGGCGGTCGCCGCGGTGCGCTCGGATCACTACGATGCGGTGCTGATGGATTTGCAGATGCCGGTGATGGATGGTTTTACCGCCAGCCGGACGATTCGCGCCGATGGTCGATTCCAAAACCTTCCCATCATTGCCATGACGGCCAACGCCATGGCCGGAGATCGGGAACGATGTCTGGATGCGGGCATGAATGAACACGTCAGCAAGCCCATCCACCCCCCGACCCTGTTTGAAACACTGTGTCGGTTCGTCAAACCGACGCAGGAAGCAGTCGCCGCCACCCTCACGGTCCCCATGCTCTCCAAAAGTCCGGACGCCGCGGAAGAACCAGCGCCTCAGGATGACCTCCAGCTTCCAGAAGCGCTGGACGGGGTGGATTTGGAAGTCGGGCTTGGCAATGTCAATGGCAAACGCAAACTGTATCTGAAAATATTGAAGAACATTTATGATGGACATCGAAATATAGTCGCCCGGATCGGAGCCCTGTTGGAGCAAGGAAACATCGTCGAAGCCCATCGATTGGCCCACACCTTCAAGGGGATGGCCGGTACCATGGGGGCCAAGAAGATGCAGGAGGTCGCCCAACGCCTGGAATCATTGTTGAAATCGGGGAAGATCGATGGTATCGAAGAGTTATGGGCACCATTTTCCCAAGAAGTCCAGCGCGTCATGTCGAGCCTGGAACAATTTTTATCCCAATTGGCACCGACCCCGAAACCGGAAATGATCAACACCGCCCCTTTCGAGGTGGTTCCGAGAGATCGCTGGCAGCCGGTATTCGATGAACTGCGGCAGTTGCTGGCCGAGGGGGATTCGGACGCATTGAAACTGCTCGCCCAGGCCCGGAAGCTGTTGGCGGGGTACCCGATCATGGAGACTCTTCAAACCATGGAATCGCAGATCGATGACTATGAGTTCGATGCGGCCCAGGGCACCTTCAACCAGCTTTACCATCTATTGTCGGCTCCGGAGAGCCACCAACCAGGTGATTCTTGCAATGATGCAGGCAACTAGCACCCATGCTGAGGAAATGGCAAAGATTCTTGTTGTGGACGACGAAAAGATCAATATCACCGTCCTCGAGAGTTTGCTGAAACCATACTACAAGGTTGTAGTGGCCAAGGACGGCATGCAGGCCCTGCAGCGTCTGGAAAAGGTTCCACTTCCTGATCTGATCCTGTTGGATGTGGTCATGCCGGAGATGGATGGCTACGAAGTTTGTCGCCGGGTCAAAAGCAACCTGGTCACCCGGGGCATTCCCGTGATTTTCATTACGGGCCAGTCGGAAGAACGTTCCGAAGCCAAGGGTTTTGAAGTGGGGGCGGTGGACTACATTCTCAAACCTTTCAGTCCGCTGACGACCCTGGCACGAGTCAAAACTCATGTGGAGCTGAAACAGCGTGGGGACCAACTGGAACGCATGGCCGTTCTCGATGGCCTGACGGGAATCGCCAACCGACGCCGCTTTGATGAATTTCTGGACTACGAATGGGAACGATCGCACCGTTATCAACACGAGCTTTCCCTGATCCTGATGGATATCGATTTTTTTAAACGCTACAATGACCACTTCGGTCATGCCGAGGGCGATGTCTGCCTGAAGAAGGTCGCCAGGACCATCGCGGCCTCACTGCCCAGAAGCGTCGATCTGGCCTGTCGCTACGGGGGAGAAGAATTTGCCTGCGTCTTGCCGGAAACCAATGCCGCCGGGGCTTTGGTTACCGCGCAACGCATATTGGAGAATTGCCGAAAACTCCACTTGCCACATCCGCTGTCGGAAGCGGCGGAGCATGTGACCCTCAGCGTGGGGACATCGACCCTGATCCCGGGAGTCCCGATGCAAAAACAAGAGTTGATCGAACGGGCAGATCAAGGGCTCTACATGTGCAAAAAAAATGGGCGTAATCAGGTCCGGCAATTCAGCGAAGGAATATTCCCATGATGCATGACGGGTTGGGCAAGATACTCGTGGTCGATGACGAAAAGACCAATATTGATGTTCTGGTCGGGCTGTTGAATGATGATTACAAGGTGTTTGTCGCCAAGAACGGCCACCAGGCGTTGAAGAGAGTGCAGTCGGAACCTACCCCCGATTTGATTCTTCTCGATATCGTCATGCCGGATCTGGACGGATTCGAGGTTTGCCGACAGCTCAAAGCTAATCCGGAGACCAAGGATATTCCGATCATCTTCATCACCGGCATGAATCAGATTGCCGATGAAACCCACGGTCTGGAACTGGGAGCAGTGGATTTCATCCGCAAGCCGTTCTTCCCCAACGTCGTTCTGGCGCGGATACGCACGCACCTGGAGCTGTTGCAGCAACGTCAGCGCCTGATGGAATTGAATCAACTGAAGAACAAATTTCTCGGCATGGCGGCCCACGATCTGCGCAATCCCCTGAACTCCATCTGCGGACTGGCCGATATTCTTCTCAATCTGAAACTGACCGAGGAGGAACAACGAAAATTCATTCAAACCATCCACAACGTCAGCCAACAAATGAGTACGTTGGTGGATGACCTGCTGGATGTGTCGGTGATCGAGAGCGGCCAATTCAACATCAAACTGCGACCGGGCAATCTGGCCGAATTGGTACAATCGCGCATCGATTTGTTTCGCTTTGCCGCCGAACAGAAAAATATCACGCTCCAGCGTCATTTCCTGCCGACACGAACCACCGCGTTCGATCCGGAACGTCTGGCTCAGGTTGTTGACAATCTGTTGGCCAATGCCGTCAAGTTTTCCAATTCGGGCACCATCATCACCATCGCCACCGGCGAGGATGCGGGAATGGTCTGGTTTTCGGTCGCGGATCAAGGACCAGGAATCTCCGAGGAGGACCGTTCACGCTTGTTCGGGGCCTTCCAAAAATTGACCGCCCGCCCCACCGGCAAGGAAAAGAGCACCGGCTTGGGGCTTTCCATCGTTAAAAAAATTGTCGATGCCCATCAGGGGAAGATCGTCGTCACCAGCGCCATCGGCCAGGGATCGATCTTTACTGTCCACGTTCCCAGTTTGCGCATCGATCATCTCCATTATCTCGACAGGAGTGCGCATGTCTAACTCAAAGAAAATCACCTTGTTGCTCATCGATGATGATTTTGCTCTCAGGATGATGATCCGCAAGGCCATGGAAGATGGCGATTTCGAGGTGATCGGCGAGGCCGACCATGGTGAGGAAGGGATCGCCCTGCACCGCTCGTTGCAACCCGATGTCACCCTGTGCGATATTGAAATGCCGGTCATGAATGGCATCGAGGCGCTGAGATCCATCCTGGTCGCGTCGCCATCGGCCTGCGTCATCATGTTGACCTCGGTCAATCACCCCGAAGTCTGGGAAGATTGCCTGCTGGCGGGAGCCCGGTTCTACATCGACAAGGGGACACCTTACCGGGAGCTGCGGGAACGGGTCAGAGAGTCTTGGGCTGAACATCAAAAAATCATGCGCAGTTGATTGAGTCACCACCGTTCACCCCCCTGCCGTCCGACCGTGTGCTGATGGACTGAACGGTGCCGTTCAGTCCGCGTCTTGATGACCGGAGGAGCAACCATATGCTCGATGAACTTGAGGAAGACGCCATCAAAGAGATGTTCAATCTCAGCCTAGGTCATGCCCTGCCAACCTTGAGCGAAATGATCGATGCCGAAATCGAATTCTCCACTCCATGCCTGGAAGTCACCCCGACCCGGGAGTTGATCCAATACCTGGAGGGTTTGGTCGGCGAATCGGCCTGCGTTGTCCATATGGCGTTCGATCTGCTGTTGACCCAAAGGGGACGTCTTCTGGGAAATACCCTGCTGCTGCTGCGAACCGAGGTTTTGTCTCCATTCCTGGATGCCCTGTACGGTGAACATGTCCCGGAGACACTGCAAGGTGCGGTGTGCGAAGATGCGTTCACCGATGTCGCCGACCTGCTCTTGTATACCTGCATCAGTACGTTGAGTCGGCTGTTGGACTCCGAGGTCGAAGGGAAAAAATCGATCTTCTATCGCGGCGATCCCAAAACCTGGGACGGTATCCTGTCGAGTTGTCGCCAGTATCCCGCTACCAAGGCGTACGAGGGAACACGAAAAGATGACAAAAGCATCAATCTGCGTATCGATTTTTCCGTTCCGGTCAAAAATGTTTCCGGATCGGTCCTGATCTGGATCAATGCCACCGATGACAGCGATCTGAAACTCGCAGTCCGGCAATTCATCACCACCCAGGCCTGTTGAGATATCATGAATATCGCCCAGACCAAACTGCCCATCGTCTACCTGGAACCAGGAGAGTTGTATATCGGGACTCATCCCACCGAAGTCCATACCGTCTTGGGATCATGCGTCTCGGTGGTTCTGTTCCATCCGCAGCGACGGCTGAGTGCCATGTGCCATGGAAAGCTCCCTTCCCGAGCCTGCGAGCATTCGCCCGCACGCGGTATGAAGGTGTGCCGGGCCATGGGAGATTTCGTCTCCTGTTCAACCCAGTTCATGCTGTCCTGGTTCCATCAGATGGGTATTGCAACCAAAGAACTGGACGTCAAGCTGTTCGGGGGAGCGATGATGTTTTCCCTTCCCGGGAAGGAGGAGGAGTCGAGCATCGCCGTCGGAAAAAGAAATGTCGAGGTCGCCATGGATCTGATCCGCCGGGAGAGACTGCACCTGATCGCTTCCGATGTCGGCGGTCCGTGGGGACGCAAGATCATTTTCAATACCAGCAATGGCGAGGTCAAATTACAACGTATTCGCAAAACGGAAGCGGATCTGAACGCCGCATCATGACATCGGACTTAGGGCAATGGCACTTAGTCTACCTTGTCACATTCATTGGAATGGATGGCCAATTATTTATTGATATATGAAAATATTGAAAAAAAAGGGGGATCTGAACGATTACTTGGATTGCGTTAAATTTGCCTTTGACATTTGACCCGGCGCGCATCATGTTCTTTTATGGTCATGGACCGGCCAATGTCTGGTTATTAATAATCATTCAAACCCTTCGATACTCACGTGGCCAACAAACGTAAACATTCCCGGACCGCCATTCCAGTCGATGTTTCCATCCACTGCGGTAATGGATCGGTCTACCGAGGGATCGTCAGAAACATCTCCATGTCCGGAGTCAATATCAATATCATCAAAGTACACGACATGGGGTATTGCAAGGATGGGCTCCTCAAGGTGCGATGCGGCCCCAAGGATAATCCCATGATTGCCGAATTTTCCGGTGAAATCGTCCGCTATGAGGACGATTCCCTCATCTATCAATTGCACCATTCCGATCCCGTCAGCTTCAAAAGATTGAAACAAATGATCCTGGGGCGGATGGAAAACCCGCTCGATTTGTTGCGGGAAATGAAATATAACGCCGATTTTTCCCTCAACTATCTCTATCTACCCGCCATGCGGGAATCCATCCGTCTTTTTGTCCAAAATTCGGTCGAGTCGGTGTTCGGCGTCTATTTTGACCATTCCGTAACCACGGTCCACGCCTGCCCTTCCGACTCCCTGGGCGATTTGCGCATCACCAGTCTGTCGGGTTTCAATGGATCGGTTTTCGGCAACGTCATTCTGATGGCAGGCCTCCCTTTGGCGCGAGGATTGATCGCCAAACTGCTGGAACAAAAAAACTCCGATGTCGATTTGCCCCATATCATCGATGGGTTTGGCGAGTTGTGTAACATGATTGCCGGTGGGGTTCAGTGTGGATTGGCCGAAGAATACGAAAACATCTCCTTGATTCCACCAGTCATATTTGTCGGCGACCACTGCAATTACAATAGCGCGCAACTTTATTCGGTAAAAACTCACTTCCAGTGCAATGACGGCTATTTCATCGTCGAATGCCTGTTTTCCGTCGTTTAGGCAACGACTATGACGGTTGTCCATGCCAACGATACCGGGGTGCGGGTCCGAACGTTACAGCCCCAGGACATGGCCGCCTGGGACCGCTTCGCCCTGGCGACCGAGCCGGCCACCTTTTTCCACCGAGCGGGCTGGAAAACGGTAGTGGAACAGGCCTTCGGCCACCAGACCCACTATCTGCTGGCGGAAAACAAAGGCACCATCGTCGGTATTCTCCCTTTGGGGCGGATCAAAAGCCGATTGTTCGGCGATACCTTGATTTCCATCCCATTTGGCGTTTACGGCGGGGTGGTCGCTGCGGACAAGCAGGTGGCCCTGCTCCTGGAGCAGGCGGCCATGGAACTGGCCCAACGCCTCGGGGTGGGAGCCTTGGAGATCCGTTCCGAGCTGCCCCTGCCGCCGCCCTGGCAGACCAAACATCTCTATTGCACATTCAAAAAAGAAATTTTTACCGATGCCGAGGCCAATCTGGAGGCCATTCCCCGGAAACAGCGTGCCGAGGTGCGGCGGGGAGTCAAGCTGGGACTCACCGGCACCGTGGAACAGGAGGTCGCGGGGGTCTGCTACGATATTTATTCCGAGAGCGTCCATCATTTGGGCACGCCGGTTTTTGCACGTCGATATTTTGCCATTTTAAGAGAAGTCTTTGGCGACGATTGCGATGCCCTGGTGGTTCGACACCAGTCACGGCCCGTGGCGGCGGTGTTGAATTTTTATTTTCGTGATCAGGTTCTACCCTACTATGGCGGGGGGATCGCCGACGGCCGCAGGCTGGGGGCGACCCACTTCATGTATTGGGACCTCATGAATCGATCAGCGGCCGCGCGCGGGACAAAAATCTTCGACTTCGGTCGCAGCAAGGTCGGCAGTGGCTCTTATGATTTCAAGAAATTTTATGGGTTCGAGCCCCGTCCATTGCATTATGCCTTTTATTTAAAGCCGGGCCAGGGCATGCCCAATATCAGCCCGAACAACCCGAAATATAAACTTTTTATCGAGTTATGGAAAAAATTGCCTCTGGGGGTGAGCCGTTGGTTGGGTCCTATGTTGGCCAAGGATTTGGGATGAGCCAGGGGCGCAGGGCCCAGAGTGCTCGCCAGTCTCCCCCGGCAAGACGGAATGCTTTTGGTCATTCCATGACTGAACCGCCCCCCCCCTCTGCAGCCGATGCATGATTCATCCCCCCCATGAACACCTGATCCATGCGATCCCATGGCAATGCCACCAACAATCGCTGCAAACGCAGTTCCATCTTACCCAGATTCAAATAATGCCGCCATCGCACCTTCCCAGGTAATCCCTCAATCCGTGGCTGCCCGGGATCCAACTCCCATGGATGAAAAAAGAACACCCCGCTGCGCCTTTCCCGTTCGTTGAGATGGCGCAGCGCCCACAGGGAAAAGAACAACGGATACAGGCGGAAATACCCTCCGCCACCACAGGGAATGCGGCGTCCCATCCACTCCAGGGTGGAAACCGGGATTTCTAGAAGTCCCAGGTCGGTGGCATTTTTTTGTCTGGGATAAAACGGAAAACGCGATGCCTCGGGCCAGCCGTAGAGATCATGGCGGATGGGATAGATGCTGGAACTGTACCGGTATCCCGCCTGTTGCAACACATCCAGGGCCCACAGATTATCGCGACCGATGGAATAGGTCGAAGCGCGGTATCCCCAGACCGGTTGCCCGCTCAGGTCCTGCAACAACAGTCGCGACCGCTGGACATCCTGATGAAATTGCTCCGGAGATTGCCGATTCGCCCGTACGTGGGTCATACCATGACTGGCAATTTCATGGCCGGCGGCGGCGATACGGCGCACCAGATCGGGATAACGTTCCGCCACCCACCCCAGGATGAAGAACGTGCCCCGGACATCTGCGTGCCGCATGAGATCCAACACCCGCTCCGTATTGCGTTCGACGCGGCATTCCATGGTGCACCACTGCCGTCGGGGCAGGTGGTTCTCGAACAGAGCGACATGGAAGTAATCCTCCACATCGACGGTAAAGGCGTTGACTGGGCGGATCACAGGCGTCGAGTTCCATAATTTTGCGGAGGTTGTAACTATTCAGCTCCCCAGGTTGAAAAATATTGAAAAAGAAAAGGGGTCTGGGGGATTGCCCCCAGGGTTTTGTTT
>JADFZF010000054.1 GCA_015232645.1 Magnetococcales bacterium | reverse complement strand
CTCCATACGCCATTGAAAAATCGATGCTCCCCCTGTTTGTTGTACCGCCAAGCCGGAGATCCACTGGCAATGGAATTTCTCAAACCGCCTGTCTTCGCCCAATCCCATGATACGTAAAGCGGATGCGACCGTTCGCGGGCCGTGGCTAAGGATGGCACCGGCCAGCCGAACCCGAGGGTGGTTCCAGACGAACTTGGAAAACAGGTCCGCAAACGACGTGAAATCCGACCATACGGGTATGGTATTCTTCCTGAAAACAGGTTTCGGTACCTTTCAGGAGATCCTGTTCCTCGCTGCCACGTTAGCAGATCCAGGTTCAACCGTCGCATCCAGCGCCGCGGAGGGATATAAAGCAGTGGGCGTCGTGAACTTTTCCAGGCAACTCTTGAGATGAGACGCCTTCGCTCGTTGCAAGGCGCGGAGCATGGCATGGGAAAGGTGCTGAATCTGGAAGCGCTGGGCCAAAGTTTCTTCCATATGCCGTAGCAAATTGGCAGTCATTTCCGCATCGGCCATGGCCCGGTGAGCCTGTCCTGTATGGGGTAGACGCACGAATGCTGCCAGAGTGCCAAGTTTATGATTGGGAGAGGTGGGATACACTCTCCTGGCGGCCAGCATGGTACACGCAAAATTCTGCTGACTGGTTCGGCGAATGAGCGACAATTCAGCATCCCAAAACTTGCGGTCGAATGATGCATTGTGGGCAACCAACGGTAGATCGCCAACGAAATCGGCCACTTCATTCATAACCGTAGCCGCTGGTGGTGCTTGACGGACCATCTCATTGGTGATGCCCGTCAGACGGGTAATAAACGCTGGAATTCTTACACCAGCATTCATCAGACTCTGGTAGTGCCGAACGGTCCGACCATGATGCAGGACAATGGCAGCGATCTCCGTAGCCCTGGCACCTTGCCAAGGGGATAGACCTGTGGTTTCGAAATCGATGATGGCGATAGTTTCCAATGAACGAAAACGCCTTACGCTAATATTGATATTTCTTGTTGATCAGCAGCCGTACAGTCGATCAAACACCGGCAATGCCCGACGAACACACCTAAACCGTCATGTCGGACGCCTACCGCCTTGGTCGCGGGGGATCGCCCCCAGAGTTTTGATTTTGCATTTACTTTTCTCGCGCCCCTCGCCCGAAGCCGGATCGGCACGTACTTTTTGCGGAAAGCCGTTTTTTCGTATTCCACCCATTCTCAAGCCAGTTTTCCCAAATAGGCTTGGCGCACCTCCGGATTGGCCAACAATTCCTGACCTTTGCCCTCCAGGCGAATACGGCCGGAACCCAGGACATAACCACGATCAGCCAATTGCAAAGCCTGATTGGCATTCTGTTCCACCAAAAATACCGTCGTCCCTGATTGAACGATGGATTGAATCAGGGAAAAGATTTTTTTAACCATCAACGGCGCCAGTCCCAGGCTGGGTTCATCCAACAACAACAATTTTGGTTGACCCGCCAGGGCTCGGGCAATGGCGAGCATTTGTTGCTCCCCCCCGGATAACGTGCCCGCCTTTTGCTGTCGCCGTTCCCAAAGTATGGGAAACAACTCGAACAAGCCCTCGAAAGCGACCGAGGTGCGCTTACGCAAGGCCATGGTGCCGAGTTCCATATTTTCCAATACCGTCATTCCCGGAAAGATACGCCGTCCTTCAGGAACCACGGCCAATCCCAGACGGGGAATGTGATGAGTCGGAAGGTGGGTGATGTCGGTTCCGGCAAACTGGATCGAACCGCTGGCAACCCGGGGAATCCCGAACACCGACATGAGCAGAGTCGATTTTCCCGCCCCATTGGCCCCGATCAAGGTGACGATTTCACCGGTGCTGACGGTAAGACTGACGTTGTCCAACACCTGTACCGGTCCGTAACGGCAGGAAACTTTGGTCATTTCGAGAACGGGAGCCGTTGCGGATGCCGACGATGCCTCAGCCAAGATAAGCCTCCACCACTTTGGGATTTTGCTGAATCTCTGCCGGGGCGCCCCGGGCGATCACCTCGCCATGATCCAATACCACGATGTGATCGGACAATTCCATGACCAAACCGATATCGTGTTCGATCAGCAGGATGGTCAGGTTGAAATCGGAGCGCATCCGGCGAATGAGCTGACTCAGATCCTTGGTTTCGTGAGGATTGAGTCCCGCGGCCGGCTCATCGAGGCACAGAATCACGGGATCAGTGCAAAGCGAACGGGCGATTTCGACCCGACGCTGATGTCCATAAGGGAGTTGCCCGGCGGGACGGTTGGCGTCCTGAGCCAAACCAAAAAATTGCAGCCAGTCCATGGCTCGGTTGATGGCCATTTCCTCTTCGTTGCGAAATGCTTTGGTATGGAACATCCCTCCAATAAAATATCGATTGAGTTGCTGATGTTGTGCCACGAGCAGATTTTCCAGAACGGTCATTTCCTTGAAAAGCCGAACGTTCTGAAAAGTTCGGGCGATGCCGGCACGACAAATCATGTGGGGACCGCCAAACAATTGGTAGCCCAGTTTGGACAGGGCCTGGCGGGGTTGCACCCAATCGCTCCAGGAGAAGGGCTGGCCCAACATCCGACTGATATCCATCGTCGGTCGGTTGGGAGGAGAGAACAACACATTTCCCTGCTGGGCTTTGTAGAATCCGGTGATACAGTTGAAGGCGGTGGTTTTCCCGGCGCCATTGGGGCCGATGATGGCGGTAATACTACCCCAGTCGACATCAAAACTGACCTGACGCAGCGCCAACACCCCGCCGAAACGCATGCTCAGATTTTGCACCTCAAGCAACATGGTCAATGTCTTCCGGTAAGGAAAATCCGGCGTTGGGGCCGGATCAGACCCTGGGGGCGCCAGATCATCATGGCAACCATGGCCAATCCAAAAACAAGGATGCGATAGCCGGAGAAGTCGCGCAACAATTCGGGCAGGATCGTGAGGACGATGGCGGCGATGACCACACCCGGGATGGACCCCAACCCTCCGAGAACCACAATCGCCAGAACCAGAGCCGATTCAAAAAAGGTGAACGAAGTCGGATTGACGAATCCTTGCGAGGCGGCAAAGAATACCCCACCGACACCGCCGATCATGGCCCCCATGGCAAAAGCGGACAGTTTGACGACGACATGGTTGATCCCCAGAGAACGGCAGGCGATTTCATCCTCGCGCAAAGCCTCCCAGGTCCGCCCCAGGGGCATGTATTTCAGACGAGTCACCAGGGCCAGAACCAGCAAAACCACCAGGAACAGGACAAGATAGATGAAAATGTTGCGGATATTGCTGGAATAGGCGATCCCGAGAAATTCGTGGATGGGTACCCCTCCTTCCTTGGCGCGACGGGAGAATTCCAGACCCATGAATGTGGGAAAATCGACCTGTACCCCATTGGGTCCGCCGGTAAAATCCATCCAGTTATTGAGGATCAGGCGGATGATTTCGCCAAAGCCCAGGGTGACGATGGCAAGATAATCGCCATGCATGCGCAGCACGGGAAAACCGAGCAGCAGACCACAGCCGGCAGCCAACAGCGCCGCCATGGGGAGTGCGGTCCAGAATCCCAGACCCAGATAGTGATGGCCCAGGGCATAGCCGTAAGCACCAACAGCATAAAAGGCAACAAATCCCATATCCAGAAGGCCTGCCAATCCGACAACGATATTCAAGCCCAACGCCAGCAGAACGTAGATCAAGGCCAGAATGGCCACTGTCAACCCATATTTATCCAGGAAGAAGGGGAGGGCCAATCCGATGGCTGGCAGAAGAAGAGACATGGCGCGACGCCATTCCGGACCGGTTGCCCATGCCCCCTTTTGCAATCGTAATGCCGCAACCGGCCGGAATTGGTTGCGGGACCAGATCCGGCCCAAGATCAATCCCAGATGCAGGACAAAGGCAGCGGCAGCCAAAAAAAGTGGGGATTGCCAATGAAACGAGAAGGAATAACCCTGGAGCACCAGGCCAGAGATCGGTGTGGTCGCGATCAGGATGAGGGTGGCCGTGAGCAATGGTTGGAGGAGCAGCCGGCGCATGGTCAAACCTTGGCGACCTGTGGTTGACCCAACAGTCCGCTGGGTCGAAATATCAGCACCAGCACCAGGAGGGAGAAAGCGAAGACATCCTTGTAATCGGAGTTGACGAAACCGGAGAAGAAGGATTCGGCCAATCCCAGGATCAAACCGCCAAGCATGGCGCCAGGCAGGGAGCCAATCCCTCCGAGGACCGCGGCGGTGAAGGCTTTGATACCGGTAATGAAACCGATGTGAAAATCAAACGAGCCGTAATTCAGACTCACCAGTACCCCGGCAACGGCAGCCATGGCGGCGCCGATGACAAAAACCGTGGAGATGGCGCGGTCGGTAGGGATCCCCAGAAGCGAGGCCATGACCAGATCCTGTTCCGTAGCGCGGCAGGCCCGCCCCATGGGGGTTTTCAGCATGAGGAAAGTCAGAAGGGCCATACTGAGGAAGGCGATGACGATGATGAAAAATTGTACATGGGTAATATGGATCATCCCACCATGCGGACCGATGTTCAGGGTGAACGAACCTTGCAACAGGCTGGGAATCCCCTGAGAACGGGCCCCCTGGGATAGGCGGACGTAGCTTTGCAGGATCAGGGAGACGCCGATGGCGGTGATGAGGGGTGCCAACCGGGTCGATTGCCGCAGAGGTCGATAGGCGATCCGTTCCACGAACCAGCCATAAAGGGCGGTGATGAGGACCGTCGCCGCCAGGACTGCCGCAAGCAACGCGGGGAGGTAAGCCAATCCGAAAAACTGGAAGGTGGCGATGAAAATGGCCGTCAGATAGGCGGAAACCATGTAGATTTCGCCATGGGCAAAATTGATCATGCCGATGATGCCGTAGACCATGGTATAGCCCACGGCAATCAGGCCGTAGGTCGCACCGAGGACCAGTCCATTGATGGCCTGCTGGACGACGATCTCCGGTGCCATGCCCACAATCATGGTTGTGGAACCTCCTCGTAGCTTCCCTGGCCATTCCACCGGTACATGACGTAGTCGGAGACTTTCAAATCCCCCTTGGCATCCCAACCTTTGATTCCCATGACCGTCGGCACATCATGAGCGTGCAGCCAACGGGCCAAGGTCGATCCATCGATGCTGTTGGTCGCCGTGATGGCAGCAGCGATGGCCTGCATGGTGGCGTAGGAATAGAGGGTATATCCTTCCGGCTCGTAGCCCGCCTTGCGCATCCGTGCCACCACTTCCTCCCCTTCCTTAATTTTACGGGGATCGCGGCCGAAAGTCATATGTACCCCTTCGGCATAGGCTGGACCGCCCGCGGCAATGACGAAATCCTGGGAAACGATCCCGTCCCCGGAGACCAGGGTGGCCTTGAGTCCCTGATCCTTCATCTGATGGATCAGGGGTCCCGCTTCATTATGCAATCCGCCAAAATAGACCACATCGGCATTGACCGATTTAAATTTGGTCACCAGGGCATTGAAGTCCTTTTCCCCCCTGGTCAAACCTTCATAGAGCACCTCTTTTCGACCGAGACGGTGCAAGGCATCACGCATGGCATCGGCGAGCCCCTGGCCGTAGGTGTCTTTGTCATGCACGATGGCGACCGATTTGGCCTTGAGCTTGTTGACGACAAAATCGGCGCCCACCGATCCCTGTTGATTATCGCGTCCACAAGTACGAAACAACGTCGGTATGTTTCGTTCAGTCACCATGGGGTTGGTGGAGCCGGGGGTGATTTGCATCACACCCGCATCGGCATACACTTCGGAGGCGGGGATGGTGGACGAGGAACAAAAATGGCCGATCACCACCTTGATTCCATGACGTTCCACAAGTTGATTGGCCACGGCCACCGCCTGCTTGGGTTCACAGGCATCGTCACCCTTGAACAATTCAATTTTCTTTCCGTTGACTCCTCCGGCAGCGTTGATGTCCTTGGCCGCCTGTTCCGCACCACGCCACAACTGTTCACCAAACGCGGCATAAGCTCCAGTCATAGGTCCGGCGACACCGATGGGAATGGCATCCCCCGCCACGGCCAATGGCGATGCCGACACCATCCAGGCCAGAAGAATCATCCCATGGAACATCAATTTTTTCATTGTTTCTCCCCTGTTTGGAAAATACACCTCCGGTACGCCACCACCATTCGTGGACGCTCATGGATTTACCATAAATTTGTTAATGAATACCAGTAAAACCGTATCACTTCAGCCTGAATGGAGTATTTTTTTGGCCACCATGGATATTTTTTCCCAAACCCATTGCATTTCGATCGTTTATCCCTACCTGATTCACCGACGGGTTCGTCACCGCCAGCCAACCAGGGAGAATAACGATGCGGGAAGAACGTCTCACTACAAAATCGCGTGAAGCCATACAATCGGCCATGGGACTGGCAGCCCGCCAAGGGCATCAGCACCTGGAGCCCGAACATGTATTGCTGGCCTTTTTGGAACAGAAGGATGGATTGGTGCCACCTGTTGTGGAAAAGTCGGGATTATCTCCAGAACGGCTGGCGGCGCAGTCGATGGCCATCATCAAGCGTTATCCCCAGGTGGGAGGAAGCGGTGTCGGCCAGGTTCTCTTGTCCCGGCGGATGCAGGGATTATGGAACGACGCCGAAACCATCGCCACCGAGATGCAGGACGAATACATTTCCACCGAACATTTTCTGTTGGCCATGACCCGGGAAAAAGAGGGCGAGCTGGCCGGGATTCTGACCCGCATGGGTTTGAAATTTTCCCAATTGAAAACCACCATCATGGAATTGCGGGCCGGGCAGAAGGTCACAACCCCCGATCCCGAGACCCGTTTTCAGGCTTTGGAAAAATATGCCCGCGATCTGACCCAGCTGGCGCGTCAAGGCAAGATGGATCCGGTCATTGGTCGCGACGAGGAAATTCGTCGTACTATCCAGGTGTTGTCGCGGCGGACAAAAAACAATCCCGTGCTGATCGGCGAGCCGGGGGTGGGCAAGACCGCCATTGTGGAAGGTTTGGCGTTAAGAGTGGTTCGGGGGGATGTCCCCGAGGCGTTGAAAGATATCCGTATCGCTGCCCTGGATATGGGGGCGCTCATCGCCGGGGCCAAATATCGAGGTGAGTTCGAAGAACGTCTCAAGGGGGTGTTGCACGAAGTGGAACAATCGGGGGGACGAATCATATTGTTCATTGACGAAATGCATACCCTGGTGGGGGCGGGACGCACCGATGGCGCCATGGACGCCTCCAATCTGCTGAAACCCGCTCTGGCCCGGGGCGACCTGCATTGCGTCGGCGCCACCACCCTGGACGAATATCGCAAACATGTGGAAAAGGATCCCGCCTTGGAACGTCGTTTCCAACCGGTCCTGGTTGGCGAACCCGGGGTGGAAGATACCATCTCCATCCTGCGCGGGATCAAAGAAAAATATGAGTTGCATCATGGCGTGCGCATCACCGATGGCGCCATCGTCGCAGCTGCGACCCTATCGGACCGCTACATCTCCGACCGTTTTCTGCCCGACAAGGCCATCGACCTGGTGGACGAAGCGGCTGCCGGAATCCGCATGGAAATGACTTCCAAACCTCAGGAGATCGATGAAATCGACCGCAAAGTGTTGCAACTGGAAATTGAACGCCTAGCCCTGTCCAAGGAAAAGGATGGCGGCGCCAGGGAACGATTGCAGAAGGTGGAACAGGAACTGGCCAATCTCAAGGAAAGTTCCCAGGCCCTCACCGCCCGTTGGCAACAAGAAAAAAATGCCATCGATGGTCTGAAGTCGGTCCAGGAACAATTGGAGAAGGCCCGCCTGGAGTTGCAGGAGGCCGAACGCCAGGGCCAGCTTGCCCGGGCCGGAGAACTGAAGTACGGTCTCATTCCAGAGCTGGAAAAACGGATGACTTCGGCGACTCAGATCAACGGCCACCAGGGGCAGCCATCGCCACGATTGTTGCGGGAACAGGTCGGGGAAGAGGACATCGCCGCCATTGTCTCACGCTGGACGGGAGTTCCGGTGGCGCGCATGCTTGAAGGCGAGCGTGCCAAGCTGATGGAGATGGAGCAACGGCTTGGGCAACGGGTGATCGGACAGGAGACCGCCATCGCCTCCGTTTCCCGGGCAGTGCGGCGCGCTCGATCGGGATTGGGAGACCCCCATCGACCCATCGGAGTCTTCATGTTCCTGGGGCCCACAGGGGTGGGAAAAACCGAACTGGCCAAGGCCCTGGCCGAATTCCTGTTCGACGACGAAAACGCCCTGATCCGATTGGATATGTCGGAATACATGGAAAAACATGCCGTAGCACGCCTGATGGGGGCACCTCCGGGATACGTCGGCTATGAGGAAGGGGGACAACTGACCGAAGCGGTGCGTCGGAAACCTTATTCTGTCGTGCTGTTGGATGAAATTGAAAAATCTCATCCAGACGTGTTCAACGTTTTGCTTCAGGTCATGGATGATGGTCGTCTGACCGATGGGCAGGGAAGAACAGTCAATTTCAAGAATACCGTGATCATCATGACCTCCAATCTGGGCTCCGATCTTGTCAATACTGGTCGTAGGCCAGGCACGGACCTCCAGGAGGGAGGGGCGCTGACTGGAGTGCTCAAACGCCATTTTCGTCCCGAATTTCTCAACCGGTTGGACGAGGTGATTTATTTTAACCCTCTGGCGCAGGAACACATGGGGGCGATTGTCGATGTGCAGCTACAACGTTTGCAACACCTGTTATCCCAACGGCGGATCACCTTGGAATTGGACCAGGGGGCCCGGGATTTTCTCGCCCGGACCGGGTACGATCCCGAGTTCGGCGCCCGCCCTCTGAAACGGGTCGTCCAACGTCTGGTCCAGGATACCATGGCCGAGGCTTTATTATCGGGACGATTGCGCGAAGGGCAACACGCCACAATGGTCTTTCAGGGTGACCAACTCTTGTTGGCATGATGCGCCTGACCACCTTGCTCGTTCAATTTTGCCATTCAATCGCCCGGAATACACTTGACTCTGAACTTGGTATTCACGTAAATTCCCCCCTGCTGTTCTCTCCGGGAGGGGTATACAAGTCAGGGGGCTTCAAGCCGTATCCCTGCCGTGGCCGGCACAACCCTGGCTTCACCCGACCATCCAGATCCGGGGCCGTTAGCTCAGTTGGTAGAGCAGCTGACTCTTAATCAGCGGGTCGTAGGTTCGAACCCTACACGGCCCACCAAATCAAACAAAGACTTACAGGCTACCTCCGGGTGGCCATTTTTGTTTGGGGTTACGTTGGGGTGTGACTTTCACTTGTTACACTGAAACCAGTTCAACCGCGATATTTTTTCGCGAGACCTTCAGATAAAGTGCCAGGATGCGGACCATTTTGATGATGGAACGGATGTCTATTTCCTTGGAAACGCGGACCAAACATTGACCATCGGCGGGCATCGCCCGTTTAAGCAAACGAACATCCTTATAAATGAAATTCTTTTCCTTATTGCGGGAAGATAACACGAAGTGCAGGATGGGGAATTCATCCAACTCGACCAGCTGCGGTTCGGAGACGACAATAAGCTTGTTTCTGCCGCGATCCACCGGACGTTTGGCAACGGCCTGGATGAGAACGCCTTTGACTGCTTGACGCTTGAGCAAACGTTGGCGAATTTTCTTGAGGGCATCCAACCCAATGCGTCGCGCCGTTTCCCGACTGACCTCCAACCTGGCGCCCAACGATTCCAAGGGTTCGGAGTTCCAAAAATGGCCGAAGACGATTGCTTGCTCCTTGGGCGACAGCTGGCAAAGGGCTTGATGCAGACGGGTTTCAATATCCTTTCGGATCAATCGATCTTCCGGTGAAGGATCGGGGGATTGCAACAATTCGATGATAGGGACACTCTCGTCTTCGTGAAATACGGGGGTATCGAGGGATTCACACAGGATCCATACTCCATGGGGATGGCGGACCACGGTGCCCTTGGTCGCGAGAAATTGTCGCATCCGGCCACGGATATAATGATAGGCAAAGGTGGCAAACTGGGTGGATTGGCCCAAGTCAAAACGTTGGACACCCTGCATCAGTCCCATACACCCTTCCTGGATCAGGTCGTCGGAAAAATCGACAGGATATTTGCGCGCCAGATGGGAAATCATCGGCATCAGTGCGGCAACGATTCGGGCCATGGCGACGGGGTTGGCGGACATCTGATAGTCCCGTACCCAGTCGCGAATGACCGATTCGTCCACCACAGATTGAGGGTTTCTACTCATGTCATGGCATACCGATCGAGGTGGCGGCACAACTGTTCAACCTCAGCAGTCCTTCCAGGGCTCCCGAGGGTAGAGCCAAATGGTTATCGGCACCGATGCCCACGTCCCGAGGGTTGATTCGCAGGAGATGGGTCTCGGGAAGCCGCGCCACCGCCTGGGAAAATTGTCGTACCGTCGGAACCGCCAAACCCGCCCCCAGTTCAATGATAACCAATTTCGCCTTCCGGGAGCGAACCGCTTCCAACCAACGGTGTCGGCGCTGGCCCTGACGGCGGGCATGGGCGTCATTCCAACATCCATCGCCAAACATCAATATGTTGGGACGGGCCAATCCCTGACAGTGGATGCAGGCAGGAAGGGGCGGTTGCGCCAGAAACCGGGTCTCATCCACTTCCACCGTCACCGGATCGGCATCCCATAGGGCATCGGAGCAGGGGCGAATGCATTGCAATTGATGGATGGTGCCATGACATTCTTCAATACACTCCGGATCCAAACCAGCCTTTTGAAACTGACCATCAACATTCGAGGTGAAGACGAAATATCCTAAAGGCTTGACCTCGCCCCATTGCTTGAGCAATCGATAACCCTCGTGCGGTATCGTACGACGATACAGGTTGAGTCGGTGGCCGTAAAAACCCCATGCCAGGGAGGGATTGACGATAAACCCTTGAGGATTGGCCATCTCCATGAAGGTCAGTCCCAGTTTCTTCATCGGTGGATAGGCCCGCCAGAAGCCGTCATTGCCACGGAAATCGGGCAACCCGGAATCCACACCCATTCCCGCTCCGGCAGTGATCATCAAGGCCTCCGCCTCTGCCAGCAGTCCAGCCGCCTTGTACCAATTGTCCTGATGGTTGTCGCGTGTCATGATCCGTCTCGAGCATCGAAATGAGATGAAAATCGGGTTCCTCGAACCCACCAGGAAACAATTTTTTGTTCCAAGGGCCATGCCAATCGGTTCGGCTGCCGCATAAAAAAACCAAACTGAATGCAAAACCAGGACTTCCCTGGCATTCACGGTCCGGCTGTGGTTTATAAGGATGACAAGCCACACCCGTCACCAACCCTCTGTAAGGATTTCGGCGCTCATGAAATCGGACTGGTTTAACAGATCATCCCTGACCATTCGCGAAAGCGCATGGATCCTGATTGGTATCGATCCGGACGAACCTGGCCCGGAAAATGAGAAGAGTCCAACCGATCCCTTACGTCAAGCCAGTGCCCCGGGACATGTCATTCAACATTTCGGCGATTATCTTCACTGGCTTAATGTATTATATCGTGATGTCGCGTTGGGCGTGCTTCCCCTGGTCCGAGAACCCTGGAATCGATTCCCCCTGTGTTTCGTTCGCATCGGCCACTTGGCGACCTGGTGCGAAACCGCCTGTCCTCAGGCCGCAGATTTGTGGCATGATCACGGCGTCATCAAAGAAATTCTGCCGCCGCCACCACCCGAATGGCTCAGCCCCGATGGAGAAGGCTCCGCCTTGGCCAAGGCCCGCAACCATATGATTCAGCGCGCCGCCGAGCGACTAATCAAGCCGATGATGAAAGACGAAATGGACCTTCTCAGCCAATGGTTATCCTCCTCCGGGTCAACGATGCCTTTGAACGACATCAAGAACGCGTTGCGTCCACTGTACAAGGAATTGCGCAATCTGCCGGTTCTGTGATAGTGGACGTCATTCAAATTTCTCTTCCGTTATCGGAGTCGAACCCATGGACATACGCTTCACTTCAGCCAATGCCCTCCAGGCGATCGTCGGCGCCATGGTCAACCAACAAATGAGCCAACGTCCCCGATCCTACCTGTTGGAAAAAGTCGGACAAGGGTTGCGTTCCAACGATGCCCTGTCCGCTAAGGATCTCAGTGCGGCAGTCAGCAAGGCTGTGGAAACCGGAGTGATCAGCGTCGAAGAGGCCCAGACCTATTTCCCCGGATGGGAGGACCACGTCGAAAAGGAAGGATGATGGGTCACTGTTCAGATCCCCAGGTTCAGAACGATGACCTGGTCGGGGAAAACCTGCGACGACAAGACTGATTGATGGCTTCTACCAAACGTTTCTTTCGTATGGGTTTGGTTAGATGCATATCGCAACCAGCCGCCTTGATCTTTTCCGACTCTTCGGCCATGGCATGGGCCGTCAAGGCGATGATGGGGGTGGAAGGGGCTTGGCATTCACGTTCCCAGGCGCGAATACGACGAGTCGCTTCATAACCATCCATATTCGGCATCTGTATGTCCATCAGCACCAGATCGAAACGTTCCGCCTTGAATTTTTCTACCGCCTCAACGCCATCATATCCCGTCTCCAACCAATAGGGCCCATTCTGCAAATAAGCCTTGACCACAAGGATATTTTCCTCCGTATCATCCACCAGCAGAATCTTGATGTCACCCTGAACCCGGTCGGTTGCCACCCATCCTGAGGCCAATTGATCAACCGTACCCTGTTCATCGCTACCAGAAAATTCATTATGAAACCTTGGTAACGGCACACGGAAGGTGAAAGTACTGCCATGGCCCAAGTCACTCTCCAAGTCGATGGTCCCCCCCATCATACCAGCCATATGTCGGCAGATGGTCAATCCAAGTCCCGTCCCTCCATGTTTTCGGGTAATGGAGGTATCGGCCTGGGTGAACGGTTGAAAAATGGCATCTCTCATTTCGGCTTCAATGCCTGGACCGGTATCGGTGACGGCCAAGGCGATCCAATCCCCTGACAGGGCTTCGACTTGAACCAAAACCATGCCGTGACTGGTGAACTTGATGGCATTGCCGATGAGATTCAACAATACCTGACGCAAACGGGTGGCATCCCCCAGGACCGATTCAGGAACCTGCGTCCCAATCTGATGACTGAGTTTGATTCCCTTCTCGGCGGCGTTAAAGGCGAATAGTTCGACGGTTTCGATAATCAACCGATGCAGATCGACAGGCCTATGCTCCAGGGTCAACTGACCCGCCTCAATCTTGGAAAGGTCGAGGACATCATTGACAATGGCCAATAAGGCCTCGCCGGAACTGTTCAGGGTCTTGACATACCGTCGTTGTGTTCCGTTGAGGTCAGACTCCTGTAAAAGTTCACTCATCCCCAGGATGGAATTCAAGGGGGTTCGGATCTCATGCGACATGGTGGCCAAGAATTCACTTTTCGCCCGATTGGCCGCATCGGCATCCACCTTAGCCTGTCGCAAGGTCGCCTCCATCTCCTTGAGAGGAGTGATATCCGTGGACGTCCCCGACATCCACAAGGGTCTGCCATCCTCGCTGCGGCTGACGACCCGCCCCCGGTCAAGGACCCAGACCCAATGTCCCTCTTTGTGCCGCATGCGCACCTCGCAGGCATAAAACTCTACCCTGCCGGAAAAATGTTGGTGCAATAACTGTTCGCTATGCTTGAAATCTTCGGGATGCGCCAGTCTGAGCCAGGTATGAACATCAACAGGTTCAATGTCGTTCAGGCTGTAGCCGATGATTTCAGCCCAACGCTCATTGACTCGTGTTTCGCCCGTCTGAACATTCCACTCCCAGGTGCCGGCGTTCGTGCCCCAAAGGATGTCGGAAAACCGCTGTCTTTCCACCGCCAGTCTGGCGACGGCATGATCGGCCTCCTTATTGGCTTTGATCAGACGTTGATTCATCCACCACAGTCGAACGCCCAGGACGGCGATGATCAGCAGCGATAAAACAGCAGCGACCATAGGTTCACGGTAGCGTTTCCAAACATCCATCATGGTGATGTTGGGGATGGAATCGTATGGTGGCAACCGCAGGGTTCGTATGACGTTTTCCACAGGGGAATAGTCAGCAGGTATTCCGAAGCCGACAATTCCCGCCGCCACGGCCGCTTCGTTGTCCGAATCCAGATTGAGAAGCGATGAAGCCACCTTGCGCGCGACCCTCGGATCCACATGGGGCAAGGCCACGAAGGGCCACTCGGGATAGAGAGTGGTCGAGATGGCCTGCGGAAAGCCGGGGAGGTTTTGATTGTTCAGCACACGCAGTCGGTGCGGGGCCAGTGTTTTATCCCGGATCATTCCTTCGATCACTCCGGTCCGTACAAAACCGACATCCGCCTTTCCCGACAAAACCGCCGTCACCACATTATCCTGCGGCATTCCGGTAAAAAGCATGGATGTCTGACGGGATGGCCAGTGGCCAAGAGAGAACAACTCATAGACCTGCATCTGATATCCCCCCAGGGAGCTTTCCGAAACGGCGGCAATTCGATGATCGACCACATCCTTCAAAGTGACGATGTCATTCCGTTCACTGAGCGTAAATATAACACCGCCAAAGCCGTACATGGCCACATCGTTTGCCTTGGGAATCAAGGTTGCCAGGACGCCGGAAAGGGAATTTTTCTGCCGAAGTTGAATATAGTGGGTGGGATTGGTGAGGACGAAATGAATCTCATTCCGGTGCAAACGTTCTTCCAACTGGGTAAAATTCTCGGCAATCAGTTCGACGGATCGACCATTGAGAGAACGGCTTAAATAGTCCGCCAGCGGTTGCCATCGGACCTTGGTCTCCGATGCGGAGCGGAACGACAACACTCCTACCACCAGAGGGTCATCGGCCCAAGCCCAGCCGCTCCATGCCAAGGTAAGCAACAGGCAGAATAATCGCAAATAATTAGACATTATCAATTTTCCTCGGGAAGAAAATCATCTCGAACCAGTCCCGAAGCCGTCAAGCCCTGCGGCAAAACACCTTGTTCGATCATGATAGGCAGCAGACGCATGGCTGCCGCCTCGACAGAGACTTCCGTTGAGCCAAGAAGCCTTCGATTGGCAAACACATCGGGTAATTTGAGCCCTCTGAAGGAATTCAGGGCTTTTTCTCCCGAACCACCCAGGCGTGCTGCCAGACGGTAGCCGGCATCCACGGGGTTTCGACGCAAATGTTCCACGGCGCGGAAGTGACCCGCAACCAGGGAACGTATTGCATCGGCTTTAGCCTCAGCCACGGTCCTCTTGACCGCCAACACATCGAAGATGGTATCCGGGATTTTACGGCTGTCGAACAGATTATTGGCTCCTGTCCGCAGCACCTGGCCCGCTACCGGTTCGAAAGTGATCAAGGCATCGATCTCTCCCTGTTGCCAGGCCTTCCAATGGGCATCGTAGGTCAGTGGCACGACTTGCACCGATTGCCGTTCCAGGCCGCTTATTTTAAATATTTCGGCCAACATGAGGGCACCCACCGCACTGTCTTCAACGCCCAGGCGTTTACCAACCAATTCATCAAGAGAACGAATCGGGGACCGAGCAAGAACCATATCGGCGCCGTTGGAAATGTCGAAGACCAACACCACCACCAAATCGACCCCCTTGGCTCTGAACCTGAGCATTTCGTCCAGGGTCAGAGCTGCCCCATCCACCTTGCCATCGGCCAGGGCTTGCATCGATTCCGTGGCCGATTTTGTTTCCTTCAGGGTGACCTGCTCGGCGGAAAACCAGCCGCGTTCCCGGGCCATGGACATCAATTCGTATCCCGGCCACACATGACTGGCGATGGTTAATGGCGGTGGGGGAACAATAAAAGAGGAGAGCAGCGATGCCAGAGGAAAAAGGCCCAGAACCCATGATAAACGGCGTCGAAATCGATTCATATTTCTTGAGGATCTCTTGTTTCTAAAACAGTCATCTTCCCGCCTAAGACCAATCCTGCCCAGAGCAAGGAGCGGCAAGGAAAAAACTGGACCCCGCCGGCAAGACCATTTTTCGCCATGATAAACAACGCAGCCGGACAAAATCCATGAAACCATACCTTGTTGGGGGCTTCACCACCAAACCTCCACGGGGATGGGGGACACCGCCTTCCCAGGCCCATCCCATGAACCGGTCGCCACCCTCCAAGTCATGAAGCTAGGGGGCCGAACATGATTCATTTCACGCGCCTTCCGCTTGAATACACTAAGAAAAAATCATATCCATCCAAATTCATGATTCTATTATACACGACCAATGGCCATGCGCCTGATAAAATGTAACCATTCGGATCCCCCGGTTCGGGAATATTGAAGGAAAAAAGGGGTCTGGGGGATTGCCCCATAAGCGTTAAATTTCGCATAGACAGCGGATATCCTGTCGCCTTCCTGCTCTTGGTGTATCTGCAAGCATAT
>JADFZF010000053.1 GCA_015232645.1 Magnetococcales bacterium | reverse complement strand
AGGGCGCGTGAAAAGCAAAGTCAAAAACAAGAAAAAAATCAAAACCCTGGGGGCAATCCCCCAGCCCCCTTTTTCTTTTCAATCATTCCGAACCGGGGCGACCCGAACAGTTTCGAAGAAATAATGGCCCGTCAATGAGGGCCCATCATGAAAAGACGCCTCATCCTGACCAGTCGATGGGGTGGATCTGGAAAGAGGCCAGTCCCGAGACTGATACCACACCGCTTTTCAATGGGGGAGTGCTTCCAGGTGGCGGATGGAATCCAGGACCCGGTTGAGTTCGACGGCAAAGTCCGACGGCAATTCCAAAACATCGTCGTCCGCGGCTTCACCCAATCGGGTTTCCAGGGCTGCCGCCCGGACCCGCAACTCCTTGGCGCCCATGGTACCCGCCAACCCTTTGATGGTATGAACCAAACGTCGGGCCTGCAACCTGTCGCCCAAACGCATGGCCGTTTCGATCTCCTCGACCGCCTGGGCATAATTCATCAAAAACCGATGCAACAACCGCAAGAACAAGTCCACATTGCCATCGACATATTCGAGTCCCAATCGGGTATCGATGCCCGGCAAGGAAAGTATCGATTCGCCAAGGATTCGCGGCGGGGTGGACATCTGGATTTCGGAACTACCGCAGTCTCCGGAGCCCTGGATATCCTCCATCCCACTCGCCCCCATGGGCTGGGCCGGTAACAGCGTATTTTGCCGCGCGGCGGGCTTGATCCAGCGGGACAGAGTCATGAACAGGGTATCGGGATCAATGGGCTTGGCCACATAATCCTGCATTCCCGCTTCCAGGCACCGTTCCCGATCCCCAGGCATGGCATTGGCCGTCACGGCAATGATGGGCAGGTCAACAAGGTGACGATTCTTGCGAATTTCCCGAGTGGCGGTCAAACCATCCATCACCGGCATCTGAATATCCATCAATACTCCGTCCAGACGTTCTCGGGCCGCGACCGCCACGGCCTGTTGTCCATTGTCCGCCGTCATGACGGTAATGTTGGCCTCCTGCAACAGCTCCCGCGCCAACTGTCTATTGATTTCATTGTCTTCCACCAATAAAATAACCGCACCGGAGACTGCTTTCCGGTGTTGCCATGGAGCGGTTGCGGTTTGCTCCGGATTCCGATCATTACCGACGAACAAATGTAAAACTTCGGCGACCTTGTACAATAAATTTCGTTGAAGGATCGGTTTGTCCAGATATCCATCAATCTGGATCCGTGGCTCAAGCTGCGAAACCCTGGGCTCGTCGCCAGGAGCGACACACAGGATGATCCTGGGTTGTCGTGTAAAGTTCGGACTGGCACGCACGGATGCGGCAACGGCCATGCCATCCCCTCCAGGCAATTGGCAATCCATCAGGACCAGGGTGAACGGTTGACCACGGTCATGAGCCTCCTGCAACAACGCCAAAACCTCTCCGCCATCCTGGGCCGAGACTGTTTCAAGCGAAAATTCATTCAAATAACGTAAAGTAACAGATCTAGCGCTTAAGTTATCTTCTACCAGCAAAATTTTTACTCCGCTCAGGTCTGGAAAACCAACCTGCCACGGCCTCGGGTCGGGATTGGCGATCCCCAAGGGCAAATGAAAAGTAAAACTCGATCCCCTATTCGGGACACTCTCCAGACGAATGTCTCCCCCCATCAGATGGATCAGCTGTCGTGACAACGCCAATCCCAACCCCGTACCACCAAATTTGCGGGTTGCCGAAGAATCGGCCTGGGTGAATGCCCGAAATAATTCATGATACAATTCCGACGTCATGCCAATCCCGGTATCGCGCACCGTGAATTGCAGACGGACAGCCGTCGCCGTGGTTTCCAGGACACCGATGGCGATGATGACTTCGCCCTGTTCAGTCAACTTGATGGCGTTGCCCGCCAGGTTGAGCAGCACTTGCCGCAATCGCCGCAGGTCGCCGACCAATTCTGACGGCACGTCGCTATTGACATCGACAACGAATTCCAACCCTTTTTCCTGAAACCTCAGGGACAGATTCGCAATCGTCGCACTCAACAGATCGTCCAAATGGAAGGTCACCGAGTCCACCTCCAATCGGTCCGCCTCAATGGTGGCAAAATCCAATATATCGCTGATGATGTGCAGCAGCGAATAGGCCGAATGCCTGATTTTGGTCACATAATCGCCCTGTCGGCTCGATAACGGTGTTTTGAGACACAGATGGCTCAAACCGATGATGGCGTTCAGAGGGGTTCGAATTTCATGATTCATATTGGCCAGGAACATCCCCCGGGCCAAATCGGCCTCCTCGGCTCGCTTTTTAGCCTGGAGCAATTGTTGATTCATCTCGTCTTGGCGACGGCTCATGGCCTGATACGACAGAATCGTGAGCCCCGCGACCACCCCTCCCAGCAGAAAACCCAGAGTCGCCAAGCCTCCAGCCAGAGACTCCGCCTGACGCACATGGCGCTGGTTTCTGCTCGCGCCACGCTCCCTGATCATTTGAGCGTAACGGGCCATTTTCTTGACCCACCATTGAATGGCATCCACGGCGGCATGCCTCTGCTCCTCCGATGCCAAGATACGCCGGTCGCCGACGATCAGACGCAACAAAGTGGCCCGATACTCCTCCAGACCACGATCAAGCTGGTCTCTGAGCGAAGGCTTCAATGACGAGGCGCGGATGACGGCGCGTAAATCGGCGACATGACGCCGCCATTTTTCGCCCACTTTCCTTTCCCCCCAAAGAAGATACCTACTTTCGAGTCGTCGCAATATCAGATAATGTGACCAAGCCCCCTCCAGGTAACGGGAGGCCAAATCGTCCTCCAAAGCCTGGCCCGATGACACCACTTGTTGCACCTCATCGCCATCCATGCTGACGGTATCCTGACCTTCCCTCGGGAGCAATCGGCCAAAGGCCAATAAATAGGATTGGGTCAACCACATGATTTTTATTCTACAACGCTCTCCTATTGGTGTATTCTTGAGTTTATCGGAAAATTTTTGCATGATTGTCCGATGGCGGTCACTTTCCCGAACATCCCGACCCGAAATGAATTCCCTTTCCACCCTTCGGGCTTCCTGCAAAATGGCCCGCAACTCGTTGAGATCCAATTTTTCCCACTGCCTTTCCAAAGTCTGCGTTGCCTGGAGAAAATTTCCACGCCATCCCGAATCGGGGGTCAACCCTTGTTGAACCCTGGTGACCAGTTCTTTCGCAAACGCCTGTTCATAGATCACGATATTGTCTAAGATGGATTTCGCGATATGTTTTCCTCCGACATCGACCTCGGCCGCCGCGGCATCGCGCTCCATATTTTTGGCAAAATTTTGTATTCTCTCGATCTGAGCGACGACTTTTTGCCCATCAACCACGTTCCTAGGATTGAAAATATCCTTTTCAGCCAGGTCCGCCTCCAACATGGCATTGGCGATTCGTATCGCGAGCCACTCCTGAGCCGCTGCGACCTTCATCGTGTGATCGTAGCCGGCGCGGATGCCATCGACCTCCTTTTCGTAGACATAAATGACGCCAAAAAAAAGCAACCCCACGAAAAAAAATCCCGACAGCAGGACATGGAGGTAACGATGACGTGAATCTGTGGGTTTATCCCTGTTTTCCGACATGATCGGTACACTAGATGGAGTACGATTGGCTGCGTGGTCCAAACTTGAACCGACCGGTCGACGGCAACCGATTACGGTTTAACAAAAGTCACCTGGTTGCGTCCTTGCCGTTTGGCCTTGTACAGGCAATCATCCGCCTCCTTAAGGATGCTCTCTCCATCCGCCCCATCGCGAAGACAACCAATACCCAGAGAAACGGTTATACCTGGCAGTGGCTTTCCGTCCGACGTGAGGATGGGCTGCTGCTGGACCGCCTGACGCAGGCGTTCAGCCACCTTGATGGCATCCCCCAGGGTTGTTTCTGGAAGAATGACGGCAAACTCCTCCCCCCCATAACGGGCCGCCAGATCACCAGGACGGATCGTTCGGGTAATGACATTCGCCAAGGCCACCAAGGCCTGATCACCTGCCTGATGCCCATGGCAATCGTTGTATTTCTTGAAATGGTCGGCATCGAGGAGAATCAGCCCAAAAGGTCTTCCGCTCACCACGCATCGGTTCAATAAGCGTTGAAAGGATTCGTCGAAGGTACGGCGGTTGTAGACTCCGGTCAGGCCATCGACCCGGGCGATCCCTTCGAGTTCCTCGATGTGCCTGCTGTTGGAGACCGCCTGCCGGTTGCCAGACACGATCCATCCCGAGATGAGTCTGAGGAGATTTTTGGCAACGGTAGTTGCCTGGTTGATCAACGACCACAAAGTTTCCTGATCGATGACCAACACCGAGGAATGTTCAGCCCCAACGACCCAGGCCGATGTTTTCGTGGAACCAATAAGCGACAATTCACCGACCGTTTCCCCGGGAGTCACCAAACGGATGGCGGAAGAATCCAATTTCTCCAAATGGATCGAAAGATGGCCAGTGATCAAGAAATAAACTTTATCATTGAACTCTCCCGGTGCGATGAGAATCTGCCCCGCCTCCACCTGCTCCGCTGGACAGCGGGACAGTATGGGCAATAACAATTCTCGATCAACTCCCTTGAAGAGATATGAATTTTCTATAGCATGCATCAACATCGGCGCCCTCTCATGTCGGATTACTGTTGCCACATGACAATAACCCGATTGTATTCATAGGAACAAGCATGGACACTTACCCCTCCTGGATCCCTGGCGCTGTCATGTCGGCTGTAACCATTCCAATCTCATCGTTTTTGAATAAAAAAAATAAAAAATATCTAAGTCATGGCATAAAAAATTATTTTTTATTTAAATCATATCCTCCAGCATCCCATGAAGAAGGGGGGGGCTGAACGGTTACAACCGATGAGTTATTCACATTCCAGCTCCATGGACTCCTTTTGCGAAAGGAGGACCAGCTCAACCATTTCATAAATCCTTGATCTCCACCGGGAAGATGGCCTGGAGGTGACCGGTCACAGGCGACGGGTCGAACGGTCTGGTGGCCAGGGCCTTCTGCCCAGCATGCCGCCAGCCGCCATGTCCCATCCCGTTCCAGGTCATATTTTTCATCTTTACCACCGCCCCTGGGTTGCCGAAATGTCTTCTATGAACGGGGTGACAAACCATTGTGGAGGATGCCATGCGACGGATGATGGGGATCACCGCCTTGACCTTGGGCCTGTTGGGGTGGCCGGTCACGGGTGGCTGGAGTTATAATCAGAACGATCTGGAAAAATTTTTGCGAACGAATCAATGCCCCAAGTGTGATTTGTCCGGGGCCGATCTGTCAGGACGATTTCTCGCCGGAGCGGATCTTTCCGCGGCCAATCTCAGAGGGGCCAACCTGGAGCATTCCAACCTGTGGCGGGCCAACCTCAAAAACGTCGATTTGACATCGGCCAATCTGGCGCGCGCCCATCTGAGCCAGGCTTCGCTCAACAACGCCGACCTCTCAGGGGCCGATCTGACCCAGGCCGATTTGAGTCTGGCACGCATGCAATTCGTCTGGTTGACCAATGCCAGATTGACCGCCGCGCAATTGAGTTTGGCCAACCTATATGGTGCCAGGATGCAGAATGCCAACCTGTCCCACGCCGCGGTACGGCAGACCGATTTACGCAAGGCGGACCTGGAAGGGGCAATCATGCGCAAGGCGGATTACGGTAACGCCAATGCAACTGCAGGCTCCAAGGATTCGACCATCAATTATTCAAGCCTGGGGGGGCCGTTGTTATCCCTGAAACAAATCTCCACCATGGCGGTCTATGACGGGCCGCAAAAGTGGAAACGTTGAGGTCACGGTCGGGAAAATCGATGATCGACCTGATCAATGAACCCGACCCCATCCCGGCAACCGATCAGGCTCATTTTTCCCGTTGGCCCGACCATGACTCCCTTGGAAGTCAGGAATGAATAACTCGAATACGTCGGCATGGCGCAGGCGCCAATGCTTGTGACACAATAACAATCCGATGTTCTACTTGTTTTTCTCAAGCCCCTTTGGTCTTCCCAGCGCGATACCACCCGAATGGATGAAGATCAACACCACGCCAAGTTCCAACGCCATGGCGAGAGAAAGGACCAGGGGGGTGGAGACCGACCGTCGACCCCGGGAGCCAAGTCCTTGATGCTGCCGCGGCGGATCCATGACCCGGTGATGACAAAGACATTGGCGAATAATTGTTAATAAAAATGTTAAATGGCGTTCACTTTACCAACGAAACCTGATAGCCTTTTAGTGGACTTCAGGCGCAACCGTCTCCAGCAACAACAATCGAATATTGTATTTTAATGATTTCTACAATGAATCATCGCTTATCCTCCTTGATGAGCCCCATGGGTCTGAAACAAAAGATGACCCTGATGATCATCGGACTCTCCGGGACCATGATCGTTGTATTGACCTTTGTCAGTCTGGTTTTTTTTCGCGAGTTTTCCATCGCCACCGCCAAGGATCACGTCCGTTCGGTGGCCGAGGTCATCCGTGTCAGCCTGACCGAATCCATGATCAACGGCACCATTGGGCAACGGAATCAATTTTTGGAACGCCTTGGGGAAATCGAAGGCTTGTCGAAGGCAAGGGTGATTCGCGGACCGGAGGTGATCCAACAGTTTGGCGTCGGCTTGTCTCGAGAGCATTCCACCGACGAGGTGGACAGAGAGGTACTGGAAACCGGCAAACCGTATTTTGACCTGGTCAACGATGAAGCGCAGCCGGTCTTCCGCGGGACCATCCCCTATATCGCCTCCGATAAGGGAACCCCCAATTGCCTGAACTGCCACCACGTCCGCGTTGGACAGGTGCTTGGGGTGGTTACCATCCATCTTTCCCTGGAAATTCTACGTACCAAAGCGATTCAGACCATCCTCATCATGCTTGCCGTAGTACTGACGTTCGCCCTGTTCTTGGCATTCCTGTTTCGACGACAGATTTCTCCGGTGGTGGCGACCGCGGTCGGGGTGCAACAGGTCGTGGCCCGAGCGACGGCGGGTGATTTCAGCGGTAAACTCGACTACCACGGCGAGGATGAAATGGGATTGATCTCCCGGGATCTCAATCGCCTCATGCAACATCTGCAAATCAATTTGGGCGCCATCAGCACCGACATTTCCAAACTGATCCGCTACAACATCGAGGACAGCAGAAATCTGGTCACCGCCACGACCGAAATGGTCGAAACCCTTTTGGACGTGGCCCAATTCAAACAGGCGGTGGAAGAGGATGAAAGCCCCCAGGAAGTCTATCATCGCCTTAGCCGGCTGCTGATGGACAAATTCGGCATCCAGTTTTTCACCATCTTCGAGGTCAACTCCGACAACCATTCCATGAAGCCGGTGGTGGTGGATGGCGAACCAGGCAAAACGGAACACTGGTGTAATTCCAAGGTACTGTCCCGAACCGATTCCTGCCGCGCCATTCGAACCGGAAACATCATCGATTCCTATGAGAACCGGCTGATCTGCAGCCAATTCAATCATTGCGGACCCTCGGATCAACTGGGCCACCTGTGTCTACCGATTTTTCACTCCGGACAAGTGGGGATGGTCATCCAGATCGTCACCCCTAGCAAGGAAGGACCGGTCTATCAATTCCTGCTGCCGTTCATCCTCACCTTTTTACGTGAATCGGCCGCCACCATCGAGGCCAAACGACTGTTGGATACCCTCCGGGATTCGGCCCTGAAGGATCCCCTGACCGGATTGCATAATCGCCGCTTCCTGAGTGAATACGAAAAAACCTTGATCGCCACCACGCGTAGAAAAAACAGCAGCTTGTCGGTGTTGGTGCTGGATCTGGATCATTTCAAGCTGGTGAACGATACCTATGGCCATGATGCCGGTGACATGGTCCTGAAAAGCTTTGCCAAAACCCTGATCGCCCAGGTCCGAGGTTCCGACATCGTCATCCGTTACGGCGGCGAGGAATTCATGGTGATCCTGCAAGAAAACAAAGAATACACCGGGCCGCAAATGGCGGAAAAGATCCGCCTGGCGGTGGAGAAGCTGGAGATACCGACCCAAAATGACATTCTGAAAAAAACCGTTTCCATCGGCGTTGCCGGCTTTCCCGCCGATGGGGAAGAACTGTGGGATGTGATCAAGGCGGCCGACCTGGCCCTGTATGCTGCCAAAAAGCAGGGTCGCAACCGTTGGGTGGCCTACGACATAAGCCTGGGGAAACCGTCGGGCGCTAATCCAGACGCGGGGTGAGACCGCGGATATCCCGGTAGGATACCACGTTCAAAATTTGATTGTTTTCGTCCAGAATCGGTATGGCGCGAAAATGATAACGCCGGAACATGTCCAGGGCATCGCGTAACGTTTCGTGGGGCTTGAGGCTGATGACGTTGTCCATCATGATGTCGGCCAGGGTTTGGCTGTCTTCGGACATGATCAATTCGCGTATGTCCACCACCCCCAGCAAAATGTCCTGGGGCGCCGTGACATAGACGTACATGATGACCTCCTTGTCATGGGCGATGTTGCGATAATCGTTGATGACGTCCTTGGCCAACAGGGTCGGAGGAAGTTTGATGAAATTTTCGGTGGCGTACAGCAAGATGTTTTCATCGTGCTCGTCGATGATCTGCTGGATTTTGTCGGCGTCATCCTGATCGATCAGCCGCAGCAATTCTTCCGCCTCGATACTCGGCAGGGCGGCCAGGACATCGGCCGCCTGGGGCGGGCTCATCTCATTGATGAGCTGGGCCGCTTTTTCTTCGGGAATGGCGCTGATCAGTTCCCGTTGTACTCGGGACTCCACCTCCTCCAGGGTATCGGAGGCCAGTTCCGGATCGAGTTGGTTGAACACCGCCAGACGCTGTTGACCGTCCAATTCCTCAAGGATGTCCGCCAGATCGACAGGATGAATATCATGGATATTCTCCTTGAGGACGTTCAACTTGACGTGGCCCTGGAACATGCCAATCTTCTCGGGCAGACGCTGGACATACATCCAGGATACGGTATCTCGATCCTGGGTGTGGTCGGCAAAAAATTTGGCTACCTTTTTCATACCGATACGACGGAACAAACGGTTGCGGCTGAAATCGACTTCGCTGGCATACAGTTTGTCATTTTTGAGCGCCAGTTTGACGTCGTACACCACTTCCACCTCGTGGTCATCCATGTCCAATATTTTTTTATCGAGGATATGGGCCTTGAGGAGAATGGCACTCTCGGGGGGTGGGCGTTCGAAATCGGCGATGTGCTCGACATCGGCGACGATTTCGGTATTGGAAATCAGGGAAATCCTGTCCCACGGCAGCAGGAGCGAGGGGTAACCAAAGGAGCGGCTGACCACCAGATGACTGATTTCGGGCAATTTGCCGGTCTCGACGATGACCAGATCGGCCAGTTTGCCAACCCGGGCGGTCTTGAGATAGACTTTGCGCCCGATGATTTCGCTCAAAAAAAACTCTTTTTCCAAAATGGTAACCATGGCGACCGCCCCGTCATCCCAACATGGTGACGAATTTATAGACCATCAGGCTGACCAGAAACAACAGATAGAAACGCAATGCCAACAGTGAAAAGCGCACCGCGGCCGACATTTCGATATGCGGCTCGCTATAGCGCTGATTGATGTCCCTGATTTTTTGGATGAACTGCTGGAAGTTGCCGGCCATATCGACAGCCTTTCATTATTGGAACATGTTGGGAAACAAGACGCTGAGCCCATAGAGAGAAGAGAGGACGACGATGATGAATACGATGATACCACCGACCCAGTTTTCCATGGTGGTGTTGCAATAGTCGCCCATGTGTTTTTTATCGTTAAGCAGCAGGATGAGGAATACCAGGGCCGCGGGCAAAAGGGTCACAGCCACGACTTGCACAAACAAGGTGATCAGTACCAGAGGGGCTCCGGGGATGAGGACCACCAACCCGGCGGTGATCAAGGTCAAAAAATAGCTGGCGTAAAACCAGGGGGCTTCCTTGATGTTTTGGTTCAGCGAATGGGCCCAGCCAAAGATTTCTCCGAAAGCCCACGAGGTGGCAAGGGAGATGCAGATGGCCCCAAGCAGGCCGGCGTCGAACAGTCCGATGGCCATGAAGGTTCCGACCCAGTGATTGGTTTGCATCAGATGTTCAGCGGCCTGGGAAGCGCTCTCCACCTCGACCCCCTGGAGAACGGAGCCGGTGACGATGATGATGAAGACGGCCACCGCCACGGTCAAGGCCGAGCCCAACAAGGTGTCGAATCGACCCCAAGGGATATCTTTTTCCTGCAGCCCCTTGTCAACGACCGAACTTTGTTGAAAAAACAACATCCAAGGAGCGATGGTGGTGCCAATGTTGGCCATGAGGAAAAAAAACAGATCGCTATTGAATCCCCCTGGAAAATGAGGCACGAAGCCATCACGGAGGATGCTTTCCAGGGAAGGATGAACCATGAAGGCCCCCGGGATGTAAATCAGGTTGAGGGCGCAGAACAGCATGGCGATTTTTTCCCAGGTCCAATAGCGGCCATTGATGACGATCATTCCCATCAAAATGACCACACCCGTTACGGTAACCCATGGGGAAATACCGAAAATCTGCAAGGCGGAGGTCATACCGATGAACTCGGTGACCAGGGTCAACCAGTCAACGATCATGAGGTCGATCAGGGAAAACCAACCCCAGAAGGCACCGAAGCCGTCAAAGATGGCTTCGGCGTGACCGCGTTTGGTCACCACCCCAAGACGGACCGTCATCTCCTGGACGTAGTAGGCGATGGGGATCAGGAGAAGCAGGAACCAGATCAGGTGGTAACCATATTTGGCCCCTGTGGTGGCGTAAGTGGTGATTCCCCCGGCATCATTATCGGCGATCATCACTACCAGGCCTGGTCCGGCGATGACCAGGTATAGCTGAACCGCCTTAGCAAATTTGCGGAATTTGTAATAAAGACTGGGAATCAGGTGCATGATCGGCTGACCTCGATGGCCGGGAGGCTGCGGATGATTTCGAGTCCGGGTCCGCCCGCGTTTTAGAACGGATCGTTGTCGCCGGGATCGATGACACCGACCCGGACCGCGCACTGACCATCTGCAAGTTAAGGGCCATGAATCTTCGACCGGGATCCGGGATGACCCTGGCCCCGGTGAGAAGAAAAAAATGACCATTCGGCTTGGACAGAGGGTATTCCCGGTGGCGGGGGGAGATCGAGGGGCTGAGCCCACAAATTCCTGATCTTGCACCCTTCTTGACACGGAACGCCTACCCGTGGTCACGAAGGATCGCCCTGAAGTTGGCCACCCCGATGTCGTTGGGTATGGGGGGGAGGCCGCGGGCGCTGACGACAGCGACTCGACCAGGCGACGCAACGATTGCTTCAGGTTTCGCAAGAATCTTTGCAGTACGGCCGATCTGATTATCTCAACCCAGACCTTGGGATTATTTAATCCAGAGCGGATTCATGCCTTGTAATTCAACGAGATGTTGGCCCGGCCCCGTTATTCGCCGAGCGGGACAGGCTGCCATGGCACAGAACTTGTTGTCGGGGTACGGAGGGAGGGCCATTTTTCAGGTTAGAATGTTATTGCCGATAACCAGTTCGTTTAAACCAATATTTGCAATTTCAAGGAGAAGAAATGAAAAGATCGAGCAAATGGCTGGCGATGCCACTGATGGCAGCCGGGGTCATGATTTTCGCCAACCGTGCTGCCGCAGCAGAAGTGACCGGCGCCGGAGCGAGCTTTCCCGCCCCCTTGTACGCCAAATGGGCCGATGCCTATCACAAGGCCACAGGCAACAAGGTCAACTATCAATCCATCGGTTCCGGAGGGGGGATCAAACAAATTACCGCCAAGACAGTCGATTTCGGTGCCTCCGACATGCCCCTGAAACCCGAAGAACTGGAAAAACAAGGATTGGCCCAATTTCCCGCGGTCATCGGTGGCGAGGTTTTGGCCATCAATCTGGAAGGGATCAAGGCAGGCGAATTGCGTCTGAGCCCCGATGTTCTGGCCAATATCTATCTAGGCAAGATCACGAAATGGAACGATCCGGCTATAGCCGCCCTCAACCCGAATCTGAAGCTTCCGGCCCAGGACATCAGCGTCGTTCGCCGCTCCGACGGTTCCGGGACCACGTTCATCTTTACCAATTATCTCTCCAAGATCAGCGCCGAGTGGAAACAAAAAGTGGGTGAAGGTTCGGCGGTCCAATGGCCGGTCGGGATGGGGGGGAAAGGCAACGAGGGAGTCTCCGCCTTCGTGCAACGCATACCCGGAGCCATCGGTTACGTCGAATACGCCTATGCTTTGCAGAACAAAATGTCGTATGCCCTGCTGCAGAACGCCGATGGCGCCTATCCCAACCCCAACGATGCCAGTTTTAAGGCCGCCGCCGCTCATGCCGACTGGACCCAGTCGGCGTTTTATGAAATCCTCACCAATGAACCTGGCAAGGATTCCTGGCCCATCACCGGCGCCACCTTCATCCTGGTACACAAGGTGCAGGACAAGCCGGAACAGGGAGCGGCCTCATTGGCCTTTTTCGACTGGAGTTTCAAAAACGGTGACCAGATGGCCACGGAACTCAACTACGTCCCCCTGCCCGACGAGCTGGTCAAACTGATCCACACCGCCTGGGAATCGGTCAAGGACGCCTCAGGAAAACCGGTTTACACGCCCGGCAAGTAGGCCGCGGCTGCTCCACCCGCGCCGTCGTACAGGGCGACGGCGGGGACCATTTCATCTTCTCGGCGAAGGCAATACCATGGAGACCGCAGAACATCCTCAGACCAACCGAGGCCGATTCAGGTGGGGTGAGCCGATCTTTTTCAACCTGACTCGCGCCGCCGCGGTACTGACGCTGCTCCTGCTGGCCGCCATCATCCTGTCTTTGGTGCACGGAAGCTGGCCGGCCATACAAAAATTTGGCGGCCACTTTTTGCTGTCGGGCGATTGGAACCCGCCCAAAGATCAGTTCGGCGCCCTGATTCCCATCTACGGCACCCTGGTGACCTCCATCATCGCCCTGCTCATTGCCGTCCCGGTCAGTTTTGGCATCGCCCTGTTTCTGACCGAATTGTCACCCCCCTGGTTGCGGATGCCACTGGGCATCGCCATCGAGTTGTTGGCCGCCATCCCCTCCATCGTCTATGGCATGTGGGGGCTGCTTTATTACGCCCCCATTTTTTCCCAATATGCCCAACCCATCCTGCATCACACCCTGGGCCAGATTCCCATCATCGGAGCCTTGTTTTCCGGTCCGATGATGGGAATCGGTATCCTGTCCGCCAGCGTCATTCTGGCCATCATGATCATTCCCTTCATCGCCTCGGTCATACGCGATGTCTTTGCCGTCACCCCCGCCATGCTCAAGGAATCGGCCTACGGATTGGGCTGCACCACCTGGGAAGTGGTTTGGCATGTGGTCCTCCCCTATACCAAGGTCGGTGTCATCGGCGGTATCATGCTGGGCCTGGGGCGGGCACTTGGAGAAACCATGGCGGTGACGTTCCTGATCGGTAACACCAATTTTTTCAATGGATTTTCACTCTTTCTCCCAGGCAACAGCATCGCCTCGGCATTGGCCAACGAGTTTGCCGAAGCGGAATCGCCACTCTATACGGCCGCGCTGTTGGAACTGGGATTGATTTTGTTCGTCATTACCTTCATCGTCCTGGCCTTGTCGAAACTGTTGCTGCGTCACCTTTCGCGGTAGAATGTTACACTGGATTCTAGGTGCCCTGTGGACCTGAGAAAAAAACGTAGAATAGTCAACCGTGTCGCCCTGAGCTGTTCCCTGTTGGCCATGGTGTTCGGCCTGTTCTGGCTGGCGTGGGTTTTGATCACTACCGTGAAACTCGGTGTGACCGGCCTCTCCTGGGACCTGTTCACCAAGATGACCCCCCCCCCGGGGGCTGGGAACCCAGGGGGGCTTCTCAATGCCATCGTTGGTTCTCTGCTCATGATCGTCCTAGCGACCGCCCTGGGAACCCCCATGGGAATTCTCGCCGGAATCTATCTGGCGGAATATGGCAAACATACTTGGCTGGGACAAACAACTCAATTCATTAACGGTATTCTGCTTTCAGCGCCATCCATTATCGTCGGTCTGTTCGTCTATTCCGCCTATGTGGCGCATATGGGCAACTTTTCCGGTCTGGCAGGGATCTTCTCCCTGGCCTTGATCGTCCTGCCTGTGGTGGTGGCCACGACCGAAAATATGCTCCGCTTGGTCCCCGATACCATGCGTGAAGCCGCTTATGCCCTCGGAGCCTCCAAACATGTGGCCATCCTGAGCGTCACCTTGAGAGCCTCCATGGCCGGAGTCGTTACCGGAGTCCTGCTCGCCATGGCCCGCATCGCCGGTGAAACCGCGCCACTGTTGTTCACCGCCCTGTCCAACCAATTCTGGAGTCTGGACCTGAATCAACCCATAGCCAACCTGCCGGTGACCATTTTCAAATTTGCCATGAGCCCCTTCAAGGATTGGCAGGAAATTGCCTGGGCCGGGGTGTTTCTGATCACACTGGGGATTTTGGGTGTCAATATTCTCGCACGCATCTTTACCAACCTCAGATACAAATGATCCACCATCGTAAACCATGAACTCCGCGAATCAAACAATGTCATGAAAGAACAGAAAACAACCTTGGAACCAGTCATTATTGCCAAAAATCTTGATTTTTATTATGGCAACATCCACGCACTGAAAAATATCAATCTGGAAATCTACAATCGCCATGTCACCGCTTTCATCGGCCCCTCCGGTTGCGGCAAATCGACGCTTCTTCGTACCATGAACCGAATGTACAATCTATATCCGGAACAACGGGCTTCGGGCATGTTGCTGCTGGACGGCGAAAATGTGTTGGAAAGCGGGGTCGACGTCAACGTCCTGCGAGCCAAGGTAGGGATGGTCTTTCAAAAACCAACCCCATTCCCCATGTCCATCTACGAAAACATCGCCTTTGGCGTCCGTTTGCACGAAAGACTGTCGAAACAACAAATGAACGAACGGGTGGAATGGGCCTTACTCCAAGCGGCGCTCTGGGAGGAGACCAAGGATAAGCTCAATCAAAGTGGGATGAATCTGTCCGGTGGTCAACAACAACGACTCTGCATTGCCCGGGCCATCGCCGTCAAACCGAAAGTTTTGCTTCTTGACGAACCGACTTCCGCCCTCGATCCGATTTCCACGATGCACATCGAGGAACTCATCGCCGAACTCAAGACCGAATTCACCATCGTCATCGTCACCCATAACATGCAGCAGGCCGCCCGCATCTCCGACTATACCGCCTACATGTACATGGGCGAATTGATCGAATTCGGCCTCACCGATCAAATATTCATCGAACCCAGGGAGAAGCAGACCATGGACTACATCACCGGCCGCTTTGGATAGGGCAACACCATGAACAAGCTCACTTCGGATCACCATATCCATCATGCCTTCGACCAGGAACTGCAGGAATTGGATGCCTTGGTACTCAAAATGTGCGACCAGGTCACCTCCCTGCTTCAAGATGCCATCACCGCAGTCACCTCGGCCGATCAGGGATTGGCCTACGCCGCGGTCAAACGCGATCAGGGCATCGACGATCTGGAATTGCTCGTCAAGGAAAGGACGATGCAAATCTTGGCCCTGCGCGAACCTAAAGCGGTTGATCTGCGCTGGGTCATCGCCGCACTGGAATCCGCCGCCAATCTGGAGCGCATGGGCGACATGGCGAAAAATATCGCCAAGCGTGTGGCCATTTTGTCCACCTTCACCCCCATGGATGGCATTGGTGATATCACCCGCATGGCGCGGATGACCGTCGATTTCCTGGGCAAGATTCGCGAAGCCTGGGCCGAAAAAGATACCGCCCTGGCGTTGCAAACCTGGAACGGTGATGCGTTGATCGACACCCTGTTCGATGCCCTGTTCCAAAATCTGATGGTCATCATGATCGATTCCCCCCACAACATCACTCAGGGGATGCACCTTTTATTTATTGCCAAAAATCTTGAACGGATCGGCGATCGGATTACCAATATCGCCGAATCGATCTATTACCTGGAAAGTGGTAAAAAAATCGATAGCGTTCGCCCCAAGAGTGATGGTCACTACCGATCTTCCATCCCCCAGGCCTCCCATTCATCCTTAGCGGCAGCCGAAGCCTCCGCCGAGCCCCTGCGCGACCTCAAGAAGGAGTAACCCCACCGTGCTCATGGCCTGCCAACCCCCACAAGGCCCAGAGAACATTTTCCTTTCATCGAATGAACCAGGGCTGTATCACCTTCAGGTCGGTCATCCCCTCGGTCGTATTTCCGCCGAGGGGGATCCCATCATTTTTATTCTGTTCCATGAGGTTGTATTGCGGTTGAGTCAATCGTTTATTTTGCATATTTTTAATGTTTTTTTTGAATCGAAATCAGGCTTTTTTTCGCTTTGGTGGCCCAGACAGTCTAATTCTACTTTGTTACATTCGTTAATTTGAGCAAACCATTGATAGTGTACTGATATATATAATAAATATTGAAAGAAAAAAGGGGTCTGGGGGATTGCCCCCAGGGTTTTGTTTTTGATTTTGTTTTTGCTTTTC
>JADFZF010000052.1 GCA_015232645.1 Magnetococcales bacterium | reverse complement strand
CAAAGTCAAAACCCTGGGGGCAATCCCCCAGACCCCTTTTTTCTTTCACTATTTTCATAGATCAATCAATAATCAGCGATCCATTCCAATTAATGAATGTGACAAGGTCGAACTAAAGAATCGTTTCCTCCCGCCACGAATCATTGCGCCGAAGAGATTGGAACAAGGGACAGTGGGCCTCTCCCGAACCCCTTCGGCATCCTGTCCACCGGCAGGGAGCGCACCGTTACCGATGATGCCCCCCTGGCCCCCCCACGTTGGCGGTCCCTTCCCGCCAGGGAACCTTTGCATATTGTCCCCCCACTTGAGATAATGGGCCGTCGTCGCTTTGCCAATAGGATGAGGGGAAAATGGCCCTCAGTCTCTTAAACGAAAGATGCGGCTTGGCCATCCCCTCCCGATCCAACCTCGTGGGGCCCCTCATCGAACCTTGATGATCGGAAGTGATGGATTTACCCTTGATGCAATATCATGATTTCGTGATATGCTAATATATTCTCTCGTCCACTTCGGAATACCTGGTCCGGAATGCCCGGCCAATACCCTCGGGGTGGTTGTTAATTCTATTTTGTTTCCATTGGGTTACCGATAACACTCGGTAGGTCGGAAACCTCGCTGCAATTGGAGGAAGGCAGGCATGAAACTAGCGGTATGCATCTACGAAGGACCATACAACCATGAAGCCTCGGACAGCGCCTACAACTTCATCAAGGCGGCCATCGCCAAAGGGCACGAAATCCGGGGGATCTTCTTCTACCACGACGGCGTCTACAACGTGACCAAGTTGATGGACCCCCCTCAGGATGACCGGCATATTTCCAACCGGTGGTCCGAATTGGGCAAGACGGGGATCGATATCGTCGTCTGTATTGCCGCCGCCAAACGCCGGGGTATCGTCGATGAAGTATTGGTCCCCAATGTGAGAATTTCTGGCTTGGGACAACTGACCATGATGGCCATCGAGGCCGATCGCATGGTGATCTTTGGAGATTGAGGGAGGCAGGTTCATGTCGGAAGAAAAAAAGAAGATCATGTTCACCGTCCGCAAACCGCCTCATGGCACCATCTACGTCTATGAAGGGCTGGAGGTCAAGCTCATCATGGCCGCCTATGATGCGGATATCTCGGTGGTGTTTATGGATGATGGCGTCTACGCCCTCAAGGCGGGACAGGATACCAAGGCTCTGGGCATCAAAGGCTTCGAAGCCACCTATGGCGTCCTGGTGGACTACGAAATCCAAAATGTTTATGTCGATCGGACTTCCATGGAGGAACGTGGCTTGACTGAAGAGGATCTCCTGGTCATCGGCGAAGATGAGGATACCGAGGAACCGGTCCGTCCCAAAATGGTGGAATCCTCCGAAATTGCCGCCATGATGGCGGAACAGCATAACATCCTGAGCTTCTAATCGAGGGTTATCCAGACATGCTCCATACTGTCAACAAATCACCTTTCCAGAATTCGGCGCTGGATAGTTGCCTGCGCTTTTGTCAGCCCGGGGATGTCCTCCTTCTGTTGGAAGATGGCGTCTACGGCGCGGCCCCCGGGACCGCCAAGTCTTCTCTGGTGGAGGGGGCGCTGACCAAAAAGATCAAAGTCTACGCCCTGGGGGCCGATCTGAACGCCCGCGCCTTGAAGGAAACCATCAAGGGTGTGGAAATTACCGACTATGCCGGATTCGTCGATCTTGTGGAAGCCAACAAGATTCATTCCTGGCTGTAATCCCCGGAGGGGGGCCAGACTACTCCCTCAGGGGCTCTGGCCACTCCCTCATGAAGGTCGAACCCGACCGCCCGTCAGGCGGTCGGGTTGGCCGGTTACGAAGCGTCAGGTATCCATCCATCAGGACCGGGAGCCCGGTCTATTGCCAGGAGTGTCGTCGTGGATTATTTTCCAACGCTGGCTACCCGAGTGAGTCTGGCTTTGTTATTGGTTCTGTTCTTGGGGGCAATCGGAGTGTATCCCTCCACCGCCGGAGCCGATCCGCCGCAACTGGAAAAGCCCAAGGGAGAACGCTGCATCCGTGATACCAACTGGATGCGGCACAACCACATGGACCTCCTCAAACACAATCGATCCCTGACGGTTCGGGAAGGAAAACGGATCCGGTCCGAAAGCTTGCTGCAATGCGCCGGTTGTCATCCCAACCGGGATCGTTTCTGCGACCGTTGCCATGGCTATGTGGCGGTGGCGCCCGATTGTTTTGAATGTCATATCTACCCCGAATAGAAACAGCCACACAGGAACTGCACCATGACCATGGACAGACGATCGGTTTTGGGACTCGGAGGCATGTTGGCTGCGGGGGTGCTGTTGGCCCCCGGTCTGCGCCTGGTTGCCGCACCCGAGGAGGCTACCGAAGCCTCCGACAAACGCCGATGGGCGATGCTCATCGATACCAATCAATGCGATCCTTCATGTACCTCCTGTATGAAGGCGTGTCGCGTCGAAAATAACGTCCCCCTGTTCGGGGATCCCAAACGCGACATCCACTGGATCCGCAAAGTGGAGTTGCGTCCCAAGGATGGCAAGGGACCGGATCGCAGCCTGCCGATGCTGTGCAACCATTGTGAAAATCCCCCCTGCGTCCATGTATGCCCCACCCAGGCCTCCTTCATTCGCAAGGATGGCCTCGTCCTCATCGACATGCATCGGTGCATCGGATGCCGCTACTGCATGATCGCCTGTCCCTACAAGGCCCGCTCTTTGGTGTACAATGAACCGCCTGAATCGGCCAGCCACAACCGCAAGGTCCCCAGACGCGCCATGGGGGTCGTGGAAAAATGTACTTTTTGCGTCCATCGCCTGGACGAAGGGGGTCAACCCGCCTGCGTCGAGGCCTGCTCCAACGAGGGCAAGGGGGGGATGCTGTTCGGTGACGTCAACGACCCCAACTCCGCCATCTCCCAAAAGCTCCATCAGGTGCTTTCCACGACCATCCGGCCTGATCTCGGGCTCAAGCCCCGCGTCCACTACCAGGGGATCTAAAGGAGGGAAACATGTTGAGTGAATTTTCCGCCATCCAGGGCCGTTCCTCGGGATACTGGAAACTTGTCGCCTTGAGTTCAGGGGTGTTTTTACTGGGGCTGGGGGCGTTCCTGGCCATCGAAGTTCGCGGCCACGGAATCACCGGCATGAACAATCAGGTCGTGTGGGGCTTGCCGCATGTCTTCGCCATCACTTTGCTGGTCATGGCCTCCGGGGCCCTGAACCTGGGCTCCATGTCCACGGTGTTCGCCACCATCCAGTTCAAACAGTTCACCCGCTTTTCCGCCTTCCTGTCCATCGTCCTTCTCATCGGCGGTCTGACAGTGCTGCTTCTGGATCTGGGACGGCCCGACCGCATGCTGTTGCCCATGCTGTACATGAACTTTCGTTCCATGTTCACTTGGAACGTGTTCCTGTACTCCGGCTTCATGATCCTCTGCCTGCTCTACCTCTGGAGCATGTTCGAATACAAACAGTTCACCAAGGTCGTCGGATCCACCGCCTTTGCCTGGCGGGTGATCCTGACCACCGGGACCGGTTCCATCTTCGGAGTCATCCACGCCCGCGACGTATTCTACTCCGCCATCACCGGACCCATGTTCGTGGCGGTCTCGTTGACCTCGGGGACGGCCCTGTCCACCCTCCTGCTGGTGGGAACCTACCAGCAGACCAAACGACACCTGGACGATAAACTGGTTTTTGGATTACGCAACGCCCTGATCTTCTTCACCCTGCTGGTGGGCTATCTGTTCGTGGTGGAAAAGTTTACCAAGTTTTATTCTCCCGCCTTCTACGAGGTCGAAACCTGGCTGCTGACCGGTCCATGGGCCTGGCTCTACTGGTTGGGCGTCTGGGGGGGCTGCGTGATCTTTCCATTGGTCATTCTGTTTCACAAGCGTCTGGGCAACACCGTCAAAGGGGTGTTCATCGCCTCCATCATCACGGTGGTGGGTGCTTTTGCCTTCGTTGGCCATAACCTGCTGGCCGGGCAAGCCTACCCGTTCGACATGTTCCCCGGATACCAGCTCAGCAGCGTCTTTCTCGATGGCCAGGATGCCCATTATCTCCCCTCCGTGGTGGAGCTGGTCCTGGGTCTCGGTGGTATTGGACTGAGTGCGCTGCTGTTCCTTCTGGGAATCCGCTTCTTCCGCCTGTTGCCCGCCAAGGCCGTACCTCCGCCGGGTTGGGAACTCCCCTGGAGCCCCTGATCGGCTCCTGGGGTTCATGGGCATCACCGATGGATGGACTGGTTATTGCAAGCCCCGCCTTCTGACAAAGGCGGGGCTTTCTGATTTTTGCGTCCTGGAATTCAGGAGTGGAAAGGAGGTGAGACTTGAAAAGGCCTCGTGTAGCCTCGCTCAAGGCATGGTTGCGAAAACGTATTCACCAATCGACGCAGGAAACCCGGCGTTCCGGATTAAGGACCGTCTCACCGTTGATCGTCAACCTGCTGCTGCTACCCATTGTTGCGTTTGATCTCTATGGCGAGGTGCGATCCATGTTACAGGCCATGAATTCCGCGGTCGGCAGCCCCATCGGAACGGGTCAAGGGGACAACGCTTCCGGGGCTAACGCCATGAAGAATCAGACTGATTTCGTTCAGATGACCCAATGGCACCCATTTGGCGGTCTGACAGGGCCGGGCGCCAAGATCGATGCCGCCGATACCAAAAATCTGCCCGATACCACCTTGAACATGCAACTGCATGGAATCCTGTTCATCAAAGGGACGACGATTCCGGCCTTTGCCCTGATCAAGGTGGCAGACGAAAAAGAAAAAGTCTTTGCCATCGGCGACGTGTTGACCGGGGATGTCCGCCTGGTCCAGGTCCAGGATGATCGTGTCATTCTGGATCGCGGGGGACATCTGGAGACATTGAAGCTACCCAGGGGGGTGCTGAAAATCAGGGACCCGGATGCCTGACTCGGGGTTTCGATCAGTCAGGTTGATTCGACGATGGAAATTTGACGCTGTTTGTCGAAAAGTAAGAGGGCGCATGCCGTATTTCAAGGACAAATCAGGTTCAGTGGCATCGGAAGCCAGGTCTGCCGCCGCAGGGTCGCGGCAGGCAACGCCGACAGGCCGGATGGGACTCTGGCTGCTGTGGCTGATGGTCTGGGGCACGAGCGTACCCGCCTTGGCCGAGACGACCTCCGCCAAGGATGCGACCGCCACCTCTCCAGCCGCCGCGGTCAAGACCCCCGCCTCCGCTTCAAGCATCACCTTGAACCTGAAGGGAGCCGATCTGGAAACCCTGGTGGAAACGGTCGCCAAGGCCACCGGTAAAAACTTCGTTCTCGACCCCAAGGTCCAAGGCAAGGTCACGGTGGTTTCACACAAACCGGTCTCGGGGGATGAGCTGTATGCCATCTTCCTGTCGATTCTGGAAGTTCACGGGTTCATGGCGGTTCCCGTGGGCAACGTCATCAAGATCATACCCGACAATGACCTGAAGTATCAGGCGAAACCGGAACCCAAACCAGAATCGAATGCCAATCCCGAATTCATTCCTCAGGGGGACAGCGACGAAGTGGTGGCCCAGGTCATCCCGCTGCACTATGTGGATGCCGGACGTATCATTCCGGTATTGCGCCCCATGCTGGGTCCTAAGGCCCACATGTCGGCCCACCCCGACACCAATTCGCTCGTGATTTCGGGACGCGCCGCCGAAATCACCCGTTTGGAAAAACTGGTCAAAAGGGTGGACCATCCGTTTACCGAAACCATCGAGACGGTCAAACTGGAACACGCCAAAGCGATCGATGTGCATAAAATTGCCACCGAACTCAACAAAATCATGGCCCCTGACAATTCCCAGGAAAAGGCGGTGGTCATGGCGGATGAACGGACCAACTCCATTCTGCTCGGGGGAGATGAGCGGGCCCGTATGCGCATGCGGGCCATCATCGGCAAGCTGGATGCGGCGGTGGAGGTATCGGGCAATACCCGGGTGATCGGCTTGAAATACGCCAAGGCAGAGGACCTGGCCAAGGTATTGGCCAACATGGGAGAAAACTATCTTAAAGAAAACAAACAGGAAAAACAGCAGGGAAGCTCATTGGTCAATGTCCAGGCCTATGCGGGTGACAACTCCCTGGTCATCTCGGCCCCGGTGGACCTGCTACGTTCCATGACCGAGGTGGCCCGGGTTTTGGACCGGCGCCGCAAACAGGTTCAGGTCAAGGCCATCATCGCGGAAATTTCCAATGACAAGGTAGCGGAACTGGGGGTGCAATGGGGCTGGCTTCAGGATAACGGCAATGGTGTGGTGACGGGGACCAACTTTCCCAATGCCAATCCCAGTCTGATCCAAATGCTGGCAGCGGGGCAAAATGCCACCTCCTCGGCGGCATTGACCACCCTCAACTCCGTCGCCGGTTTCTTCGTTGGGGAAACCAAAGCCAACAACATCTCCGCCCTGCTGCGGGCGCTGAAAAATGATGCCGATACCAACATCCTTTCGACCCCCTCCATCGTCACCCTGGACAACGAGGAGGCTGAAATCGTCGTCGGTCAGGAGGTGCCGTTCATCACCTCCAATACCACCAACAACGCCGGCAACCCTTTTCAAACCATTACCCGCGAAAACGTCGGCTTGTCTTTGAAGGTCAAACCTCTGATCACCGATGGCGATACCATTCGCATGGACATCAAACAGGAGGTATCGAGCCTCGACAACGTCAGCAACGTTCGCCTGGCCGACGCAGCGACCAAAACCCGGCGTATCAAGACTTCGGTCCTGGTGGAGGATCAACAGATTCTGGTCTTGGGAGGGTTGATCCAGGACAGCATGCAACAATCGACCGCCAAGGTGCCATTATTGGGTGATCTGCCCATGCTTGGAACCTTGTTCCGTGCCGAAAGTTCGACCGATACCAAAACCAATCTGATGGTATTTCTACGACCGCAAATCCTGCGCGACCGGGAGGCCAGCGTATCGGCCACCGCCGACAGCTACGAGACGATTCGCGAATTGCAAAAGCAACTGCCGGAAATTCAAGGGCCAGTGCGTCTGGATGGGACGCCCCCCATGCTGCCGGAATGGCGCGAGCAATTGCGTCTCTCCTGGAGGGTCAACAAAAACGAACTTTCCCAGGAAGACCTCCCCTCCCCCCAGGGGGGATCCGCCGCAACCCAGACCGGGACTGTCAACGAAACCAAACCGACGACGGTCCCCGGTGATTCGGTGGTCGATGTCCGTTTGAAACGGGGAGGAATGCCCTCTGTCACCACCGTGCCTACCCCAACGACCAAGGGGGGAACTGAAAAACCAGGTGTCGTCGCCACTGGAAAATTCCAGGATAACCCCACGGAACGACTTCGAGTCAATGATATCCGCTGGCGCGGCGACAAACTCCAGCCCGGAACCATCCCCGGCAGCGAAGTCCAATCCTCCCCCTCTCCGGCCTCCGGCACGGCAGCAGCCGCTCCTGTGGTCGCACCCGTTCAGCCGGCCGCAGCCCTCACCCCGGTTTCCGAGAACCAGAAAACCCCCAAGGTTCAACTTTACAGGGAACACAGGGATTATGGCGATTGAATCCAAAGGGTTGGATGGCATCGTCGTTGCCGAACGCGAACGGGTACAGCACGGAGTTTCTTTCTCTTTTGCCAAACGGATGGGGGTGTTGATTTCGTTCGGACATGAGGGCAATGTCGTTGTTCAATGTCGCCAGGATGTCACCCTGGCCGCCTTGATGGAGGTCAGGAGACGATTTTTTGGCCCGCTGACCATCGAATTCTTGTCCAACGATATCTTTGAACACAACCTGCGGCTCTCTTTTGAAGAAGGTTCATCGCAGGCCATGCGCGACATGGAGGGCATCGATGAGGCCTTGGATCTGTCGCAGGTGGCCCGGGACCTGGAAGAACCCAAGGATCTGGCGGATAGCGACGACGATGCCCCCATCATTCGTCTGATCAACGCCCTGGTGACCGAGGCGGTCAAACGCGGAGCTTCGGACATCCATCTGGAACCCTATGAAAGTTTTCTGGTGGTCCGGTTTCGTATCGACGGGGTATTGCAGACCATTCTCGAACCGAAAAAGGCCCTGGCGCCGTTGATCGCTTCCCGTGTCAAGGTGATGGCTCGCCTGGACATTGCGGAAAAACGCCTGCCGCAGGATGGACGCATTGCCTTGCGTATTGCCGGTCGTCCCGTCGATGTCCGGGTCTCGACCATTCCCACCGGGTTTGGCGAACGGGTGGTGATGCGCCTGCTGGATCGCCAGGCGGGACGGTTGTCGTTGGAACAGCTTGGCATGATCGAAGAGATGCGGGATCTACTGGATCGGGCCATTCACAAACCCAACGGCATCCTCCTGGTCACTGGTCCAACGGGATCGGGAAAGACAACGACCCTGTACGCCATTCTGAAACGATTGAACGATCAATCCCGCAACATCATGACCATCGAGGATCCCATCGAATACAATATCGAGGGCATCAGTCAGACCCATGTCAATGCCAAGGTGGAGCTGACCTTTGCCAGGGGGCTGCGTGCCATCCTGCGTCAAGACCCCGACGTGGTCATGGTCGGGGAGATCCGCGATCTGGAAACAGCCCGTATCGCGGTACAGTCGAGTCTGACGGGCCACATGGTGTTGTCCACCCTGCACACCAACAGCGCCATCGGTGCCGTCACCCGGTTGCGCGACATGGGTGTGGAATCCTATCTGCTCTCTTCCAGCCTGGTGGCGGTGGTGGCACAACGCCTGGTGCGCCTGTTGTGTGAATCGTGCCGGCAGATGCGTCCGACGACACCGTTGGACCGGCAGGATCTGGGGGTGGGTGAGGAGGTGATCCTGCCGCGACATCTTCCCATCGCGGTCGGTTGCGAGAAATGCGGCGGCAGCGGCTATTCCGGACGCGCGGGAATCTACGAATATCTCCCCATGGACGAGGAAATGAAACATCTGGTCCATAACGATGCCGGGGAACAGGCGCTGACATTGCACGCCCGGACCATGAGTCGCAGCCTGCGGGAAGATGGTCTGCGGCTGGTCGGTGAAGGGTTGACGACGGTGGAAGAGGTATTTCGGGTGACGCGGGAAGATTGAGACGATGGCCGCGGGATCAGACGGGATGGTTCAAGAAGAATGGGGTCCCCTTCCAGGAACCATCCCATTGGTTTCATTGGCTGGCGGACCAGGATTCGAACCTGGACTGGAGGAGCCAGAATCCTCTGTCCTACCGTTAGACGATCCGCCAATGGTGAGGCACTATTTACCTTCACAACGGCGCCTTGTCAAGATACAGTTATCGTATCTTGAAATAACCTGCAAAGGCTCGCCATGCAATGCCCCCCCGTACTCCGATCGATGTTGATCATCGCGACCCTCGGTTGGCCGCCGACAGCCTCCCTGGCCGAGGACCAAATCATGGAGACATTCAAACGATTCTTGGAAGCGACGCTGGAGAACAACCCGCAGATTCGTGAAGCCCGAGAAAAACTGAAGGCCACCGAAGCCCTTCTTCCCCAAGCCAAATCGCTGCTTTTGCCCGACCTGTCCTTCCAATGGAGCCATAACCTGACCACTTACTCCTGGCGCGGTGGCGGCAGTCATCCCGATCCGACGGAAGCGAAGGTCACTCTCTCGCAACCTTTGTTCAACCTGGAATCTTACCGCGATTACCGGCGTCTGCCGCCGATGATCGCTGCCGCGACAATGGACCTGGAAACAACCAAGCAAAAAGTGTTCCTTCATTTCGTGCAATTGGCCACCAATCTGGCGCAGGGTCGGGACGTCCTGCGACTGACGGAACATAACCACACTCTGACCCAAACCCACCTGGATGCCACCCGGATGCGCCATGACGCGGGGGAATTGACCCGGACCGACGTCAGCCAAGGCCTGGCCCGGGTCTACGCCGCCAAGGCGGATTGGATCACAGCGCAAACGAATGATCAGGTCAACCAGGCCCAGTGGATGGAGCTGACGGGTCAGGAGGCCCCTGATCACCTGGAAATTCCGCTGATCAAACCCGCGGCCATGACCCAAGCATTTCCCGGCCTGTTGGCCGCCATCGAAGAAAGGCCGGACGTCGCTGCCGAACAACTCAGACAACGGGCGGAAGAGGGGAACGTCCACGCCCGTGAAGCGGGTTACGCCCCGGCCGCCACCCTGAACACCTCCGGTTCCAGGACCTGGGACCCCAATGTCTCAGGGGTATCGGGAACCCTGGATACCACTTCCGTGACCGTTACCGTCAACTGGCCCCTGTACTCCGGTGGATCGACCTCGGCCAAAATCGACGAAGCCACGGCCAGACGGGAATCCCAACGTTCGATCCTGGATCAGGTCCGCCTCGCCGCCATCCGTGAATTAAAAACCTCCCTTCTGGAATGCGAAAAAAACGTCGCCGTGGATCAAGCCAATGCCATCCGCCGTATCGCTGCCAGGGATGCCCTGTTTGGAACCACCGCGGAATACCAGGTCGGTTCACGAACCTCCCTGGACGTCCTCGACGCCCAGCACGAATATTTTTCCGCGCAGACGGAAAAAATAAAAAGCTCCTACGGACTCAATCTCTCCCGATACGCCTTTCTCAAAGCCCTCGGGCAACTCTCTCTCCAACAGGTCGAGTCGTCCATGATACAAAACCACGACGATTCCGCCGACGCTCCCGGAGGCTCGGACTATTCCCCAAAACGAAAAAATAGTCGCCCCACCGTCCCATAAGGCAGCGAACAATCCGGCCCGGTGGGTGAGAAATCCATATTTCGTCGTCAAAAATTTTCCGAAAAAGATCTGAACAGGACTCAGGGTGCCCCGGTCGGAACCGCCCAGAAAGTGCACGAGATGGGAACCGCGACCTATCACTAACCCCATGCCATCCCTTGATCAACAATCCGGGATCTGGAGCAGGTCATGATCACATTGGTCGTCTATGTTGATAACATTGTCCTGGCCATCGCCGAAATCGACGCATCGTCCAGGAATACCATCAAGAGAGGCATCAAATCCCTGCTCGAAGAACGCGGCCTGACCTTCGATGAAGAAGGGGACGACCACCTGGTTCTGACGACAGGACACCGGATAACCTGGGTTGAAAGCGGTCCGGCAACGCCCGATTTCGTTCAGCAGGCCTTGGAATTCGACAAGAATGTCAAAAATATGGCATCCACCTCCCGCGTTTACGAGTGCTGAATTCGGCCGAGGCTCACCCCAGGGTATCGAGAAATCGCGAAAAGATCAAAACGATCTCATCCATGACGTCGAGCAACCGATGACCGTCAGGCAGCAGGGTCAGTGAAGCCCGATGCCTGCGGGCAAAGGCGATTACCTGGTCCGGAGCGACGACGTCGTCATCCCAACCGTGAACGATCGCCATCTTCCCGCTATGGGGCACGGGCTCCATTTGGGCGTATTCGCCCGTGGTCAAACCAATGGCCGGGGCCAGGAGAAACAATCCATCGGGTCGCAAGGCCGCGGAGGCGACTATGGACTGGTACCCTCCCATGCTCGATCCCACCAAGACCAACGGCGATGGTCGCCCAGAAGGCACCTGCTGCAACAACCGCTCGACCCGCTTTTCGGCACCCGACAAATCACGATAATCGGGACTCTCCACCCGAAACCCTTGCCGCCGGGCCACCTCCGCCAGACGCAAAATTTTGTCTCCCCAAGGTATCCCCTCCTTGCCGTGAGAAAAAATGGCCAGGGGAGTGCTTTCCCGATCATCTGCCATGAAACTATTTCCCTGTTCCGAGTGTCTAATCTGGTAATGACCGAGGCCGGCCCCATTTCCCCGACTTGGCCGGCCTTTCGAAGCGTCGAATCCTGCCTATCCTGACCCTCCTCCCGGCAGGATGCAGACTCTTCTTCGGCCCTGCCCCATCAACTTGTGTCCTGGGGCAGGGCCGCTCGCAAAAATTCACCAAGCCGGGAAATTCCTTCCCGGACGTTTTCAGTGGTCGTGGCAAACGAAAAACGGAGATGGGTTCCGGCTTGGTGATGACCAAAATCAAGACCGGGTGTCACCGCCACCCCGCTGCGCTCCAACAAATCGTGACAGAAGGTGAGCGTATCGACATGTCCCGTCCGGGCAAGGACCCGACTGGCATCGGCGTAAACATAAAATGCCCCAGTCGGCATGACGGGTATCAAAAACCCAAGGTCTCGCAAAGCGGCCACCAGATACAACCGATTGTGGTCGAACACCTGGATTTGTTGCCGCAGCCAATCTTCGCACTCAAAAGCGGCCAGGGCGGCGTATTGGGACAATGTCGGGGCACTGATGAACAGGTTTTGTTGCAACGACTCGACATGGCGCAAGGCGGACGGCGGGACGATCATCCATCCCAGACGCCAGCCCGTCATGGCAAAAAATTTGGAAAACCCGTTGATGATAATCACTTCCTGGGAAAATTCCAGGGCACTGCGGGCGCGCCGTTCGTAGGTAATGCCGTGATAGATTTCATCGGAGATGACCCGCCCCCCCTCCTGTTCCACCATGGCAATCACCTGCTCCAGGGCGGCATCGGGAATCAAGGTACCGGTGGGATTGGAAGGGCTGGTGATCAAAGCCCCCTTCAGTCCCTGCTCCAGGGCAGGGCGCAGCGACTCGGGCGACAGTTGATAATGTTCCTCCGGTCCCACCGCAACCGCCACCGGTTGGCCGCCGAGAAGACGAATCATGTTGGGATAACATGGATAGCCCGGATCGGAAATGGCCACCCGATCCCCCCAGTCCAACAAGATACCGAAGGCCAGCAGAAAGGCCCCCGAAGTCCCTGGAGTGATGACCACCCGGGAGGGATCAACGCTGACACGGTATTGACGTAAATACCAGTCCGCGACCGCCTGACGCAATTCCATGACCCCCATGGCCGCGGTATAGCGGGTCTGATCCTGAGCCAGGGAGCGATGGGCCGCCGCCAGTACCGGGGGTGGCGTGGGAAAATCGGGCTCACCCACTTCCAGTCGCACGATATGTCGCCCCTGGGCCTCCAGACGTTTCACCGCATTGATCACCTCCATGACGTAAAACGGCTGAATTTTCTCAACCCGCTGCGACCACCGACCGTGATTCATACTGATCCCTCCTGGGGGGCGTTGGCGCGCCTGCCCTGCCGCCTAATCATTCATGTCAAGAAAATCGAAATCCGGCCCCGATCCTTGCCAAGACCTTGAGGCGCGGCCGCAAACCCCGCCGGAAAAAGGCCACACCCTTCCCAGCCCCCCCCCCAGCGATGACCCTACCGATCGGGACCAATCAGCATCAATTCCCGACGTTCCAAATCCCGCAAGCGGTCGCGGTAGCGCGCCGCCGCTTCAAACTCCATCTCCTTGGCCGCCGCCAACATCTTCTTTCGAGTTTCGCGAATCATCAGTTGCAGATGGCCGGTTGGAGCACCATAGGATTCCCCCGTCTCCGCCACCTTGAAAATGCCCTCATCGTTGTCGTCTTCGACCCCATGGGTCAGAGGTCTGGGAGCCATCCCTCCCTGCCCCGGCAAAACCATGATCCCCTTGGCCACCGAACGCGGGGTGATGCCATGTTTGTCGTTGAAAGCCTGTTGCAACCGCCGCCGGCGATCGGTTTCATCCAAAGCCCGTTGCATGGAGCCGGTCACCCGATCGGCGTACAACACCACCCGCCCCTCGACATTGCGCGCCGCCCGACCGATGGTCTGTATCAACGACGTCTCCGAACGCAAAAATCCCTCCTTGTCGGCGTCCAGGATCGCCACCAGGCCCACCTCCGGAATATCCAACCCTTCGCGCAGCAGATTGATCCCCACCAGCACGTCGAATTCCTTCTGACGCAGATCACGGATGGTCTCAAGCCGTTCCAGGGTGTCGATATCGGAATGGAGATAACGTACCCGAATTCCGATATCCTGAAAATAATCGGTCAAATCTTCCGCCATGCGCTTGGTCAGGGTGGTCACCAACACCCGATGTCCCGCCCCGACCGTCTGCCGAATCTCTTCCAACAACCCATCCACCTGCCCCTCCACGGGTCGGATGGTACATACCGGCTCCAACAGTCCGGTGGGCCGAACGATCTGTTCCACGATCGCTCCCCGCGATTTTTCCTTCTCCAAGGCGGCCGGCGTCGCCGAGACGTGAATCGTCACCGGACGTATCCGATCGAATTCCTCGAAAGTCAACGGTCGATTGTCCAATGCCGATGGCAGGCGAAACCCATGTTCCACCAAAGTCTCCTTGCGCGAACGATCCCCTTTGAACATCCCACGGACCTGAGGCAGGGTGACGTGGCTTTCATCGACGAACAACAACGCATCCTTGGGCAGATATTCCATCAACGTCGGCGGCGGCTCCCCGGGAGCGCGCCCGCTCAGATACCGACTATAGTTCTCAATGCCGCTGCAATACCCGACCTCCTGAATCATCTCCAAATCATACAGCGTCCGACTTTCCAGACGTTGCGCTTCCAATAATTTGTTTTGACTCTGAAACCAGGCCAGACGTTCGTTCAGATCGCGCTTGATCTCCTCGATGGCCCTGAGCACCGTCGCCCTCTGGGTGGCATAATGACTGGCCGGAAACAAGAGCAAATGCCGTATCTCGCCGCTCACCCGCCCCGTCAACGGATCGATGGCGCAGATGCGATCCACGGTATCACCAAACATTTCAATGCGTATCGCCCGTTCCTCCTCGTGGGGCGGAAAAATCTCGATGGTATCGCCCCGCACCCGAAATCGACCCCGTTGCAGGTCCATATCATTACGTTGAAATTGAATCTCCACCAATTTTTTCAACAAATGCCTCTGATCGATTTCATCCCCGGGCAACAGATGCAAGGACATCTCCTGATAGGCTTCGGGCGAACCAATTCCATAAATACAGGAGACCGACGCGACAATCACCACATCCCGACGGGTCAGTATCGCCTGGGTGGCCGCATGGCGCATCCGATCAATCTGTTCGTTGATGGCCGAGTCCTTTTCAATGAAGGTATCGGTCCGCGGGACATAGGCCTCAGGCTGGTAATAATCATAATATGAAACAAAATATTCCACCGCATTGTCGGGGAAGAAGGATCGCATCTCGCTGTACAGTTGCCCCGCCAGGGTTTTGTTATGGGCCAGAATCAACGCGGGTCGCCCCAAAGTTTCGATCACTTTGGCCATGGTGAACGTCTTCCCCGATCCCGTCACCCCCAGCAGCACCTGATTGTGCCGCCCGGCGCCGATCCCCTCGACCAGGGCTTGAATCGCCTTCGGCTGGTCCCCTTGGGGCTCGAATTGACACACCATTCTGAACGGAGTCGCAGTCATGAAATCCTCCTCCCAGGCCTCCAAACCCATCTCCATCGCGACTCCTCACTGCACTTCCACGTCGTCAACACCGGCACTGGAATCGCCTCTCGTTCCTCGGGGTGGATGGTGCTATGATGCTACCTGAAACGACTCGATTGATCGAAGGAATCGTAGATGGATGTCACCGCAGTTGTCGAACGACTGGTTCAAGAACGAGGCCAACTGGATCCTATCGTATTCCTGCAAGAAATGGGCTTCGTCTCCAAACCGGGGCTGGCCGCCTGGCGCCAGGGTCAAGTCGATTGTCTTCAGGAGGTGCTTCAAGGGGATCCCCAACGGATCGACGCCTGTCTGCGTCAGGCGGCGCGCATGGCCCGCACCCTGGGGCTCGCCCCAAAAACCGTCGATGCCTGCCGAACCCATCTCGATGGCCAGCGCCAGGGGTTGCGTGTCGATACTGCCGGAGACCCCGGTCGTGAAGCCTTGTATACCACCCATTATCAACGCCCCAAAGATCACCACGGCGGCGTGCAAATGGATCTGTTTCTGGATACCCCCGAAACCCTGTTGGTCAATGATCTCATCCAAGCCATCGCCCGGCATGATCTCATGACCGCTACCGAACTTTGCCAACGTCTGCGATCAGAAAACCCGGAAAACGGTATTCTGGAAGATCTCCCCCCCCTGATCGCCGCCATCGAACTGGGCGATGAATTGCCTCAGCAACCCCTACAGGCCCTGGAACGTCTGCACAATGAAATCCTCCCCTGTTCCAGGCAAGCACTCGGGGCCTTGGCGAAACCTTTTCTCAAACCCATCTACCGCCGGCTGGATCGGGCCTTTGTCGGCTTCCCTTTCGACCCCGCCCACCCCGATGCCCACCGTTCCTGGACCCTGGAACGCCTGGAAAACTGGCGGGCCATGGCAGAATGCATCCTCCTGGAGGAAAACTGGACCCGGCAACCGGTCCTCCTGTATCGCCGTGCCCAGGCCTTGTTCCGACTCAAGCGTCTGGGAGCCTGCTGGCAGGTATGGGCGACCTTTTTCTGGGCCTTTCCCCCTCTGGCCCCCACCTTTTTGGAAAAATGCCAGGATCGCGATTTGTTGCGTCTCTGGCACGGATTCATCGATCTGGATCTCGAGGTCAGAGTCACTCCGGAGTTGTTTCCGGTATGGATGGCACTGGCCCAGCCGCAATGGTGGAGCGACAATGACGAATGGCCCGAAGATCAAGACGATCTCCCCGGACAGACCGTTTTCTTGCTTCTTGTCGAGCTTTTACGTGCGGAAAACGATCCTCCCTCCACCTCCGACAGTCTCTCCCTGCGGCGGAAGCTCAAGGAAACATCCCCTGCGGCGTTTGAATTGTTCATGAAGGTTAAGCAACGAAAAGAGATCATCAAGTAACTCGTTCAAATCTACTGCCTGATGGATGATCAAAAAAAAAAGGGGGGCTGGGGGATTGCCCCCAGGGTTTTGATTTTGTTTTGTCTTTTGCTTTT
>JADFZF010000051.1 GCA_015232645.1 Magnetococcales bacterium | reverse complement strand
GCCGGGGTAAGCGGTATACGGAATTTGATGGCCTTCGACCGCATAATGGCAATCAGGGTGACAATGGCGACGATATAAAAAATGGCCCATTTGTTCAGCAAATGTAAAAACAGCATCCCCGAACCGACAACCATCATGACAACCCCGGAAATGGCCCCCCACATGACCAATTCCTTTTCTTCGCGAAGGTACATATGGGTGAGAAAACTCACCGCCACCACCGCCGCTCCCATCCCCCCCAGGAAAAGGTAGACCGCAAACCACGTGGTCCAATGTTGCTGTGTTGTAAAAGTCAAAATTTCCATGGACCCCTCTCCTCATTTCTCTGGAATGTAATAAATGTTGGGGCGGGTGCCCAAATGTGCCATCAAAGGCCGCGCTTTGCCGGAACGCACCAGCATGGTCACTGGATCAGTGGGCTGGTCCAGGTCACCAAACAGGCGGGCGTAACCGACGCACGTCTGCACACACGCCGGCTCACCTTCCTTCAGCAACCGATGGTAGCAAAAAGAACATTTGTCCATACTGGGAGAATTCCTTTGCAACTTGCCGTAATACTTTCTCCCCTTCTCGATGTCGTCCGCGGTCGCCGGGTAGCGGGCATCGTAAGGACAAGCCATGGCGCAGGCACCGCATCCCAGACAACGCTCAACGTCAACCAGCACCACCCCTTCCTTGGTCTTGTACGTCGCTCCACTGGGACACACCGTCATGCATGGAGGGTTATCACAATGATTGCATAAACGCGGGATGAAACGACGGCTCAAGGCCTTTCCCGAACCCACCTCGCGATCATGAACCTTGGTCCTCCAACGATCCGCCCAGACCGGGGTCTGATTTTCCAATGAACAGGCAGCCATGCAGGCATTGCAACCGACACAGGTAGCCAGGTCAATGACCATTGCATAATGAGTCATGATGTATTCTCCTCGTCGGCTCTCTTAAATTTTCTCGACCTTGATAGTGAATTCCTGGGATCGAAAACCTGCGACCACCGGCTCCACCCAGTTGGGAATCAGTTTATTACTCGCCGTTCCGATGCCATAACTCAGATGCAACGCCTTGTTTTCCACCCCAAATGACGAATGCAAAAACAGTGAATCGGGATGCAGTTGGGCGGTAACGTACGCCGTGCCGGTAGCCTGTTGCCCCGAACGATTGTTGGTGAGGCGGATGGCATCGCCCGTTTTGATTTTCAACACCTTGGCCCGGTCGGGATGAATCCAGATGCCGGTATAAATATCCTTCTTGAACCGGTTGATGGCCGCCAATACCGGATTGTTGCTGTTGGTGGATCCATAAGACACGGTAGGCGTCTTCCCATAGGTAAAATAAAACTCGTTCGCCTCCAGGGCATCGGCCATGGATTTGCCCTCACGGCACTGTGCCGGCAGCGTCGAAGCCAATACATTGAACGATCCCCCCTTGCCACCCATGGTTTGCAACCATTGAAATAGGGTGCCAAAAAACTCCAGACGTCCACTGGTGGTCGGCAACGCCATGTCCCGGGGCATGGAATGACCCTGCATCAGTTCATCCCGACGCTCCTCAAAATAAATCCCCTGCTGTTTCAGCTCAGCATACAGCTTGTCCTTGTCGATATGGATTCGTTCCGCGGTGGACGAAAACGACGTATCCCGACACGCCATGGAAAACGGACTGTTCTTCCCCTCGGCCTTGTACTTTTCAAAGGCGGCGCGGGTCGCTGCCGACGGAATGCCGCTCAAGGCCTCAAGCATCTTGTGGAAATTCTCGTCGCTGCCGCTGATAATCTGGCTCATCTTCAACAAGATGTCAGGCGTTTCCAAGGTGTCATACAGCGGATCGATGGCGCGGAAACGGGTGACCAACGCCAAGTCATGATTGACTCCATTGCCATACAAAGTCGGTTCGTCGCGTTCCAGATAGGTCGGATTGGGCAGAATGACATCGGCGTACGGCACCGTATCAGAGGGCAGCACGTCCACCAATACGACCAGTTCCATATTCTTGTGGGTCAGAATCTCCTTCCAATTGGAGTCCGGATAATAATGCCGCACCGGATTGGCGGCATTGATCAAAATGGCTCGGGCCAGATAAGGCTCGCCGTTCAACGATACCTTGCCCTCCACCGCTTCCCGAAGTCCGGTATCGGCCAAAGCGGGAACCGCCACCCCTTCCCGCCCGGCAGCACGTTCCTGGGCTGCAAATACAAACGACCACGCCGGATGTTTGTGCGGGAAGGTATCGGGATTGGAAATGGCCTTGATCAATTCGGAGACAAAAGGAATCCCCGCCATGGTGGTCATCAATGGACCTGGCATCGCCTTGCCTTCCGCCTTGGCCTTGTGCCAATTGGCAATTTTGTGCCGATATTCGGCCGCCATGATCCAACCACCTTTGCGATCGATCCCACCCACCAACGCCTGCAACATCGCCTGGACGCGCCGCAACATGTTGATGTTGGCATACCGGGCACCATGCCAGCCTGGATCGATGATCGGTCGCCCGGCATGAGAAAATTCCTCGGCTATGCGACGGATGACATCCGCGGGAACCCCGGTCACCTGGCTGGCCGCTTCCGGATTCTTGTCCTTGATTTCCAGCTGTTGCGCCTGCAACACCGTCATCGCCGGTTTGCCGGAGACCATCAAGGCTTCAGGAGCCCTCAATGCCGGCCTGATCTTCCGTCCCTGGACATCCACGCTGTTCTGGTTGCTGTAGCTGGGGAGCGCGACCATTCCTCCGCTGATCTCATCCATCGCCAGCGGATGCCGTTCGGCATCCATGGCCAGCTGCCACTGCCCATCCTCGCCGCGCACCACCAGGAACGGCAGGTTGGTGTGATTGCGAATATAGTCGGCGTCGTACCACCCCTCCGACAACATCACATGCATCACCGCAATCAAAAAATCCAGGTCGGTTCCGGGACGAACGCATATCCATTCATCCGCCTTGGCTGCGGTCTCGGAAAGCCGCGTGTCCAAGGCGACAACCCGGGCACCCCGCTTGCGACCGGTGGCAAACCGCACCATCCTCGACGTCGATACCGCACCAATGGAGGCATTGTTGGCAATAAACAGAATATAGTTGGCGTTATCAAAATCGGGCAGCACCTCGTCATGGATATTGAAATTGCCCGTGACCGAGTCGGTCCCCAAATGCCCCGAAGCCACACAATGCTGCATGGGCGAAGCGACAATATTAGGGACCCCATTGGCCATCGCAAACGGCACCGCCCAGTTCATGTAGAATACGCAGGAGGTCCAGCCCCCCACCATAGTCCATTCCCACGGCTGGACCTTCGCTGCCTTGGATTTGGCCTCGATATAGTTCCAGGCCTCGGCCCAGGTGGCGGTGCGAAACTTCCCTTCCCCGCGCTTGCTTCCCTCGACGCGAATCATCGGCGTCTTGATGCGGTCAATATCGTAGACCTGACGCACTCCCGCCTGGCCACGAGCGCACATCTTGCCGCGGTTCAAAGTGGAATTGGGGTTGCCATCCAACTTGACAATCCGGCGATCCTTGCCGCTTCCCACCACCGTCGCCTTGATATTGCACAAGGAGGAACAAAAATTGCAAATACTGAAAACCGTCTCTTCCTTGTTTTTGTCCTCTTCCTTCTTCATCACATTCGCCCAGGCCTCGTTCACCATATCAAGAGGCTTGAGGAGGCTCAATCCGGCCAATCCACCACCGGTTGCCAACATAAAACCACGCCTTGTCAATTTCGGATAGTGCCATGCCATTCCACATTCTCCCAGTCTTGTCTACCCTGAAGACCTGCTTCCACTCCCTCTCCATGTCAACCTTTATGCCAAAAGCATGAATACCGAACCATCAATAATTGACATGATCGATAATTTGTTGTTCCTTATAGTGAAATACTTCCTGATATTATCGAGCCCAAACCTCCTACCAGCCCTGTTCTCCCCATCGATGATCCCCTATACTGCCTTGGCTGGCAGACACAAATCCTTATAACTGACATCCCTGACAGACGATCCCGCCCCATGTCTTCCAATCCCCTCACTACCCCCATCGCCCATCTACCACTGCATCACTTTCTCAACAGCTATGCCGAGCCCGCCATCCTCCTGGACAAAAATTATTTCATCCATGGATGCAACAATGCATATATCAATGAATTTAAAGAGAAGAATATGCTACAGGGACGAAAATGCTTCGAAGTTTCCCATTCCTTTTCCAAACCCTGCGATCAAGAAGGAGAATCCTGTCCCATGCTGACCTGCCTGGATACGGGACTCCCCGATAAAATGATGCATGTCCACGTCACCTCCCGCGGTCGCGAATACGTCGAAGTAGAAATGCGCCCGATCGCCGGTCCAGATGGCCAACCCGAATACTTCCTTGAAATACTTAAACCCAGCCATATCGCCCAGGCCATGCCCTCCCCGGTCGGACTGGTCGGAACTTCTGAACCGTTCAACCATATGCTCGACCTCATTCGCCGCGTCGCCCCCAGCCGGGTTTCAGTGTTTTTGTCCGGTGCCTCGGGAACCGGAAAGGAGGTCGTCGCCCGCGCCATCCATGACGCCTCCGACCGCTCCGATAAACCCTTTGTCCCGGTGGAGTGTTCTGGCCTGACCGAATCCTTGTTCGAGAGCGAATTGTTCGGCCATGAAAAAGGAGCCTTCACCGGAGCCTACTCCAATAAAAAAGGCCTCGTTGAAGCGGCTCATGGCGGCACCCTGTTCCTGGATGAAATTGGCGACGTCCCCCTTCCCCTGCAGGTCAAACTCCTGCGATTGCTAGAGACCAAAACCTATCGCAAGGTAGGCAGCGTCGATACCCGCCACACCGATTTTCGCCTGATCGCCGCCACCAACCAAAACCTGACCGCCATGGTTGAGGCTGGAACCTTTCGCCTGGATTTGTATTATCGCATTTCCGTCTTTCCCATCCATATTCCCTCCTTGAGCGAACGGAAAAAAGATATCCCCCTTCTCGTCGAGACCCTGCTTCAACGCATGGAAGGTTTTCGTGGCTTCGGCATTACCGATCAGGCGATCAAAGCTTTGGAAAATTATCACTTCCCCGGGAATATACGAGAATTGCTCAACTTTCTGGAACGGGCTTCACTTTTGGCAGAAAATAAACCCATCGATATCAAACACCTGCCGGAGGTTTGTCAATTGGCACCTCTCCCCAGCGACATGGTGAGCGCCATCCCCGATGACATCATCCTACCACTCAAGGAAGTTGAACGGCGCTATATCAAACGCATGCTTACTAACAATCAGATCGATCGACGCGTCTTGGCTGAAAAGCTGGGTGTGAGCGAACGGACTCTTTATCGCAAAATCGAAGAGGCAAATACAGATTTTCCGGTTGATCAAGTCGATCCAGAGGAGACTTGATGTTGCCCCCTCATCCAGACAGGCATCCACGCCTCTCAAAAGACCGTATCCCACCGACTATTCCCTCACCCTGGAAGGGCTGCGAAGGCAGCCCTGATCCGGCAGGCGAAGCTCAAAACAGCACCTGATCAATAAATATATAGATCATCAAAGCTTTGCACCGCATTGAGCATTTCCAACAAGAGGGCTTCAATCTCTTCCTGCGACTGAGAGGTACCGATGCGACGAATGTGATTCAAAATCACTCTCCAGGCCTCCAAATGCTCAATATCGATCTGGGCCGCCAACACCGTCAACGACTCAAAAGAAACTAATATCATCCGCGCATCTTCTTCCATCTGTTTCATGACCGATTCGGAAATCTTCTTTTCGGTTATCCGCTTGTGTATATGCTGCAGCGCCATGGAGGAAGCGAGGCTGTCATTGCCGCTATAATTTTTGGTAGATGCCAACGGACGGATGAATGCGGCAACGGCGCTACGCAAGGCGAACTTATGGCTACGCATGGAACGAATGGCCGTCCGCTTTTCGTAAATCGCAATGACGACAACCAAAAACGCCCCCTGCAAACAAAACCCGATCAATTGCGGCAACAGGCTCAATCTCAATTTGGTCTCGGCATACAGCCACAAGGTCAAAAACGGCGCCGCTGCAAAAAAAACCACCAGAAAAACCAAATACAACGCCAATACACCCCTCATAAACGGAATATGCCGTCCAAACCGGGGAGAGATCATACCCTGTCTCCTGTCATGGTTAACCGACTTCTCATCCACAATGACCAGACTCCATACCAATAATGGATCAAATCAAATGACCGTTCACCATGAAGTGGCGACTTGGGTCTCAGTTCGGCATGAATGGGGTGGCTGGAGACCGTTTCCATCCTCTGCACTGATGAAAAAACGGGGTATCTCCTCCGACCGACCCTATGGTTGTCACCCCTCCCCTCTCCCAACTGACTTACCCACCGATCTGGGACGGACACTCCACCCATCCTGGTTGCCAATGCGTCTCCTTATGTTCAGACAAGAAATAATATTCATTGCTCCGAGCCCTAAAAAACGATCATCTGACAAACCGATCCATCCTTGTCTAATGTGATGTCTGGAGGACATGCACCATACATGCTTCGAGGGTATACCCATTCAGAATCATCGCCCCCTGCTGCACAATCCAATCGTTGCCGACATACCTGAATTCATAGACGCGACGCAGTACCAAACGTCCGCCCCCATCCCGCCTGAGGCCCAGATAGCTCAGCGCCACCGTATCATCCACCAGCTCCACACCCATGCGCTTGCACATGTCGCGGGCCGCCTCGTGACAAATTTCCCGGGCCTTCATGCAGGCATACCATACCCAGCCGATCAAAACCAACGTGCCTATTGCGACAAGTTCCATTCAATACCGTTTGGACCAGGGTCTGTAGAGATTCACATTTACCGAGGAGAAACCAAAGCCCCTTCCCGATGGTTTGGGCGCGGGGACTGGAATTTTTTCAGGTTTGGAAAAGCGATTCGAACTCTTTCGCGCCAGGATAGAGGACCGACTGACGTCAAGACAACCTGGCGAGTTCATCCTGTTCTCTCCAGGGGGCGAGAATCTTCCAGTGCTGCCCCAAATGTCGCTATACATCAAGCCGAACTCATCCCAGACCGACCATCCACCAATCGCTATCGTACCACCACCCTAGAAATCGGCCAAATCCGCCTTTCCCATCCCAGCCACCTGCAAGCGCGATTTAATTTTTTCCATCACCAATTCCGTACATCTTTCGACCGAATCCTCTCCGGTATGAAGTACCAGATCTGGATGGGATGGCTCCTCATAAGGAGAAGAAATTCCAGTAAAATCACGAACCTCCCCTGCCCTAGCCTTTTTATAGAGACCCTTGACATCCCGGGCTTCGCAAATTTCCAAGGGGCAATGGCAATACACCTCGATAAAATCGCCCGCCTCCATAAGATTACGTACTTTTTGCCGATCTGCCCGGAAGGGAGAGATGAAGGCCGCCAAAACGATCACTCCTGCCTGGGTCAACAGTTTGGCGACTTCCCCGACCCGACGGATATTTTCTATCCGATCTCCTTGCGAAAATCCCAGGTCGGCACACAAACCATGGCGAACATTATCACCATCCAGAGCAAAAGTTCGGTATCCCAATTTGTAGAGTCGCTCCTCGACCGCGTAAATGATGGTTGATTTTCCCGATCCCGATAAACCTGTGAACCAGACCAGAAAACTGCGGTGGCCCTGAAGACGTTCCCGCTCATCGCGGGAAATGGACATCACCTGCCACACGGTATTTAAACTTTTCTGGTTCGTACTTTTTGCATTCATGATCGACCCACAACCATTTTTATTTACAGTCAAAAAAGCGATCATCCACAACAGCGACGGTCTCCATCATGGCTTGCAGACGCATCAACCGTCATCTGTTACCGCTGGCCGCCAGGATGGCCGCCATTTGGTCCTTGAGCTGGAGTTTCCTTTTCTTTAGACGCTCCACGGTAAAATGCTCCATGGTACGTCCCGAGTCGGCTATCTGTTTCTTCAAGGCCTGATGCTCTTCATACATCTGGCGAAACTCGTTATTCCCTGCCAAAAGATTCTGTACCAGATCTGACTGATCCTCAAACATGCTTTTCTCCTGTTCTTTGTGCACATCCATCACCCGCCGGCACCCTTGCCACCGGCAAACCGACTGTCAGGAGGAACCCTGAGGCTCCCAACGGTCAATTGGCTTGCCCATTGGGAGCGAAATGAAAATAAAAATTATTCGGCACTGGTCCGAACTTCTCCCGTTGGCAATTCACCTCCACGTCCCAGGCGAATGGCTTCCCTGGCCAACCTGTCCGCCGTTTCGTTGTCTTCGTGTCCTGTGTGCCCCCTGACCCATCGCCATTCTATATCATGTTTCTGGCAAACGGCATCCAATCTTTTCCATAAATCGGCATTGAGCACCGGCTTGCCGTCCTTCTTCAACCATCCGCGGTTTTTCCACTGGGGTAACCATTGGGTTATGCCATTCTGAACGTAAGTTGAATCGGTGGTCACAACCACCCGGCAGCTTCTTTTTAACGCCTCCAATCCATGAATCGCGGCCATGAGTTCCATCCGATTGTTGGTGGTTCCAACCTCGTAACCATGAAGCCGCTTTTCATGCTCGCCATAGCGCAGCAGCACACCCCACCCCCCTGGTCCCGGGTTGCCGCTGCACGCACCATCGGAAAAAATATCCACCGTTCCTTGAGTCACGGAAGATCAATAATCAAAATTGGATAACATTCTATCTTCACTCCGCAGGCGTGGCATATCGCCGTCACCCGCCGCATGATATACAATTGTAGCCGCAATCTGAATGATTTCATAATGCAACTCATCGCAAAGGATTCAAGCCCATGGCACTTACCCTTGTGACAGGAGCCGCCGGATTCATTGGCTTTCACCTGACCAAAAAACTTCTCGACCGGGGTGACAGCGTCGTCGGGGTCGATAATCTGAATGACTACTATGACCCAAAGTTAAAACAAAGCCGCCTTTCATTATTACTCCCCCTGCCTAATTTCCAATTTTTTGCTCTCGACATTGCTCATCGCGAATCAATGCAACAGATGTTCCGCGATTTTCATTTCAATGCCGTCGTCAATCTGGCCGCCCAGGCCGGGGTTCGTTATTCTATCGACAACCCATATAGTTACATCGAAAGTAACATCGTCGGATTCGCCAATCTCCTTGAAGGATGCCGTCACTCCAGGGTGGACCATCTGGTTTTTGCTTCTTCATCCTCGATCTACGGTGCCAACACCCGGATGCCATTTTCCGTGCATCACAATGTGGACCATCCGCTCTCCTTATACGCTGCCAGTAAAAAAACCAACGAACTCATGGCCCATACGTACGCCCACCTGTTTCGCCTACCAACCACGGGGTTACGTTTCTTTACCGTTTATGGCCCCTGGGGACGCCCCGACATGGCATTATTCAAATTCACCCGCGCCATTCTTTCCGGTCTACCCATGGAAGTCTATAACCACGGTCGCATGCAACGCGATTTTACCTACATTGATGACATTATCGAGGGGATCATACGCATCGTTGACCGACCCGCGGCCCCCGACCCACTATGGGATAGCCACCAGCCCGATCCCGCAACCAGCAACGCCCCCTATCGAATTTACAATATCGGCAATAACAGACCCGTCGAATTGATGCATTACATCGAGGCCTTAGAACTTTTCCTGGGAAGACAAGGAATAAAAACCATGTTGCCCATGCAGCCTGGCGATGTCTCCGCGACCTGGGCCGATATTGATGATCTGGTGACGGACTTCGGTTTCAAACCCCAAACCTCCATCGAAACCGGCATTGAACGCTTTGTCTCCTGGTACCGGGATTATTACAAGGTCTGATCCAATTCTCTCTTCCTTGTTTTTCCTCGCCATCCCCATTGTGAATAATCCGACTCGTTAACAAAATGGATTTTGGGAAGAGGGATACCCCTTACCGGTAGAGTTTGGAGGAACAAGCCCCCAGAGTTCGACTCTTGGTCCCCTACCCTCCGCCCACAACGCCTTTTTCTTCCCGCAGTGCCAATGCTTCCCATGAAGGGCAACTGTAAACCAAGATCCAACCCTCGGGTATTCGCTCCAAATCCAACCTGCGGTCAAAAAATATTCCCTTCCAAAAAAAAACCCCGGCCCTCAGGCCGGGGTATTGTTCTTCCCTGCTGAATAATACCGGCTGCGCCCAAACCTAACCGCGCGCTTTGATCCAAGTCGCAATGGCCGGCGGAACCTCGGCCATGGAACGCCCGGAGGTAAAAATGCCAATGTGACCACCTTTGAACGGAAATTCGGAATAGTCCTTGCTGTTGGCATATTTCCCCAAGGCCTGAGACGCCGGAGGTGGCACCAAATGGTCCTTGGTGGCAAAAACATTGAGTACCGGCATGGTGATATTCTTCATGTCCACACGCTTGCCGCCTATACGCACTTCACCCTTGATGAGCTTGTTGTCCTGGAAGAAATCTTTAACAAACTGACGGAAGGTCTCACCCGGCTGATCAGGAGAGTCGAAAATCCACTTTTCCATCCGCAAAAAGTTCATCAGTCCTACCGGATCCTCCAGCATGGGAATCATGTCCAGATACTTCTGTCCCGTGAGGCGATAAGGGTTCATGGACAAAAAGGTGAAATTCAAAAGATCACCGGAAACATTGCCCATGGCATCCACGATCAGATCCACATCCAGGTCCTTGCCCCAGGAACCGAGAACGTTCTTGCCTCCGTGAAAGTCCACCGGGGTCACCACAGTCACCAAATTTTTGACCTTTTCCGGGTAGAGGGAGGTGAAACAAATGCTGAACGTCCCTCCCTGGCAGATGCCCAGGATGTTGATCTTGGGTAAATCATATTTGGCGCAAAGAAAATCCACACAACGCCGAATATAGCCATTGATATGATCATCCAACTCCTGATAACGATCGGACGGGTCGGGATATCCCCAATCGATAATGTAGACGTCCAGTCCCTGGTCGAGGAGACCGCGAATCAGCGACCGGTCTTCCTGCATATCGGCCACGTAGGGACGGTTGACCAAGGCATAAATGACCAACACAGGTATTCCGTGTGGTTTTTCCACCCGAGGGGTGTAGTGGTAAAGGACGACCTTGTCCTCCTCGTAGGCGGGCTCCTTGGCGCTGATTCCCTCGCTGATGGGCCCCAATTCACTCAAGGTTTTCATGCCAGCAGCCAGGTTCTTGTAATATTGATTAAGTTCCTTGGCGGCAGCTTCAGGTTTGATATTGAACGGCGTCATGGACTGAGTCATGGATTAGGCTCCTTTGTTCTCTTGTTCGACCTTGGCTGCGGCTGACTTTTTATGTCCTGGTTTTTTTTCACTGGCCGGTACCGGACCAAGGGTCTTTTCTGCATGAGCCTTAAGCGCATCCAGGTCAATCCGCAATGTGCGCAACTCCTGAAGCTCCTCGTCCATCTCACGCACCTGACGTTTCAGGACTTGAATTTTTTTGTAGGCGGCATCCACCTCGCGGCGGTTGGGAATATTCATCGCTTCCAGCATGTCGTCCATCAGAATCTGGAACGTCTTGCGGAAGTTCATCATATCCTTGACCATGCGGGCATTGGTCTCCAGATACTTGTCGCTGGTCACCAATTCCGAATGCGCCTCCTCCAGGCAATCGATCCACAGCACGAAGGCATCACGCAAAGTCTCGATCTTCTTCTCGCCCTTGCCCAGGTCCATCAGCTTGGCCTGAAGCTTCTCCAGAGCCTTGATCTTCATGCCATTCTTCAATGAAGAATATTCGGTGTAGGATTTTTGAAAATCCATCCCATACGATATGGCACGTTGGATGACTTCCTGTTTCTCCCGACCGATCCCCACACCGGGAAATCCCAACATCGTCTGCAACAAGGCGCTGGGATCCTTGGAGGCATTCAGCTGCGAAAAAATCGGGTTGCCCGCCAGGATCTGATTGAAGGTCTCCAGCGACTGGTTCATGGGTCCCATGGGATTGAAAAACGGAAACGCAAAAGGATTATCCTGAGCGTTCGCCATCAAGCCACGAAACTGCTCGATGATCTTGTCGACCATCGCCGACCATTCTCCCGTCTTGGAGACGTCACCCAGAGATTGCACCATGCTCATCATGGATTGGCCCATCTGGGTAAAACCATTCATGGAGGACATCAGGTTCTTCATGAGCGTCTCTTGAGTGCCCGCCGTTGGCCACATGGCAAATGGATTCATCATGGGCGACATGGTTCCCATGGTCTTGCTGAACAAATCCATCGGCATGGCCGGCATGGCCGTCTTCCACCAATTACTATCCATCGGCATGCTCGGCATGACCGTCTTCCACCATGTGTTCTGGAACATGTTGGACGACTCCTGCCAAAATTTTTGCTGCAGCTCCGCCCAACTTCGCATCCAGTCCGTTGATGAAAACGGTGAATTTTCCATGATGATCTCCCTTAGAAAGGCCCTAGGCATTTATTCTGGTTTCTGAACGAACGCACCAATCAAAGCAAATAAACAGCAACACCCGATCCCCACTGAAGGGTCGGGTTAGGTTTGGATGGCGCGTCCCTGCGCCATGTTCTCGGGTCACACACCATCTTCTCCCCAAAGTGGAGGCGATGGTCCCGCAACCGGATCGGTTCAAATGTCCCTATTCCGTTCCGGCTTTACTATTTCGCATTACTCTTGGCTCTTTCCATCAAATCCTTGATGTTTTGATCGATCAGGTTCTTCAGCTCGGATTGGCCACGGGTCAGCACTTCCATGCTCTTCTGCGCATTGGCAAGAATCATCTTGCCCACCTCGGAGGCCAGCTCCGCCTGATTGCTCACCGCATCCTGGACCGTCTTGATATTGCCCATCTGCTTCATCTGCTCGGATCCTGACTTGATAAAATTTTCAGCGGCTTCCAGCTGTTGCTTTGCCAGGTCCTGGACGGTCCGGTCATTGATCTTCTGCAGGGTGGTCACGGTATCCATCATCTTCTGTGAAAGCTCCGTCAACTGCTCGGCGATCTTCTTGTCCATAATCTCTCTCCCTTGGGGACGGTCTGTTTGCTGCGATGCAGCAATGTTGCGATGCAGCATAATGAGGTTGGGCTACCATGTCAACGATCTTTTTTCCAATCATCCTAAAAAAATTCCTGAAGGACAATCCATTCACTCTCAGGCAAGAAAACGACAATACAATCAATTGTTCGAAACATCTTCCCGAACGTTGCTTTTGATGATGGTCGAACCTGGAAAAAAATTATTCCAGAACGATAGGCTTCGGTTGGTCATCTCCGACATGAGTGCCACCGGATCGGCCGCCGCACGAATACGGTTTTGTTGATCCAGAAAAAAATCCATGCTCTGCTGCAGATATTCTCCCAGGACCCCCTGGGATTGCAAGGTATCGCCGTAAAATCGGATGATACTCTGCAACAGATCGGTGGTAAAGACCGGCGCCCCCTTCTCCTCCCGCTCACTGATGATTTGCAACAAAATAGCACGGGTGATATCGGCACCGGTCTTGTTATCCACCACCTTGAAAGGCGATCCGGCCAAAACCAACCGCCGGATCCCTTCCAAGGTTACGTAGGTGGATGATTCGGTGTCGTACAGGCGCCGGTTGGGATATTTTTTTATAATGCGCACACTCTCGGTCATCAGCTCGCCCGATCATTTCCTGACAGTCATAAAAACCGAATTGCGCCTCAATATCCCCGCAATGTCAATAGCTGGTGTACTGAGCTCCGTTGACATCAATGTTGGTTCCGTTGATGAAACCGGCATCGTCATCGGCCAGGAAGGTGACGACACGAGCAATTTCCTTGGGCTCGGCCATACGACCCGCGGGAATCTGGCTCAGAATTCCCTGCATCACCTTTTCGGGAATGGTCTTCATCATGGCGGTCGCCGTGTACCCGGGGCAAACGGTGTTGCTGGTCACGTTTTTCTTGGCCCCTTCCAACGCCACCGACATGGAAAACCCGGCCATACCCGATTTGGTCGCGGCGTAATTCGCCTGGCCAAACATGCCACGGCGACCATTCATCGAAGAGATGTGAATGATACGGCCAAAGCCACGATCCACCATGCCCGAAAATACCTGCTTGGTCATGTTGAAAACGCTGTTCAGGTTGACGTTGATCACCGCGTTCCAGGCCGCTACTTCCATCTTTTTGAGAGATGAGTCCTTGGTGATGCCGGCACAATTGACCAGAATATCCACTGGACCAAGCTTGGCTTCGATCTCCTTGACCGCCTTGGCGCAGGAATCGAAATTGGACACGTCGCACTCGGCCAAAAAGCACTCAATCCCTTCCTTCTTCAGCTCAGCACTCCAGGCGGGAATGTTATCCTTTTCGAACAACGCATACGTGGATGCCACCGTCTTTCCAGCCTTGGCAAGATCGCGGATGATATCGGTTCCGATGCCACCCATGCCACCCGTAACCAGCGCAACTCTCTTCGTCATTGTTATCTCCCTCTTTCAATAAACATGATGTTTTGATTATTTTCAATCCACCAACGGATCAGTCTCTTTCCACGGCAATGGCAATACCCTGACCACCGCCGATACACAAAGTCGCCAACCCCTTCTTGGCATTGCGACGTTGCATCTCGTACAACAAGGTCACCAACACGCGGCATCCCGACGCACCCACCGGGTGGCCAAGCGCAATGGCGCCACCATTGACGTTAACCTTGCTCAAATCCCAGGCCATGTCGTTATTGACCTTGATGGCTTGGGCGGCAAACGCTTCGTTGGCTTCGATCAAGTCCAGATCCGCAGTCGTCCAGCCCGCCTTCTTCAGACACAACTGACTGGCGGGAATGGGGCCCGTACCCATGATCGCTGGTTCAACCCCGGCAGAGGCGTAAGCCACGACTCGCGCCAAGGGCTTGATCCCCAGTTCCTTGGCCTTATCCTTGGACATGAGAACCACCGCCGCCGCACCATCGTTGATCCCCGATGCATTGCCCGCCGAAACGCTGCCACCCTTCTTGAAGGCCGCCGGAATCTTGGAGATGGCCTCGATCGTTGCCCCCTTGCGCACAAACTCATCGGCATCGAACACCAATGGCGGTTTGTTCTTGCCTTGCGAAACCTCAATGGGGATGATCTCATCCTTGAAACGGCCAGCCTTCTGGGCCGCTTCCGCCTTGTTCTGCGAACTCACGGCGAACTTGTCCTGTTCGTCCTTAGAAATATTAAAACGTTCCGCGATGTTCTCGGCGGTAACCCCCATGTGATATTCGTTGAACACGTCGGTCAGACCGTCGTAGATCAGACTGTCTTCCATACGGCCCGGCCCCATGCGCGTTCCGGTACGACCATCCAAAATCAGATGCGGCGCCAAGGTCATATTCTCCTGCCCCCCGGCAACGATGATGTCCGCATCCCCCAACTTGATGGCCATGGTGGCCAGATGCACCGACTTCATACCACTGCCGCACAGCTTATCAACCGTCATGGCCGGGGTTGTGTACGGAATCCCGGCACCCATGGAGGATTGGCGAGCCGGATTTTGACGAGCGCCCGCAGTCAGAATCTGACCCATGATCACTTCCTGCACCTGTTCTGGCTTGAGCCCAGCGCGCTGCAGAACTCCTGCAATGACTTTGGATCCGAGGACCGTGGCTGGAATCTTTGAAAGCGTGCCCAGAAAATTGCCCACTGCTGTGCGGCCTGCGGCCACGATGACGACTTCTTTCATCTACAATCCTCCTGATTGTTAAGTTCAAACCGTTTGCAACTGGACCAACGTGCCATGCCATCGGATCATCGATCTGCAGCGCCGTGTCCCAGATTGTCACTGGTGCAACCAAAATTGAATTGACCCGCGTTTGTTACCATGTTTGCACGAATTTGGAAAGGAAAACCTTAAAATACACAAAAATAAATTGGTCAATAAACCGAAATAATGCCTCCATCTTCTATCTTGATGGTGGCCACCATCCAACTCGAGTTGGAATAATCGATTAAAATATTATTTTTTTATAAATATTAGCTCTGATTTGATCTTGCTATAATTCACAAATCCATACAGTACTTTTCCCGACTCAACCCCGACACCTTCCCCTCTAGCGGCCGTGATCATCCCGTCGGCCATTGGGGCACACGACGCAGAAAAAGACCGATGTGCCGGCCACCCTTTCCCTGACCCATCGCCATCATTAACCCGAAACTTCTCACCCAGGGATCAAGAAGTTTCCGTGGCGGTCATCAGTTCCAACCATTGCTTTTCATCCAAAATGGTGATTCCCCATTCTCTGGCCCTCTGCAATTTGCTTCCCGGATCCTCACCGGCCACCAAAAAATGAGTCTTCTTGGAAATGGAACTCACCACCCGAGCCCCCTTGGCCTCCAGGCGAGCTTTAGCCTCCTGGCGCGACATGGAATTCAGAACACCTGTAACAACAAAATTTTTTCCTCGCAAAGAGTTGCTCCACTTGCCATCGGTCCCGACTGGGGTGGCAATACGCCAATTCGTATCTGGAATATCTAGAAGCTGTTGGACGATCCGCGCGTATCGAGGGGAGGAAAAATAGTCGCGTACGTTGGCCGCCACCACAGGTCCGACATCGGCCACCCCAAGCAGCGCCTCGGTATCGGCCATCATCAACGCTGCCAGAGAACCAAAATGTCGCGCCAAGGTAACGGCGGTCCGTTCACCCACATCCCGAATACCCAAAGCATATAAAAAACGCTCCAGCCGTTGTTTCCGACTCTTGTCGATGGCAAGCAGAAGATTATCCACCGATTTTTCACCCAAACGTTCCAAGGCCACCATTTCCGCACGACGCTCATGCAGGAAATAGAGATCGGCCATGGTTCGGATCAGACCGGATCTGAGCAAAAGCGCACACATCTTTTCCCCCAGGCCATCGATATCCATGGCCCTGCGACTGGCAAAGTGCTGAATGGTCTCGCGACTTTGATCCGGACAATCCAGACCGCCGCTGCATCGGACCACCGTTTCGAGAGCGGGTTTGATGACGGTGGCACCACAGGCGGGGCAACGAGCGGGACAAACGATGGCCGCCTGACGTTCCGTCGAGGATGGCTCCCCTTGCACCCTGACCACCTCCGGAATCACATCACCAGCCCGGCGGATGACCACCCAATCACCCGGTCGAACATCCTTGCGCGCCATTTCTTCAAAATTGTGCAAGGTAGCGTTGGTTACTTCCACCCCACCGACCTGTACAGGGTTGAGTCGCGCCACGGGAGTCAAAACGCCGGTACGACCCACCTGAATGTCGATTCCCAATACCTGGGTCACCGCTTCCATGGCGGGAAATTTATGTGCCGTGGCCCAGCGTGGATCGCGGTGTCGAAACCCCAACTGCTCCTGCCAGGACAAGGAGTTGACCTTGTAG
>JADFZF010000050.1 GCA_015232645.1 Magnetococcales bacterium | reverse complement strand
CAAAGTCAAAAACAAAAACAAATTCAAAACCCTGGGGGCAATCCCCCAGACCCCTTTTTTCTTTCAATATTTTCATAGATCAATAAATGATTAGACATCCATTCCAATTAATGAATGTGACGAGGTAAAACTAAAAGGCTCGGCACAGGCTGCCAACCCGTTTGAACCGATCAAGAGACGCAGATTGAACAGGTCATCCGTCAGTGCTTGCTCAGTTTGCCGTCGATCATCTCCAGCCGTTGTTTGGCCATGGAGACCGCCGGAGACTCGGGATAGTCGCTCACCAGACGAGTCAAGCTGTTCTTGGCATTGTCCATATCGTTGAGTTCATAAAAAGCAAAACCAATTTTGAGCAAGCTCGCCGGAACCTTGCCGCTGGTTGGCCAACGCACCAAAACCTGGTTGAAAGCCATCAAGGCGTCAGGAAATTTTCGTTGAACGTAATAGAGTTCACCGATCCAGTATTGGGCATTATCGGACAGGGCGTCGTTTGGAAACCATTCCATGTAATTTTTAAACGCAGTCAGGGAGTCTTCATAGCGTCCGCTTTTCAATAGTTGGAAAGCATCATCGTACGCCTGTTTGGCAGTGGCCGGCTTGTGTTTGGCAACAGCAGGAGCGGTAACCGCGTTTTTTTTGCCGGACTGATTGATCGAAGAGGCGGCCTTGGCCGTCATGGTCGCAGTACCCGGCTGCGTGCCGGCTGCAGCGGGTCGTGTTGAGGCTATACCATCCGCTCCGGTCGCCAGGGTGGCCGTCTGCAGGGTATCCTGCTGCGCGGGGTCATAATCAGGATCGTCGGGATGGGACGAGGTGACCGGAGTTGCCTGAGGGCTTTGCGTGAGCTGTGACGCCTGCTGGGCCATCAGCCTGTTTTTTGCTTCAAGCTCGGATTCCAGTTTGGATTTGGCATGCTGAAGTTCGTCCACCTCCCCACGAAGTGAAGTAATTTCCTTTTCCATCAGCCCCAGCCGTCTTTCCATGCTGGTGGAAACGGTACGGCTGAAGTCTTCATTTTTCTCCAGCCGATTGGCTAGAGTGTCGACGACTTCGGGAAGTGGTCGTTTGACCGGAGGGGGGGGGGGGCCGGCCTCGGTGCGGACTGGGGGTCGGTGATCCCCCTCATCGTAGGCGGCATTATTGCTGGAGGAACCGGAAACACAGGCCGACAATGGTAAAACAATGAGTAGCAGGGCCGGAATCCACCCCCCCGCCAACGGTGGCATCCGTTTGTTGGGAGCGACTGTCGAAGAGTCGAAAGAATCAAGAGAACGTGAATTCCGGCCCATCATTGCTACCACTTTCGCTGTTATTGAGAATTGATCTCAGCGCGACGGTTTTGCGACCAGGACATTTCATCATGGCCTTTGACCACTGGACGCTCTTTGCCGTAGGAAACGGTTTTTATCCGATTGGCCGGAATCCCTTGGGAGACGAGAAAACGGGCCGCCGCTTCGGCACGTTGTTGTCCGAGAGCCAAGTTGTATTCACGAGTCCCCCGTTCATCGCAGTGACCTTCGATCTGAATGCGACCGGACGTTTTGGCCAGGTTCCTGGCATTATAAGCGAGGATCTGTTCCGCTTCGGCGGTCAACATGGCCGAATTGAAGTCAAAGTGGATAACCCGGCCCATTTCACCCCGACCCATCCGTCCCGGACCATTGGGGTCATCCAGGTTGGAACCATAGCCCCCTGAACGGCCCAGTGCGGTACCATCGGCGCCCATCGCCCCTGATGCCGCCCCTGCGGCACCGTCAGGGCCTTCCTTTGGCGTAGCCCCGCAGCCCGCCAAGACTCCAAGAAAGAGAACCGATACAACAAGAGTAGCCAAGCGTTTCATGCAATCACCTCAAAAAAAAATTGTTATACCTGCCCGGAACTCCCGGGATGTAAGCGGTTGGTCCCAACCAATTGGCTGTTGTCACTTGATTAAGGGCGACCAGGAAGGGTCGGAACCGTTGATGTTGTCCTCCAGCTTTACCAACCTTTCATTATGACCTGTTAAATCGATGGTGTAAAGTTTTGTCTGACTCCCTGTCTGTCGTGAGAATAGGATGACTCTGCCGTTGGGGGACCAGGTGGGGGACTCGTCCATCCAGGAATCGGTCAAGGTCCGTCCATTCTGGCCGCTCGGGTCGATGACGGCAATTCGGAAATGGCCACCACCGCCACTGACGTAAGCGATGAGGTCGCCACGCGGTGACCAGGCAGGAGCGGCATTGTAAGACCCTTCGAAGGTCAGACGTCGCGCATTGCCACCGTTGGCGTCCATGACATAAATTTGCGGTGAACCGGCGCGGTCGGAATTGAACACGATTTGACTGCCATCGGGCGAGAACGATGGAGAGGTGTCGATGGCATTGTTCTCGGTCAGCCGCCGCAGGTCTCCGCTACGTAAATCACGCAGATAGACTTCAGGATTTCCATCCTTGCTGAGGGTGAGGGCCATACGTTGGCCATCAGGCGACCAGGCCGGGGCGCTGTTGAGACCAGGATAATCCCCTTGTATGGTTCGCTTGCCGGTATACAGTTCCCAACGATAGATCCTGGGCTGACCCGTTTCATAGGACAGATAGAAGAGTTGTTCCCCAGTCGGAGCAAAGCGGGGAGTGAGTACCAGAGAGCGGTCATGGGTCAAGTCCACCCGGTTGGCACCATCCTGATCCATGAGGGCCATCCATTTCATGTCGCCATTGCTGGCCACGAAAGCGATGCGGGAAGTGAAATAACCCGATTCACCGGTCAGGCGGGTGTAGATTTCGTCGGCAATCCGATGCGCCACATGGCGCCAGTCCCTGAGAGGTGCGGTAAATCGTTTGCCCTTACCCACCAGGGAGCCCTGAAAGACGTCGTGGAGGAAAAAATCGGCAATCAATTTGCCGTCCTTTTCATGTACTGCCCCGGAAACCACCGCCTCGGCTCCGATAAGGCGCCAATCGCGAAAGTTGGGCCCCTGTTGCCATAACTCGGCGGGTGATTGTATGAAGCTTTTCGGATCAAGGGGCTTGAACAGACCTGAACGTTCCAGATCGGCAGTGATGACCTCGTTGAGCTTGTGACCCCAGGCGTTTTGACCCAGCACCGAGCCACTGGGCGATAGATCGACGAGGTCGGACAAGGCGATGGGCATGGGTTGTAACCCACCCTTGGTGATATCGATGCGCAACGCCCCGAGAGCCGGGTGACTGATGACACACAGCCACAACGACAGTAAACCAACCCATGTCATTGTGACCTTATTGAAAAACCTGCTCACAAACCATCTCCCGACACACCTCATGACGATACCCACGCCTCCTTTCGGCGTAGAAAGCCCCCGGTTATTCCAATGTGGCACCTTCCGAACAGCATCAATAATTTCTACCACGCCCGGTTGCGGCGTACTATCGCAGGGAAAGAGAAATAATGCAAGTATAGTCGGTTTCAAATTGCATGTCATGGCCTTCGGCCTATACTAAAGCCGGAAGGAGATGGCCAATCTGACAGGCCATCGAGTTGCCTTCTCAAACTTCAGCCTGAGGAGCCGTGCTCGTGAATCGAAAAAAAGGACTTCGAGTCGCTGTTGTCGGTGTGGGACAGATGGGACGTCATCATGCCCGCGTCTATTCCCAGCTTCGGGGGGTCGATTTGGTCGGCGTGGTGGATATAAATCCGAAATGGCTTCAGGAATCCAGCACTTTGTACCAGTGCCAGGGGTTTGACGCCATAGGCTCCCTGGTCGGCCAGGTGGATGCCGTCAGCATTGCCACCCCGCCGGGGACCCATGCCGCCATCGGACAGTTCCTCATGAACCACGGCATCCATTGCCTGATCGAAAAGCCTTTGGCCGTCTCTGAAAAAGAATGCCAACTGCTTATCGATACCGCCGCCGCCAATCATATCACGTTGCTGGTGGGACACATTGAGCGCTTCAATCCTGCCGTTCAAGAGCTGGCAGCCCTCGTCTCTCAGGGACTGCGGATTTTTGCCATCGACGCGCGGCGCATGAGTCACTCCAGCGCCCGCATTACCGATGTCGATGTCATCGCCGACCTGATGATTCACGATCTGGATATTGTCATGGCCTTGGTCAATCGTCCAGTCGCCAGGGTCGTGGCCAGCAGCGTCCACATCCCCGAATCCCAGGGGGTCGATCATGTCGCCGCATTATTGAATTTCGACAATGGCGCAATGTCCAGCCTGACCGCCAGCCGTATTACCCAGGGGAGAATCAGGGAGATGCATTGCAATACCGACCTGGGTTGGATTTCGGTCCATTTCATTTCCCAAGAATTGAGCCTTGTTCGCCAAGGGTCATTTCGGGCTGGAGAACCCCATGATCCACCCAACCTGAAATATAACGTCGATTTGTCAGTCGAGAAAATTGCCGTAAAACGTGCCGAACCACTGGTGCTGGAAATTCAACACTTCGTGGATGCGGTATTGAATCGAACCTCGCCCCTGGTCACCGGCTCCCAGGCCCTGGAAGTATTCAAGGTGAGTCAGAAGATTCGTCAATCAGCAATCGCCAGAGACATGTCGCCCTGCGGCCAGACGGTGATGGATGGCAACTAACGATTCCATGCCAGGATGTTTCTCGAGGGTCTTGAGAGGAGGCAGTTCGCCCGGAAGCGCAAGCCTGCGTTTGGACAGCCGCATCAAAACCCGTTTGAGCGCCGACACATCTCCCGGAGAAATGATATCCAATCGGGGGGACGACAGATTGAACAAATGCTCCCAGGCGGGAATAGCCGTGGTGATGATGGGACACCCACTGGCCGCCGCGGCAAGCAATGCCCGGGGGTAAAGGGGCGCCACCACGGCGGATCGATAGGGCAATACCATGGCATCGACATGATCCATCAGTATTTTTTCCTCGCCCATCTCGAGAATCCGAATACGGTCAGCGATTCCCATGCTTCTGACGATTTTCTGAATCTTTCCCAGGCGGTGTCGGTCTTCAACGATCAGCAACAGAAACAGACGAGAATGTTGCGCCAATGTCAGGGCTCGCAACAAATCTCCAACCCCCTCCATGGGCGAGCCCCAACCGGAAAAACCGACGGTCACCTGGGATGGATCGATCAAAGTCTTGTTCCCTGTCCCAGAATGAGGTCCGTGCGCCACACACCTTTCGACGAGTCCCGGACATTTGAACACCCGTTGACATCCCAATTGGGACAATACGGCGGCGGTGTTGATATCCATCGTCAGATGGGAGGCATTGACCCGTCGGGCCAATCGGGACAAGAACCCAGGATTGGCCAACATCGCAGAACCCACCATCCAGGGATCGGTCATCAAACCTTTCGCGGTGGCGATATCCCAAGAAACCGGGCGACCGTGATAATGCAATAATATTCTCTCACCCGGAAAGTCGATCAGACCTGCCAGCCAACTCCACGCGGGAGACGGCAGGAGCAGATGCACCACCGCTTCGGTATTGTCTATCCTTCGCCCCAGGGATCGGAGCCAAGAAATCAGATCAACCAGACGGCGGCTGAACGAAAATCCCAGATAATGTTCAAACTGATGGCGTTCCAATCCATTCAGAAGATCGGGAAGGATTTGTCGCGGCGTCGCACCTTTGCGTGCCAAGCCTGCCGCCAGCTTGGCAAACAGTGCCACCTGTTCCCAGGATTGCGGCCAGGCCAGGGCCAGGATGCATTCCGACGCTTTGGAGCGGGGAGAGAAATGAGTCGTCTCACCACCCCGCTCGCGAATTTTCATCGATGCCCCCAACAGGTCACAGCCCATCTGCTCCAACAGCGCCTGAAATGGTTCCGATGCCAAGGTCAAACGCTCCTGATCCCATTGGTAACGCCAATGAGCATAACAATCGCGTGCCTGGCGGTCTTCGCATCCTGGATGGACAATGAGCTCCGGAATTTCCAGACGATGGCTGACCCGGGATTCAGCCAATAGCCGTTCGGCCGCCTCCAGGGAAAAGTGCCCGGAAAAATCAAGACCCAGAGGTTGAAGCGCCAGGCTGTTCTTGATTCTCGAACCCAGATGCCAGCTGACCCAGGAAGCCATGTTGATCATCCCCTGAGGGGACGTCCCGCGCCAAGCCCAGGCAGCGGTGCCACGTATCGGCACCTTGTAGGATTCCAACAATGGTCGAAGGGCCATCCAAAGGGGTGGAAACAAATGGGTATGCTGATGCGAGTTGATAAAATCGAAACTTAACCCCAATTCCTCAAATCGATTGATCTGGGCTTCCACTTCACGACGCAATGCCGGCAAAACCCACGGTTTGAGCAGGATGAGGGCAAAGAGTCGTCGCCAATCATCCGGCAACCGTCCGCGTCGATCAAGAATGGCTTTGAGTCCAGGATCATCGGCCAGCACCGGACGTTCTTCCACCAGAACCAGATGAACACCGGTCAATACCCCGGTATTTTTCAAAGCGGCAATGCCATCAAGCCGGGCCGCCGGATGACACATGATACTGACGCCGGTAACAGCGCGCATTTTGGCAAGACGGACAATTCCATCATTGATGCCATCGCTGAGTCCAAAATCATCCGCAGTAATCGCCAGTGGTCCAAAAGGTATCATAGATCATCCCCAACCAGGATGGTTAGGCCCCCAACCGTTCCAAAATGATGGGAACGGCGAGGCGGTAAAACATCAAGGCCAGGATGAAACAGCTCACGATGACCAGGCTCAACACCATGAATCCCTGCGGATCCACCATCTGGCCTTTGGCCAGACAATCGCGGGTGGCCTGAAGGACCGGGGTGACCGGATTCAGCTTGACCACGAGTGAATAAGGCCAACCTTGAGGCGGGGGATAAACGATGGGGGTCATGAAAAAAGCCAAACGCAACAGAATGGTAACACCCTCTTTGACATCTTTATAGAGCGACGCCAAAGGGATCATGATCAAACCGAAGGTCGAGCCGAGGACGATGAGGACCAGAATCATGAAGGGAACCAGGAAAACCGTCGCATGCCAAGGCACCTTGAAATACAGCATGGCACCTCCAGCGATGAAGAGTTGCAGCACCGACAAGAACAATACCTGGCCGATGGCGGCCAGAATCGGTGCCTCGCGCGGCATATTGATCTTGATCATGATGGGGACGCACGATTCGAACAATGCCATGGGCGCCTGAACACTCTCGGTAAAGATTTGCCACAGCAGGGTTCCCAGCATAACGTAGACGGGATAGGGTATATCCGTCCTTCCGAAATTCAGGACAGATTTTTCGTTTAAAAACACAAAAATGGCCGTGGTCACTACCGAAGGAATCATAATCCACAAAAAGCCGAACACCGATTGCCGATAGCGTTGTTGGATTTCCCGCCAGAACAGACGCCAAGCCAGATCGCGTGAATTGAGGAGATCTTTCCAGGCGGAGCGGACAAAATCCAAAGGATGCCGCAAGGGTGATTCAGAAGAATAGACTCGTTCTTCGAGTGGAAGCTCCCGCTCATGATCCGAACTATCCATGGCCGATGCCACCAGAGGCCGTTCCCGGGGGCAGCAGGACAGGTCGAAGACCCGAGCCCATTTTTTGTGGCATGGGGATGCGATGGGCTACCGACAACATCGGCCCATGGCCAGGGAGGTCCCGAGGCCTTTTGGGACAGCACATCATGTTCGCGTGCGTCAACCCTGGGTGAAATAAAAAAGCAGCCAACGGGGACAGCGCCACGATGCGACCACTGATCCCCTCCCCAGGCATCGTTTCGATGGTGGCAACAGCACTCACGGTCCCCAGGCTCCATGAAAAAACATGGTCGTCAAACATAAGCCTTCCCCAGGGGCACGTCCAACCGTGGGCACATTGATGGCCGTAGCGGACGGATTGTTGGCAAATCGGCCTCACAGCCGTTTAATGCGCCAGCGTTTATCATACAGTTCCAACATTTTCCAATGTACGATGGGAATATTGATCGTTCCTTCATAATTCACCCGAAACAGGGAACTTGCCTCCAGCGCCTTTGCCGTGCAACCCGTCAACGAAGGGTCGATGAAGTTTTGTTCACCAAAAGCGCCACCGTCACTCACCTCATCGACGATCTGGCCGTCATCACTCATCAGGGCCATCCGACCCGATTCCATCAGCCAAAGAGAGTCTTTTTCAATAATAGACAGTTGTTCCCCAGGATTCAGGATAAACGGGGTCATGGATCGAGCGATGTGGTTCAAGGTAAATGAATTCGTCGATTCTCCGAACAACCACGTTTTCCTCAAAAAACGCATCCGTTTCATACCGACGATAAAATCATCTTTCAGGTTGTTTTTTTCCAGAAAGGCATTCATTTTTTCATGGGTAAACCGTATCACCATACAATCGGAAATGCTGCGGAAGGTCCAGTTATCCTCCGATTTCAGTCCAAGGAAATCGACTCCTCCCAGGAAGGAGCCGATGGACAAGTGGTGCAAAACATTATTTTTGGCTTCCAGGTAGGCCACGGTCCCGGAAAGGACCATTTCCAGATAATTGTGGGAATTCTGCGCCCGATGCATGATGGTTCCGGCATTGTAGTGGATCATGGGGGTGCGTATCAGATGATTGATTTCTTCATCGGCGGTGTGAGGGAAAAAGGCCTTGATAAATCCGAATGCCTTGTTGGTCATGAGATTTTTTTCGCCATGAATCAGGATATCCACGGCACCGAACGCCGCTTCCGAGCCAATTTCCATCTCCGCGGTGGTCAGTTTGCGGTCGATATGGGCCAGAATCAGGCTTTCGGACGGATCGGAACGAAAGTCTTCCGCCACTCCGTGGATCATGCCCCCACCGATATCCAATTTTTTCAGATTGGCAAAACCCAGATAGGTCTGTTTAAAACCTTCCACCACGGCGGCCGGAAGATCCTGGTCCCTGGTCCCCACCATCCCATCCAAAACCTTGAAACCGGATAAATCAGCCCAGTGGGCATAGGTCTTATCATCGTTTCCGGTTCGCGCCTTGAACAGAAAAATCGTGTTTTCCACCGGGTGTGGGGAATAATGCGGCTTGACCAGGAGACCCTCGCAGTCGTTCCATTCTTCGCCTATCAGATCGTGGACCGCAAAAAATTGATGGAATTGTTGTTCGTCCAGACTCATGAGTGCCGAGAATTTTTTGACTACCGAAGCACGCACCATCGGGGTGGCGAAATAGGCCATGCGCCGGTCCGAACGGATCAAGGCGGGCAGTCCGGCAAAATGATCGTCGTGGGCGTGGGTGTGGAAAATACCGTCCACTTCGGAAATATCGATGCCTAGAGAAGTCAGTACCTGCAACACGCCGGGTCCAGCGTCAATCAGATAGGTATGACCGTGAAAAATAATGACGCTGGACATACTGGGGCGATTGCGATCCCATCCATCGCCTTGCCCGGTATGGATGACGGCAAAATCGTGATGCCGTGGAATGCGATGCTGACCCAACGGGTAAGGGGGTTCGTAAGTGGACCCGGGAGGGAGATTGAGGTCGACATCGGCCGAGCGGTCGCGGTAGTAGAAGCGATAGGTATTCAAGGCGATGCGGCTCACGGTCACCCCATTGCGAATCTCCACCGGGATGCCACCGACATACCTGAAATCGACAATCTGCGACGGTTCACGTATGGCACCGAAAGCAAATTTTAGTTTGATTTTCATCATCATGTCGGCATTGGCTTCGTCAACACCGGCCTCAAGCAGTTCCTCCTTGCTCAGCAGGCCATAATTGCCGCGATGAATGTATTGCATTTGGGAACGAACCTGGGATTCCCGTCCGATCAACATCGGTTTGATACCGGTATTGTTTGGATGGTTGGGGATGATCATCCCCTGACGATACAGCATCTGCAGGACGGGAAACTCGGCAAGATTGGCAAAACCGCCGTTTTGAATCAGCAGATCCGACAGCAAAATGACATTAGGTCCCGTTTCCCAAGTCACACCATCGCGACTGACGCGCTGGATCAAACCTCTATGCATCAAATGTTTGACGACTTCACCCGGGCAGCCGCACAAAATATAAAGTCCTGCTTCAGGAATCTGCATCCAAATGACACCGGGGGCGACCTGGATGGTCAACAGGTTGTTCATGGCATCACGCAAATCGCTTTCAGCTTGTTTGCGGATGACAATTTCTTTTTCCAACGCTCGGGTTCGGCTCCTAACCTGGTTGCGCAACACCATGTTGCCGATGAAAAGCAATACCATGATGCCAATGCCCGCCGCAGCCACCCAAAGGAGCCATTTGGGAAACGGTTCGGGATTGACACCGCCAAACCATTGACTCAATGCGGAATAATATAACGATGTTTCCTCCGCCTTCATCAAGGCCAAGTGACGATCAATGGCAGCAAGCCAATCGTCATGGGTGCCCTTTTTGACGGCAAAACGAACTTCGGCAACGCAACACACGATGGGGGACTTGAAAACACGGTATTTCTGGTCCATCACAATACCCGTGGAGCGGGGAATGATCCCGGCATCCGCATCTCCTTCCTCCACCAGGGATAACACTTCCTCGTAACTGGCAACGGTCTTGATCCGAAACGGAAAGTCAAAGGCCTTCAACAGTTTCTCAAGACCGGTGGTATAAAAATCGCCCACAACTCCGGCGATCAGTCGATTTTTGAGCCAAAAAACGGAATCGACATTCCTTTCCTGGGTATAGACCTGTCCCCAGTTGGAGAAGACTGTCTGATGATTGAAATCAAATACTTGTTCCCGGTTTTCGCTGTAGGCGATGCCGGTCAGCAGGTCGATCGAACCATTCTCAAGGCGTTTGAGGTTGTCATCCCATTTCCCCGGAACGAAAATCAGCTTCCACCCTTCCTCCTGGGCAATCGAGTTAAGAATATCGATATAGAATCCTTTGGTTTCTCCCTCGGCGTCGATAAAAACCCCTGGCGGGCTTTGATAAACGCCCACTCGGACCGAATTGACCTCTTTGGCCTCTCCCTGCGACCAGAAACCAAACCATGCAGTGCAGACTACCAAGAAGATCCAAACCAACGAAAAAATACGAAATTGCCCCATGGCACACCCTCTAGACGGTGTTTTGTTATCGGCACCTGACATCAACACCAGACCATCGAAATCATGTTCCCATCGATCAACGCTTCCTTAAAGCCCAGCAATCTGTTTGCCATATTTTCAGTTTCTGAATCTTAAGATGGCAAATATTCAAGAATCTTTATAGTTAAATTTAAATTTTTTCATTCCTTGATGACTGATTGGCACAAAACCTGGAAGGACTGCTTAGCGTGCCTTTTGTTGACGTTACTGTTTGTTTATACTATCTCAAGCATGTATTTTCAGCTTACATGTTCGTACTTCTTATCGGGCAGGCCGGATGCAAATTACCTCCACGTTGACGTTTTTTGTTGTCCTGGGCTTTGTTTCTGCTTTCGGTGCCATTTTCATCGCTTGGCACCGAGTCAACAAACGACCGATGGAAGCCCAGGACTGGAAACGAAATCGGGCTGAAACGTTGTGGAAAGACGCCGTGGACCTCCAATCCAAAGGCATTTTTGCCAAAGCCTTGGAGAAATGGCAACAATCCGCCTTCATGGAATCCGACAGCTTCAAACCCAGGCCCGGTTTTCTTGGCCAGGTTCATAACGAGCTGGGCTATTGTTACTACCGCTTGGGACTTTTCCAAGAGTCGGAGGATAGCTTTGTTAAATCATTGAAATTCTACCGCAAAACCAGTTTCCGTGCCACGTTCGATACCGCTTTCACCTTGAACAACTATGCCCTTCTGTGTCTGGAAACCGGCCGCCATGATCAAGCCTTGGCCATGATCAATCGTTCCATGAGAATCTTTACCTCGGGTCTGGGGGAGCACGCCCCACAAATTCCCCACGTCCTCAACAATCTTGCTCGCGTTCACCTGCGCCTGGGTGCTTACAATTCCGCTCTAACCGTCTTGCAAAAATCCTTGGATATCGTCGCTGAATCGTTGCTACCCAACTACCCTGAATCCATGCTTGCCAAAGAACTGTTGGCCGAAACTTATCAACATCTCGGTTCCATCGATCAGGCGGAAAAACTTTTTTTGGAAGTCATTGCCACCAAGGAAGCTCTCCATGGGTCCCATCACCCCGGTATCCTGCCCGCGCTGCATTCCCTGGCCAAGTTCCATCTACACCAGGGATTGATGGATAAGTCTCTGCACCTCCACCAGAGAATCTTGGACATTATTCTCGATTATTATCAACCCGAACACCATTTCGTCGCCGAATTCCTTCATGAAATGGCCTGTTTGAAAATTCAACTCAACTCGATCGCCGAGGCTCGTGCCATGGTCGATGAAAGCCTTGCCATTCTGACCAAGGCGGACAAAACAACGCATCCATCAATGTTAATAAATATTTATTTGCGTCTTTGGCTAACCCATCAGGACCTGGATTGGAATGGGCAGTTGTCCCTGTTGAAACAAGCCATGGTCTTGTTGCAAATGGTAGAACACGCCCTGCTGGGTGGGGTTGTCTATCACTTGGCCGCCCTGCTCCTCGACCGTCTCAAGGCACCTGACAGTGCCATTTTTTTCGGCAAGCTGGCGGTCGGGGTTCTCTTGAATCGTCGACAACGCCTCACTCCAGGGCACGAGATCCCATGGTGGCTGACACCTCCCTCCACCCAATCGCTCTGGATCGATCTTGGCAACATGTTGCGCCGGGAAAAGCGCGGGTTTGAGGCCCAGGCCCTGGTGGCCCTTTTTCCATCCAATCGTCCGGTAGTAACCTCGGTACAAGCAAAAATTTGCACGTATTTGCAAACCGGATGGCAGTTGACGGAAGAGGAACGCCGATGGGAACAGGCCATGGGCGCATGGCAAAAACGGATCAACCTGGTGCTGTATCCGACCAATGACGCCGCAAAACAAACCAATGGACAAGAAAACAAATCAGAGGGGGGGAAAAGCACAAAAAAAGGGCCTCCGCCACAGAAACCATCCGAAATCATGAAAAACGCACAGCTCATGGCGCCCATTCTGGCGGAGCTGGATCAGTTGTTTGCCATGTTTGTCCGATGGCCGTCAGAATCGGTAAAAAAGAAAGCGATTTAACAAAATAGGCATCAGCCCATGGACGATCTCCATGGTCGCTCGGCAGAAATGGTATTTGTCGGCGGAGCCGGTCAATGGGACCAAGTCAAGATACGGCCGCCAAGGGATGACTGACGATGGGAATCCGGGTGCCATCATTGAACAAGAGACAGAATATATGCACTTAAAATCAGCAACCTGGACAGGGGATGCCTGGGGCGGGTTGGCGGGGATGTTGGTGGCCCTGCCATCGGCGATCGCCTATGGTGTGGCCGCAATCACCCCGTTGGGATCCCCTTTTTTCCCGCTGGGAGCCATGGCTGGAGTCATGGGAGTCGTAGCCATGGGATTATCCACCCCCGCAATCGGTGGCGCCCCCCGACTGATCACTGCTCCCTGCGCCCCTGCCGCGGCGGTCCTATCCGCTTTGATCTCCGAACGTTTGGCCGCCGGCGGCTATTCCCCGGAACAAATCCTCCTCTTTCTGACCATGGTGGCCTTGTTTTCTTCGCTGTTGCAAATCCTCTATGGAGGCATCGGTGGCGGACGGATCATCAAATACATCCCTTATCCCGTGGTCACCGGTTATTTGAGTGGCGTCGGTCTGATCATCCTCCTCAGCCAGATACCCAAATTATTGGGACTACCCAAAGACGCCTCGCCATGGCGGGGGTTGATTCATCCGGACTCATGGCAAATGACCAGTCTCCTGGTCGGAGTGGCCACCATGATCGGCATGGTCGTGGCCCCTAAAATAACCCGTCAAATTCCCGCTCCGATCATCGGCCTTCTGCTGGGGATGGGGATCTATTTCCTTTCCGGGATGACCCATCCCGAGCTGTTACGTCTTGACGGAAACCCTCTCCTTATCGGGGTCATAAATATCGATCTTGCCTCGCTGGCCCAGGGATTTCAAGGCCGCTGGCAGGCCCTGGAACAACTGCGCCTGGCCGATCTCTCTGCCCTTGTCCTTCCGGCACTCACCTTGTCGGCCCTGCTCTCCATCGATACCCTGAAAACATGTGTCGTCGTTGACACCCTGACCCGTTCCCGCCACCAATCCAATCGTGAACTCATGGCCCAGGGGACCGGCAACTTCCTCTCCGCCCTGGTGGGGGGGATGCCCGGGGCAGGCACCATGGGGGCCACCCTGGTCAGTATCCACAGCGGCGGTCAAACCCGCTTCGCGGGGATCCTCGAAGGACTCTTTTCGTTGGTTGTCCTTTTATTTTTCAGCTCTTTGCTCGGTTGGGTTCCCATCGCCGCCCTGTCTGGCATCCTGATGGTCGTGGCATGGCGCATGATCGACTGGCACAGCCTTTCCCTTGTTAAACAACGCGACACCTTGCTCGACTTTTTCGTGGTTATCACCGTTGTGGCGACCGCCGTCAGTCTCAATCTGGTTGCCGCTGCTGGGGCTGGGGTGACCTTGGCGGTGGCGCTGTTCCTGCGTGATCAGATAAAAACACCCGTGATCAGACGCAAACTCAGTGGGGGCCAATATTCGTCCAAACGAAACCGAATTCCCGAGGAACGGGCCCTATTGGAACAACATAAAAATACTATAATCATTTGCGAGTTACAGGGAAACTTGTTTTTCGGCACTACCGATCAATTGTATACCCGTCTGGAACCCGATTTTCATCGAACACGTTATTTGATATTCGATTTGTCCCGTGTGCAAAGCATCGATTTCACCGCCGCCCACATGATCAGTCAAATCGATACCATGTTGTTTGAAAATGGATCCCATCTGCTTCTGGCTGAACCCTCATTAGCCATCTCTCCTGGTCGCGATCCCACGATTTATCTGAACCATCTTGGGCTTACCCCTTCGTCCCATTTGCAAATTTTTCTCGAACTCGAAGAGGCGGTGGAATGGGTCGAAGATCAAATCCTGGCCAATGATACACATAACTTTCACAATGACGAAAGGCCCTTGGCTCTCCAGGATTTTCCCCTGTTCAAAGGTTTTGAACACAAACAAAAACTGGATGTTCTTGATTTCCTGGCCAAGGTCGTTGTGGAACGTTCCTGCAAAAGTGGCGAAGTGTTATTCAGACACGGTGACCAGGGTGATGAAATGTATTTCATCCGCTGCGGTAGCGTACGCATTGCCATGACTTCTGAAGATGGTAACAATCATACTGTTGCCATCTTCGGCCGCGGCGGCTTTTTCGGCGATATGGCTTTCATCGATCATGCTCCCCGTTCTTCCCATGCCGTGACCATCAGGGATACCGATCTTTTTATCCTGTCGCGTGGGGTTTTCGATGTTGTCAGCACCAAGGATCCGCATCTGGCCAGCCATGTGTTCGCTCGACTGTGCAAAGAATTGACGCTCAGGCTCCGTTTTGCCGATGCAGAAATCATGGCTCTCAAAAATGCCTAGCCGCCTGTGATAGGGTTCGTTCCATTGTCCCAGCTTCCAGTCCCAACCCCTGTTGTGAAAGGCAAGACCATGAGCGTATTATTAGAATTTTCCATGACCCCGCTGGACAAGGGCGAAAGTGTCAGCACCTACGTCGCCCGCTCCTTGGATATCATTGATGGCAGTGGCCTCCCCTACCAACTTGGTCCCATGGGAACCTCGGTGGAGGGGGAGTGGGATGAGGTCATGGCGGTGGTGAAAAAATGCTACGAGCGGATGAATGCCGACTGCAATCGGATTACTCTTTCTCTGAAAGCGGATATTCGCAAAAATGCCCAAAACCGTTTGACCGAAAAAATCGCCAGCGTTGAAAAAAAATTGGGACGCTCAATCAACCACTCAAACCGCTAACGGTCGTTGACTCGCAACTACCGGGTCAAATCGGGCCGATTCCCGACGGTCGGGCAGCCTGCGGCGTCAGGGATCCTTGTTTCTTCTCACCAACCATCACCTCAGGAGGTTTTCAAATTCTCCCACTCCAACCAGGGGTAGCTCGTCTTCGATTCACCCGGCATGGGTCAGGCAATCTCATACCCATACCCTCATCGGTGCGATCCCTGACCCCTTTCCTCGTGGTCACCATGTTTTTCGATTTGGCCCCACGTTGAACTCGATTCAAATGGGTATTCTACCCTTCCCAAGAGGATGGCATGGCATCGGATGTTTTGATTCAAGGGCAGACGGTCCATAAAAAATTTTGTCTGGACCTGAAACGATCTCTCTGGTACGGACTCACCGGAGTCGGTCGCGAACTATTGGGACGCAGCCACCCCCAACAATTGCGCCAGGATGAATTCTGGGCTATCAGAGATGTGAATTTTGCAATCAAAAGAGGAGATATCGTCGGGTTGATCGGACCCAACGGCTCCGGGAAAACGACCCTATTGCGTCTGATCAACGGTCTGATCAAACCCGATCGCGGTCAAATTACCGTGCGCGGACGAGTCGGAGCCCTGATTCAGTTGGGGGCTGGTTTCAGTCCCATCCTCAGCGGCAGGGAAAACATTTATATCAATGCCGCCATCCTGGGTTTGTCCCGGCGCGAAATCAACACCCGCATGGATGCCATCGTCGAATTTGCCGATATCGGCGAATTCATCAATACCCCGGTGCGCAACTACAGCTCAGGAATGCGGGCCCGCCTTGGGTTTGCCGTCGCCATTCACATGTCGCCCGATATCCTCCTGGTGGACGAGGTCCTGTCGGTGGGTGATATGGTCTTTCGCAACAAAGCCTTGGATCGTATGAATAAATTAGCCCATTCCGGCGTGGCTGTGGTGTTTGTTTCACATAATCTGTCCCAGGTGGACCGCCTATGCAACGTCGCCATGTACCTGAACAAAGGGCGTCTGGAGCACGTTGGCAGCACTATGGAGGTGATCTCGCGCTACTCGGCCGCCAACATGGGCTCCCACGAAAAAGGGATCATTCACCACCCAGGTTCGGGCGAATATGTCTGGATTCATGACGCCACGGTCCTCAATTCTCTGGGTGAAGTGAACGGGGCGGTCCACAATGGTGAAACCATGACGTTACGTTTGTTGTTGGAAGTCCGTCAGCCTTTGCGCCATCCCCATTTTTCCTTCATGGCCGAACCCATTCACGGCAACGTCACCGCAACCTTGTTCAGCATGCCTGGCGCCTTCCCCAATCGCCCCTCCCTGGAAACGGGCCGACATACCATTGACTTGAAAGTACCTTATGTCCCCTTGATGCCGGGTCAGTACCGGCTGCGACTCTCCATCACCGGGGATGACAATGTTCAACTTTGGGGTCGGATAACCAACCTGGCTCTGTTGCTTGTCCATCCACACCCTGGCTTTTTGGAAACAGGTGCCGATCATTCCATTTGGACCTTAATGCCTGTGGAACTCCACCGGGTCGATGGACCATAAGTCCAATGGCGCTTAGATAGGAAATTTGTAACTATTCAGATCCCTCCCGGTTTGGAATGAT
>JADFZF010000004.1 GCA_015232645.1 Magnetococcales bacterium | reverse complement strand
AGCCATCCATTCCAATTAATGAATGTGACAAGGTAGAATTAAAACATCGGGGGAAAACGGACAACGACGTTACCGCGATCAGGCTTGCATCTCGGTCTGACGACGCCATTGCTCATAGGCATCCCGGAAAAGCCTTTCCATTTTTACAATCAATACAGCATCAGGGTGACCCAAAACTTTCTGCATGACGCACTGGGAGGCGGCATCCAACAGTCGCATATCGGCATCAATCATCGGGTAGGTTTTTTTCAACCGTTTGAGGGCTTGAATGACATTTTCCCCAGGCATGGGAACAATAGGCACTGGCTCCTGAGGAAGGGCCGCACGAGGGGCGGTTTCTTGATCCTGGAGCAGAAACCGGGCAAATTTCAACAACGCATCGCGGTTGGTATCATTGAGCTGCTGATAAATCTGTTTCAAATGATCATGGCTTGTTTTTTGGACGATCACAGGACGACCCTGGAGAAGATCTGGGTGATGAGGTTGACTCGATCGATCATGGATCTGGCCTGGGATGGACCGGCTTCAGGGGAAAAACACTCCCCTGAAGCCGGTAGATTGGGCACGACGACTGATGGACAGGTCATGTACCCGGGACCGGAGAGGTTCAGATGGACCAGGGCAATTCCATCTGTTTCATATGCAGGGCAAAGGCGGCTTCACGAGTATCTGGCGATGCCGCCACCAGAACCGGTGCCACATTGGTTTTGATCAGCCGATGACCGTTGATCTGGGTCAGGGCAGACAGTTCCTGATACTCTCCCACCAACGCCTGACGTAACGCCTCGAGATCGGCCAATCCATCCTCGCCGCACAAACGCATCAGAGCACCAAACCCTGTGGGGACACCGGCGTTGACCAGGGTGGTGTTGAGTACGCACAGCTCGCTGTCGCGGTTTAAAAATGTCCCGCTGGTTTCCAATGGGTCGGCGATGGTGATGGCAATGCTGACGTCATCCTGGCTACCATGGGAATTCAAGGAGATAACACGACTGGATGCCGATTTGGGTGGCAGATCGGACAAGTTGACGGTGATGAAAATGTCGGCGGCATCGCCTTTCCAGCTCGTGGCTCCGAGACGGCTCAACAACGCCACGTTGGCCTCGCCCCGCATTTTGCCAGCGGGTTTGCTGGAACCGTGAATGGAGATACCTTCGACCCAGTGCAACCGCCCACCGTACCGTTTTGCCACACGGGCTGCGGCATACGCTTCCTCAACAGTCACCTTGGGAGAGACCAGAACGGCAATCTTACCACCTTGGGCCAACAGTTCCCGCCCTTTTTGGATAGCCGTATCGTTATCCCGGTCCACCCGCTTGGTCAGTAACTGGTATCCAAAACGCCCTTCGGCACAAATGACCGCTCCGTTCACGGGATCGGAATTGACCGACTGTATCTTGACGATACGGTTGCGATTGACCGCTACCTTGATTCCACAACCCCTGGAACAATCGGTACAGGTGCTGATGGTCTCGTTCCAGATCCAGGGGCCACATTCCTTGCCGGTATTGGGGGCAAGGGTTCCTGTCGGACAGACATCGGTACACATACCACAGGCATCGCAACCGGTCTCCTGAAGGGGATCGTTGAAGTTGGGCCCAATACGAGTGTTGAATCCCCGTTTGATGAAGGTCAAAGCATTGATATTACGGATCTCGCTACAGATACGGACACAGGAGGCGCAAGTAATGCACTTGTCCGACTCGATACGGATGAGGGGATGACGCTTGTCCTCTTCATACGAACGCTTGTCACCCGAAAGCCGTTTCTCGGTGGCGTTGTACAGGGTAGAAAAATTGCGCAGATCGCAATCAAAACGAGCGTTACACCCGCATTCGATACAACGGGTCGCCTCGGCCATGGCCTGAATCTGATCCAGACCGATGTTGATGGGAGCCCAACCCGAATCGTTCCTGAGGCGCTGCTCGGGTGGCAGAGTGGTCTCCAGGGCGCGTTTTTTGTGGACGAAGCGTGGGGCAAAATCGGCAGAATCGAGTTCCTTCAACCGACCTCTGGAAATGGCATAGGGTTGGATGATTCTTACCTCGACACCACTGAGATAAAGGTTAATGGCCTCGGCCGCCTTACGCCCTTCGCCGATGGCGCGGATGAGGATATCGGGACCAAAGGCACAGTCACCCGCCGTGAACACCCCCTCCATGGTACTGACCATGGTTTTGGCATCATGGACGACGGTATTCCACTTGGTGGTCTGGGGTTTGACATCGTCCTTGGCAAGACAGGACAGATCGGGATCCTGACCGATGGCAGGAATGATCAGGTCGAATTCCAAATCCTCCTCGCTGTTTTCGATGGGAACCGGGCGCCGGCGTCCGGAAGCGTCAGGCTCACCCAGTTCCATGGTGATCACCCGCAGCGCCTTGGCATGACCTTTTTCGTCTAGAACCACGGCCGATGGGGCGGTAAGAAAACGAAATTCAACCCCTTCTTCATGGGCTTCTTCCTGCTCCCAGGGTGAAGAAGGCATTTCCGCCTGGGTACGACGATACAACAAGGTGACCTGGGCGCCCAAACGAAGGGCAACCCGGCAGCAGTCCATGGCCGTATCGCCCCCCCCCAGAACCGCGACTCTCTTGCCAACATTCACCGGTTCCTTGAGGACGACCTTGCGTAAAAAATCGATCCCTCCCATCACCCCGGGAACGTTTTCGTTCTCGATGTGCATGGGTTTGGATTTGTGAGCACCGATGGCGATCAATATGGCGGAAAAGCCCTGACGTTTCAGATCGGCCAAGGTGAAATGATCGCCCAGCTTGCTGTTGAAGTGGACCTTGACTCCCAGGTCCAGGATGGCCTTGATTTCCCGATCCATGACGTCCCAGGGCAACCGAAATCGCGGAATACCATATCGGGCCATACCACCCAGTTCCGGCAAGGCCTCGAAGATTTCCACGGCATGCCCCGACTGGCGCAGGAAGTAAGCGGCCGACAACCCGGCCGGTCCCCCCCCTATGATGGCCACTTTCTTGCCGGAATCGGGACCGGCCTGCGGGACAAACGGACCGTGTTCCAGTTCATACTCCGACGAAAACCTCTTGAGGGGGTTGATGGCGATCGGTTCGTCCACCAAGGCACGTCGACATTGAGATTCACAAGGATGGGGGCAAATGCGACCGCAGACGACGGGAAGTGGGTTACGTTTTTTGATCAAATGCACCGCCCCGGCAAAATCACCATTGGCGATATGGGCGATGTATCCCTGGATATCGATGTTGGCGGGGCAGGTGGCTTCGCACGGGGCGATACAGTCGCCGGCATGATCGGACAAAAGCAGATCCAGCGCCATTTTGCGCGATGTTGCGACTTTATCGTTGTCGGTGAAGATTTCCATCTTGGGGGCCACGCGCGTCGAACAAGCGGGCAGCAGTGTCCGGGCTCCCTTGACTTCAACCACACACAAGAAACAGGAAGCAAAAGGTTTCAGACGATTGTCGTGACAGAAGGTGGGAATTTTAATTCCCTGGGCTTCAGCGACCTCTCGTATGGTGGCACCAGCTTTGGCGTCGATGGCGCGACCGTTTAGAATGATGGGAACGGTGGTTTCCATAAGGCTGTCTCTCCGGTTCAAGCCGCCAGAATGGCGTCAGGGTTGCAGACCTCGACACACATCCCGCAGTTGATGCAGATTTTCTTGTCGATGACCCAGGTGTTTGGTTTTTTCAGTTCACCCGTTATGGCGTTGACCGGGCAATAACGATCACAGATGGAACACCCGGTACATTTATCCTGCATGATGGTGTGTGTGATCAGACCCTTGCAGACTCCGCCCGGGCAACGTTTATCGGTAACGTGCGCGATGTATTCATCGCGGAAATATTTAAGGGTTGTCAATACCGGATTGGGAGCGGTCTGCCCGAGGCCGCAAAGACTGGCATCCTTGATGCGATCGGCAAGTTCAGCCAAGGTGTCGATATCTTCCAGAGTGCCGTGGCCCTCGCAGATTTTGGTGAGGAGTTCCTTCATGCGCAAGGTACCGATGCGGCAGAAGGTACATTTGCCGCACGATTCGATCTGGGTGAACTCCAGGAAGAACCGCGCCAGGTCGACCATGCACGATTTGGTATCGGTCACCACCATACCTCCCGAGCCCATGATGGCTCCGGTGGCGTTGATGGCATCATAATCGATGATGGTATCGAACATCGATTCGGGGATACACCCGCCCGAAGGCCCCCCCAATTGGACCGCCTTGAGGGGACGCCCTGAAGCGGAACCTCCACCGATCTCCATGAGGAGTTGGCGGATACTCATCCCCATGGGGACTTCCACCAGACCACCGCGTTTGATGGCGCCGGCCAGGGCGAACACTTTGGTTCCTCGACTCTTTTCGGTACCGATCTTGGCGTAGGCGGCACCGCCGTTGAGGAGGATCCAGGGGATGTTGGCCAGGGTTTCGACGTTGTTGATGATGGTCGGTTTGCCGAACACACCCTGGATGGCTGGGAACGGCGGCCGGATTCTGGGCATGCCGCGTTGTCCTTCGATGGAGGCCAGCAGCGCCGTCTCCTCACCGCAGACGAAGGCTCCGGCCCCTTCCTTGATTTTGATATCAAAAGAAAAGTTGGATCCCAGGATCTTGTAGCCGAGGAACCCGGCCTTGCGAGCGTCGTCCAGGGCAATGGCAAAATGTTTGAGTGCCAGGGGATATTCAGCGCGGATGTAGGCATAACCCTTGGAGGCGCCGATGGCATAGGCGGCGATGAGCATCCCTTCGACCACGGAGTGGGGATCTCCTTCCAGAAGCGAGCGATCCATGAAGGCACCAGGATCGCCTTCGTCGCCATTGCACACCAGGTATTTCGGTTCTCCCGGGGCGCCGCGGGCGAATGTCCATTTGGTGGCGGTGGGGAAACCGGCGCCACCCCGACCGCGGATGGAGGATATTTTCACCTCTTCAATGACCTGTTCGGGAGTCATCCCCCCCTTGATGACCTTTTCAATGGCGCTATACCCCCCACGGGCACGAAACTGGTCCATGGAGATGGGGTTGAGTTGTCCGACGTTGCGCAAGGCGATGCGGGTTTGTTTGGTGAGATAATCGGACCGTTCCGTTTGCTGTTGATCGGTGGAACGGATCAACATCGATTCGGGGAGATCTCCCTGCCCGCGGTGGAAGCGGACCACCTTGGGGAGGTTTTTCTTGTTGAGGCCGCCCCACAGGTAGCTCTTGCCGCCGGTGGAAATTTCCACCATGACTTCCAGGTGGCACATGCCAATACAGCCCACCTGTTTGAATTGCGCCTGGGGAAACCGTTCTTTCAAGAGTTTGGTAATCTCCGGAGCTCCCGCAGCAACGCCACAGGTTCCCTCACCCACTGTTATGACCATGTCACCGCTCATGTTTACTTCTCCTTCTCGTCGGCGGGTTGGTCGTCGCCTTCGCCGGCATGACCAGGGAGGATTTCACCTTTGGTTTTGGCGTGCTTGACCAAGTGTTTTTGGGCATCAGCCCCCTTGAGGTTGGGAAAGGCCTCTCCATCGATCAACATGACCGGTGCCAGACTGCAGCAACCGATGCAGGCGACGTTTTCGATGGTATAGCTGCCGTTGGATGCGGTATCCTCTTTTTCGTCAACGATGCCCAGAGCATGACGCAGAGAGGTATTGAGCCGATCAGCCCCCTGGACGTGGCAGGCGGTGCCGTGACATACCTTGATCAAGTGGCGACCGACAGGGTCGAGCCGAAACTGAGCATAAAATGTCGCAACGCCGAACAATTGGCTGGCATTGATCTCGGTGTTTTCGAGTACCAGATTCATGGCCTTCCGTGGAAGGTAGCCATATTCACTCTGGATGGCTTGGAGTAGGGGAACGGCTGCGGATGAGTCCGATCCGATTTGGGTAATCCAGCCATGGACCTTTTCTGGATCCACGGTGGCTTCCAGGGAAGCTTTGCTCACGGCTTTCTCCTGCAAAAAGTCTGGAGGAAAAACGAGGTTGACTGGTACCATTACGGGTACCAAAGTCTCATTTGACGACTTGCAACGGAGACGAATCTAAAATATTTATAGGCTGATGACAAGTCCAATTCTAAAATTGTGAAATCCAACATGTCTCTTTTCAAAAAATTGCCCCCCGAGGCAAAAATGGTCCTGCTGGCCATCCTGATCGGCGGCCTCGCCTTCCTTGGACTGCGTGCAGGTTTGAAATCCTTTCTGAACCAAAAAGAGATTCCCAAGGACCTTTTGGGGGTGGTCCTGCCATCGCCCCGGGACCTCCCTGACTTTCTTCTGACCGATCACTTGGGGAAAACTTTCGACAAGGCGCGTTTCCGTGGAAAATGGAGTTTCCTGTTCTTTGGCTACACCCATTGTCCGGACATCTGCCCGGTGACCATGGGCTTGATGGCGGATGTCTTCAAAAAGCTCGAAAAACATCCTCAGGTTCTGAAGTCCATTCAGGGGGTATTCGTCAGCGTCGACGCCAAGCGGGATCAACCCGAGTCTCTGAAGAATTTTGTCGTTTATTTTTATAAGGACTTCATCGGCGTTACCGGAGATGACGACAATATCAAAAGCTTGACCGACTCATTGGGGGTGGCGTATCGTCTTTCAGCTCCCGAAACGGATGGTTCCTATCTCATATCTCACTCCTCGGGGATCTACCTGGTCGATCCCGACGGCCGATTCCACGCTCTGTTTCAACCGCAATTCCATAACGCCGATAAAATTGTCTCCTACTTTCTCGAGATGATGAAATCTTATGGCGAACAAACACAAAAGGATGGTAGGACATGAAAAAATTTTCTCAGCTGGTCGGCTTGCTGGTTGGCTTGGTGGCCCTTGCGGCTTATGCGGATGAGTCCGTCCGGATCATCAACCCTTGGGTGATGGCTGCACCACCCACGGTACAAACTTTGGCCGCCTACATGGATATCCAGAATGACGCCAAAGTCGATATGACTCTTGTCCAGATTCAAAGTCCAAAGTTTGCTAAAGTCGAGATCCACGAATCCACCCATACCCACGACATGGCAGCCATGGTACCCCACAAGGATCTTCCCATCCCTTCCGGAAAGAAAGTCTCCTTGAAACCGGGTGGCCTTCACCTGATGCTCATCAACCCCCAGTTGGCCATCCGCGAGGGGGATTCGGTGCCTCTTTCCCTGACCTTCAATGATGGCATCCGCCTCGATGTGCAAGCCATGGTCAAAAAAGCCGATGGGGATGCGGCCGAATCTCACCAACATTCCCCCGAGCCTATGGACCATCATGGATCCCACCATGACATGCACTGATCCGTACCGCGGCGGGGTCTTGTCAATTGATCCATTTTCTCTCGGGTTGAAACATCATGAGCAATGATTTCGTCACAACATTGCCCCATTGCCTGGCGGGACTGAATCTGGCTGGGGTATTGACCCTGGTTCCAGCTTATTGGGCCATTCGCTCGGGACGGGAGGAACAGCACCGACTGTTGATGGCCCTGGCTTTGCTCATTGGAATGATCTTTCTGGTTTTGTACCTGGTCTACCATGCCATCGTCGGCCATGTACCGTTTGCCGGGCACGGATGGGTACGTCCGGTTTATTTTTCCCTGCTTGCTTCGCATGTCCTTGCCGCCCTGGCGGTGGCGTACCTGGTTCCCAAAACGGTTTTCAGGGCTTGGCGCGGCCGTTGGTCGGCTCACGTCAGCATCGCCCCGTTGACCTTATCCATCTGGTTGTTCGTCTGTGTTTCAGGATTGGTCGTCTACGCCATGGCGTTCTACCTTTATCCCTCCTGAATGATCATGTGGATGTCTACATGACGATCATGAACAATCTGAAAAATACGGTTCCCTCAGGGATGGAGTTGGCATGAAGGTGTTTTTTGCCCCAATAACTATCCTAAAATAAATAACATGGTTGGCCAGGTCACCGTTGCTCGTCAAGATGGTTTCGGCCAATATGGTTGGCGATCGAACAGCCTCCCGAACATTTCCGCGCTCAGAGGCTGGTGACGGTGGTCATCGGGTTTGTCAATGCCTGATGGAGTGGGTATCGTTTGGGCTGGCCCCTTATTTTGTATGGAGTCTGGTAATGAAAAATGCGCAAAACCTTTCCTATCGTCGGGGTCAGGCGGGATTCACTCTTATTGAAATCATGGTGGTCATCGTCATTTTGGGAATTTTGGCTACTCTGATCATCCCGAGGATCATGGACCGACCGGATGAAGCCCGAAGAACCAAGGCCGCCCTGGATATCCAAGCCATCGGGCAAGCCCTGGACCTTTATCGCCTGGACAACTCCAGCTATCCAACCACCGAACAGGGGTTGGACGCCCTGGTTAAAAAACCCGTCGCGGAACCTGTTCCCAAACAGTGGCGTCAGAACGGTTATTTGGCCAAAGTGCCTAAAGACCCTTGGGATCGACCTTACGTCTACATGGCTCCTGGGGTTCACGGCGAGTATGACCTGGTCTCCACCGGTTCCGATGGTGAACTGGGTGGTTCGGGAAGCGGGGTGGATATCGAATCATGGAATTTGAACGGCGCCAAATAGGACCAGGGTCTCGTGGATACGGAAGGCTGAAATGATCGATATCTTCGAGCTTCGCTGCCAACCCTTGAGGGGGCAACCGTCCCTTGGTGGCCTGCTAACGTTCCAGAGAAAATTAATTATATTACAAATAATTCCACTACGGGACATGTCGCGTAGTAACACCTTCACCGGCCTTTCTCGACCAAAATCGGCAAAATCCAGAATGTGAACAACATGAGGTATTGGGTTTATATACTACAACAAACTGATTCTACATCAGATTCTCCGACCTTGCCGATGGAACGTTGCTTGGCCACCAAGGGAGAACCAAGGTAGCCCTGGAAAAAAACGCGGTGGCCAGGGGCGCAAGATCCTTTTCCCACTGGCTTGTTTATGATGTGATCGGCCTGTGGACCGGGGACGAACGACCGGAAATCATTCAAAAAGCCGAGGGGGGCAACAAGGGGAGGAAACCGCGTTTTCTGGTGGCGGTCACCGTTCACAAGGGCAAGGGCCACCAGGGTGAAAACATCAACCACACATCCGATAAATGGTCATGATGCGCGGGAACAGACCGTGATCCGAAATGGCTCCGGATGGTTACTATTTGGTTATTTTTATTGGATCATGCTGAAGCAATATGTGTGTAACGTATTAATACTGGCGCGCGGTACAGGATTTGAACCTGTGACCTTTGGCTCCGGAGGCCAACGCTCTATCCAACTGAGCTAACCGCGCAGAAAATACATCTCTCCCCTCTCGACCCAGGCATCATAGAGAAGAATGGTATCCGATGTCAAAGGGAACAACGGCTTGTCTTGACAATAGGGGATGGTGGCGATTACCGTGGCGCGGTTTGGATATCATCCCGTGATCCCTGAAGGAGAGACCATAAAAAATGAGCGATAAAATCATCCAAACCACCGATGATCAATTCAAGCAGGACGTTCTCCAGTCGGAATTGCCCGCCCTGGTGGACTTTTGGGCAGAATGGTGCGGGCCCTGCAAGCAAATCGGGCCCTATCTTGAAGAAATGGCCGACAAGTTCAAAGGACGTCTCAAGGTTTGCAAACTGAACATCGACCACAACCCCAGCACCCCGGCTCAGTACGGAGTACGAGGCATCCCAACTTTGATCATTTTCAAAAAAGGGCAGATCGAAGCCACCAAGATTGGCGCCATGCCCAAATCCAAACTGTTTGAATGGGTGGAGAGCGTCCTCTGAAGATCAAAAGCGAAAACCCGGGGAGGACCCCTGGGTTTTCGCTTGACACGATTCGCAAACGGTTCCCAAGGGTTATTCAGAGACCCTTGTCCACCGTCTGTCCGAGCCCCCATTTGAAGAAAAAAGTCTGCAGGGCCTGCCGCGAAAGATTTTTCAAACACAGACGCTTGCTGCGCGAGCGTTCACCGGCGACAATTATCACCCGCCCCTTGGCAACCCCCAATTCCCGCGCCATGAATCGAACCAAGGCCTGATTGGCGGCCCCATCCACCGGGGGCGCATTCAGGGAAATGCGTATTTCCTCACCGCGCAGCCCAACGACCCCCTCCCGTGAGGCTCGGGGCTGCACCCAGACCGCCAGATGACAATCTTCTCCATGCCACTGTTCCACGCCCATGGCGGCCACATTAAAACGGCCGATTGCCTACCGGGGAAGAAGGAAAGGAAAAACCGCCCAGGCCTCCCAAAGAGAGCAACAAAAATAATTGCTGCAACAAGGAAAGCAGCATCAAGATGAGCGCAGCCGCCACCAAAGGGGTAATATCCAATCCAGCCACGACCGGTACCAGACTGCGAAAGGGTTTGACTGCGGGTTCAGTCACCTGAAAAACAAACCGCGTCAAGGGATGCCGCAGATTCAAAGCCATAGGACGGCGCTTCCTGAAAGTGTACCAGGCATAAAATTGAAATCCTGCACGCACGACCAACAACAGCATGTAAAGGGTCAGCAACAGGTGGGCAAAGGCCAGCACCTCCCCTAGCAATCCCAGCACCGCGCTGCCGCTCATGCCACCATGCAACAGCGCCACCGTCAACCTTTGTACCATCTGTACCGCCAACAATGCCGCAATGGGGGACAGATCCAGTCCGGCAATTGGAGGAATCAGACGCCGAAACGGTTTCAGAACGGGCTCGGTCGCCTGCAACAAAAATTGCACGATGGGGTTATAGGGATCGGGATTGACCCAGGAAAGGAAAACCCTGATTAATATCAACCAGGTGTAGATGCCCAAAACAAAATCGATCAGGACCGCGAGGGAACTGGATAATCCCATGAAAAGCCTCCTTCCAGATAGGTCCGATGAGGTTCGTATTCATGAACGAAATCGTACAAAGAGCGATGCACTGGCCAACATGACCGCCCAGGCCGGTGGATGGCTTGGACTTTCGTTCTATCGCAACCCACGCATGATGCCAGTCCCGATGGTTGAGTTGCAATTGTCGCATCGATTTTTTTTAATATCGCTGAAAAAGGCCCCACCCTTTCCTTGACCGATCCGACCCGCATCCGGCACTTCGGGGTTCCATCGAGCCAGTATGACGGCGACAAGGTGTCGCCAAGGTCACTTGCGACTCAACTCCTGTGATCGTTTCCAGGCGGCCTGCACGGCACGCATCAAGGTTCCCCGGATCCCCGCCTCTTCCAAGACCTGCATGGCGGCGATGGTCGTTCCCCCGGGAGATGTGACCTGATTTTTCAACACCCCCGGATGTTGACCCGTTTCATGAACCAACTGAGCCGATCCTTTGGTAGTGTGAACCGCGAGCCAGGTGGCCATATCCCTGGGAAGTCCACAGGCCACCCCGGCATCGGACAGAGCTTCGATGATCAGATACAAATAGGCTGGTCCCGAGCCCGACAACGCCGTGACACCATCCATCAACAACTCATCGCGCAAGGTCCTGACTTCGCCCACCGCCGCCAACAGGGTTTCTGCCAAGGCGAGCTGTTGCGCCGTGACTGAGGATCCCGGGCATAAAACCGTCACCCCGGCACCGATCAGCGACGGGGTATTGGGCATGGCACGAATGACCGGCTGGCCAGGAGCCAACCCACAATGCAGTCGCTCCAACGTCACACCGGCAGCGATGGAGACCACCAATGTTTCCCTGGTCAAAACGGCAGCCACTTCCTGAAGAATCGGGGATACCATTGCCGGCTTGACCGCCACGACCAGGACTTGGACCCCCGCGACCGCAGCCGCGTTACTGTCGGCCAGTACCACCCCAAACCGATCTCTCAAGGCCCCTGCCCGGGCAACATCGGGTTCAAACACTCGAACCTTGTCCCCGCTGAGACCTGTCTGAGTCAACCCCTGGATCAAGGCAGCAGCCATATTACCACCGCCGGCAAAAGCCACGGTTACATCCTTGTTGTGTATAAAAGTCATAATGAACACCTTTGGTTGTCAATATGAGCCATCCCGATCACCCGAGATCAATCGTGCGCGCTTTCCTGAGTGACCTGCATGGCCAAATGATCTCTGGCCCCTGAGGAATTGTTTTTTTCCGATTACTGCTACGACTTGGACGAATCAAGTGGGGACAGGTGGATAGGATGGATCGGGGAGTGGGGAGCTCTTCCAAGATTCATTATCATTGTCTGGTCAAACCCATACCATCACCACAGGTTCGCCAACGCCCCCAGCCGGGGCCGCCATCCCTTTTCCGGGCCCAGCCCGGTGAGCCGGATCTCCCAGGCTTCTATCGCTTCCGTACGGCGCTTGGATTGGCTCCGGGCAGGGCGCTGACCCGTTTCCAGGCCTCCATGGCTTCCGCCTCCGATGGAAAGGGGCCAACCCATACCCGGAGATAAGTACGATCTTTTCCCTGGAAATCCTGAAGATAGACGGGCAGGTTCATTCGGCTGATTTCCGCCAGGGCCTGATCGGCATGCTCACTGCTTTCGTAAGCGGCCAGTTTGAAGGCATACATTCCGGAAATATGAGGAGAACGCCTGTCGCCCTTCTTTGCGGGGCTGGCCTCCACACCCTGAGTTTGGCTGCCTCCCTGTCCAGATGCTAGGGCCTGCGGGGACAAGGAAAGCTTGATCGGTTGGATGGCCGTGACGTTTTTGTTACCTGCCGACTCCTTGGCCCTGAAGCCAATGGGTGGTCCGGAAGTCAACGGAGAGTCCGGACGGACCGTCGGCGGCCCTGCCATCTCCCCCAGATCCTCCTCCCCGGTAATGATGGGATCGACAATGATGACCGGTTTTTTCGATACCTCCGGGGCCTTACCATCAGCCAACGCACCCTTGGGTTGAGGTTGATCCCGAGTCCTCCAGGCCGCGGCGTGAACCCAGGGAGATCCTCCGTTCCTAGTGGCCAATTTGGCAAACCAAACGTTATCCTGGATCGGTTGACGTTTCAGCAGCTCCAATTCACCCATGAAAAACATGGCCAAATTTTCAACCTCCTGGGCATGCTGCACATCACTATCACTGGCGCGCGCCGCCGACTGTACCGCATCGGGGGTGCCTCGCCCCATCAGGTAGGTGACCATGACCCCAGGCCATTCCCCATTCTCCTTCGGACTACGAATGCCGGCAAAGGCCTCCCGGCCTGGCATTCCCAATCGTTCCCGCGCAAAAAACATCCACATGGCATTGACCACATCACCGTCATCCAGTTGCCGCGCCTCGGAAAAATCGGCAAGGGCTTCGTCATAGCGTTCCAAAAGATACAAACCCACACCGCGCAATTGGTGGGCCTGGGCATTACCATCCGGTTTCAAACGCAAGGATTCGTGTAAATCGACCAAGGCCTGCTGATAGGCCCCTGATGCCAGCCAGGTCCGCCCTCGATACAGATAGGCCGGTTCGTAATCATGCCGATAGCGGATAAAAGTACTGAAATCCTCCACGGCTGCGTCATTCTGCCCCTGGGCGGCATAGATACGGCCACGGTTATAGTAACTCCAGGGATGACTCGGCTTGACCTGGATAGCCTGGTTGAAATCGACAATGGCCCGATCGGTCTGCCCGATCCGGGCGAATGCCAATCCACGATTTTGCAGAGTGAGATAATCTTGCGGATCCAGCGCCTGGGCGACGTTTAAATCTTCCAGCGCTCGTACCGTTTCACCGATGGTCAATTGCGCCGTTCCCCGCAGGCGATAAGCTCGTTGACGATCCGGTTTGATTTCCAACGAACGACTGCAATCGGAGACCGCTTCCTTGGTCAGAGATGTGTCGCTTTTGACCAGGCTTTTTTTGTAACGCGCTGCACAGCGCCCCTCGAAAGCGGCAGACTTCTGCTCCCGTGTCGCTGAACTGTCATCAATCGCCTCAGAGAACAACTCCACCGCCTGATCCAGATTTTCCTTGCTTAATGCCTCAGCTCCAGCCACAAGCTTTTCATCCACCGTGCCACCTGCCCAGCACGGCGTGGCCGTCAGCCAAGCCAGGATGCACCCCTGTATCATCCGCCCCGCAAAACCGGAATGTTGCAATGGATTCTCCATGGACTTCCCGCACATTCGCTCAATCATGACCGCTTCAGACCACCCCGCGCTCACCATGGGGTCCCTCGGCTTCGCTCGATGTCACCCACATGACACTTTATTGTCAAATATTATCCAAAGCAAATATAATGCCAATTAACAGAGGTCAGAACCATGACAGTCACAAGCATCTGGACTTGTCGATGAGGTCCCGACCCAGGTTCAGTGACGACCGGATCATGGGAGGGGTTGGGGAAAAAACCGCTCCTTTTCCAGTGGCGGTGGGAGCGATAATAAAAGATTTCTATTCTGATTTTCAGTCGCGCGGTTTGGGCGATGAACGATTCTTAATTCTACTTTATTACATTCATCAACCTGAGCCAACCATTGACAGTGTATTGATCTATATAATAAACATTGAAAGGAAAAAGGGGTCTGGGGGATTGCCCCCAGGGTTTTGATTTTGTTTCTGACTTTTATTTTCACACGCCCATGGATCCGAAGCCGGATTCCCGCGTAGTATTTGCGGGATTCTGGCGCTGGCGCGCGCCTTGGCTGTCCCTTCTTCGCGGTTTTGGCGAAGAAGGGACAACGCCTTGCCGGATGTAAAACTTGACCACAGGCAAGGCGTCCAGGTCTTTTCGCAAAAACCACGCGGAAAAAACGCTTCGGATCAAAGGGCGAGTGAAAATCAAAGTCAGAAACAAAAACAAAATCAAAACCCTGGGGGCAATCCCCCAGACCCCTTTTCCCTTTCAATATTTATTATATAGATCAGTACACTGTCAATGTGACATGTACGTCTCGACCTCCAGGACGAAGCCTCCCCACCCCCCATGGTGATGCCGACAGCGACGACAGTTCATCGACAGAGGTTCTCAAACGATGCGATTTTTTTGAAGCAAATGCGCCTTGACCGCGGCTACCGGCATATCCTGGCCGGTCCAGACAGCGAATGCCGCGGCCGCCTGATGCACCAGCATCCCCAGCCCATCCATGGAACTCCTGTGGTTGCGGGCGGCCAGCCGGGTCAGGGGCGTCCCCTGGGAGCCGTAGACAATATCATAGACAAAACCATCCTCGGGCAGTCGGTGCAGAGACACCGGAAGCTCCATCTCTCCATGCAACCCCAGGGCGGTCGTATTGACCAGCAAAGCCACCTCGCTCCACGGCAACCGATCCACATTCAGAGCCATGGGCCGGATGCGCCGATCACAGTCGGCGGGGGCAAAAAAATGCGCCAGAGCCACCGCGCGATCCTCAGTACGATTGGCTAAAAAAATGGTTTCGCAACCCGCCTCCAACAATGCGTGGATGACGCTACGCGCCGCACCTCCCGCTCCCAATACCAGAGCCTTGACACCCTGCGGCAGATGCGGACGCTCTTCCCGAAGCGCCGCCAAAAAGCCATAACCATCGGTGTTGTGCCCAACGAGCCGATCCTGAATATGGACCGTATTGACAGCCCCAATGCGTACCGCGGCAGGCGACAATTCATCCATCAGCGGCAACAAGGCCTCCTTATGCGGAATCGTGGCATTCAGACCGACCCCTCCCAAAACCCGAAACCCCTGCAAGGCCTCGGGAAGGCGTTGCCGAGTCACATGGAATGGCAAATACCGATAGTCCAATCCCAACCAATTGAGAGCAAAATTATGAATGACTGGAGAAAGGGAATGGACGACAGGGTCGCCAAACACCCCCAGCAACCGGGTGCTGCCACTGCCAAGACACGGAGGTGGCCAGGGATGGGAACCGTCCTGGCCCGAGAGGGTTGGCGAAATGGACAGGCGACTACCCTTTCTCTGGGCGTTGGTAAATCGTCGGCGCCACCTGCACCAAAGGTACTTTGAGATTATTGAGCGTCTCGGAGTGGCCGACAAAAAAATACCCACCCGGAGACAGATGCCGGCATAATTTGTTGACGATGGCCTCGGTGGTGGGACGGTCAAAGTAGATCAAACAATTGCGACAAAAGATGATATCCATCGACTGCGACACGTTATACGACGAATCCATGAAATTGAGGTGCTGAAATCGGACCATCTGTCGCAATTCCGGTCCCATCCGCACCTTGGGATTCGCCTGATCGCGACTGCGCAGCATGTATTTTTTTTTGATGGCCACGGGCAAGGTCGCCACCCTGTCCATATCGTAGACGGCGTTCTGGCCGTGTTTGAGCGCCCGTGTTGACAGATCAGTGCCCAAAATCTGCCCCTTGTAGGACGCCAATCGACGGCTCTCGGCAAATTCAAGGAGGACGATGGCCATGGTGTAGGGTTCTTCACCCGTGGAACAGGGGGCACTCCATATCTGCACCGGACGACGTTGCCCTGCCTGATGCCTCACCAAAAGATCGGGAAGCGCCTCCTTGGTCATATACTCAAAATGGCCGGGTTCGCGAAAAAAATCGGTTTTATTGGTGGTGATGATATCGATAAAATTGATTAATTCCTGTCCTGCGGCGCTGGGATCCAATACCCAATCGACATAATCGGTAAAGGAATCCATTTTCAGCAGCCGCAAACGTTTTTGCAATCGGGCCGTCACCAAGGATTTCTTGGAGGAGGGCATTTGAATGCCACACTCGGACTGGATAAACTTGGCCAGTCGGTTGAAATCTTTGTCCGATAGCCCGTACCTGGGCTCAACAAAAGGATTATCTTGTCCCATCGGTCTTCAGTAACATTCCGGGTTAGCGCCTGCGCATTGCATTCTCTCAAGGGAAGAAACGCGGGAAACCCACGGCAGCAATCTATTTCAGCCCGATTTCATTCGACCCGCTTTGGAGATGGTAAGGTAAAACTCCCCCCAGTTTCAAGGTGGGCCATGACTCAGCCCAGGGCAATTACAGTTAAAATCTTCTTGACATCAAGGCAAATTCTTGCCGGGAAGATCGAGATGTTTCATCCTATGGCTTACGATAACGTGCGGCGCCGGTTGGAGCGTCCCGGAAGACTCCATGAAATGTCAGAATGCGACTGTCACCCCGGTCAAGCCGGGGCGATGACCCACTCGACTGTTTCATTGCTCATTCCGAATTTGAGTACATAGCTGGTCCCACTCAGATCGCCAGGTTGAGACGTCATCCGTGGCCTTCTTTAATTTCTGTCAGGATGAGTTCCCGAAATGCCCAAGCGCCATTGAACCCGTTATTTTTGAGCCAGTCATCCATGGCCAGCAAAAGATCCTTGCCTGCAAACGCAGACAAATCATTTCAATCTCCGACTCCTGGTGGAGAACATTCAAGAAGAAACCTTTCGAAGGAGGCCACGACGTCATCCTCCCCAACCTGTTGATCCGTTGCATGATGACCAACAAACAATCGTTTTGATACCCTCCAGCATCCGGAAGGAGATGGAATTCTTCCCCACGTATGCGACCAAAGCATGAAGGGAGATCCTTGGTTCTACTTTGTTACATACATTAACTTGAGCCAACCATTGACAGTGTACTGATCTATAGAATAAATATTGAAGGAAGAAATGGGTCCGGGGGATTGTCCCCAGACCCATTTCTTCCTTCAATATTTTCATATATCAATAAATAATTGGCCATCCATTTTAATTAATGAATGTGACAAAGTAGGATTATAAACGTTTCCGGATGGTGCTCAAAGCGGTTCGTGCGGCCTGGTCATCAGCAATCTGATCCCTGGCCGTTTCCAGCCGGCCGACATCGATTTGGGTCCGGTGCGCGATCTCCCAAAGATTTAACAACAATATCAGCGTCTATCAGATCGTTTTCAATTTCCTCTCGCTCCCATCGCCAACCGAAAATTAGACCGCTCCCGGGTTGCCGCACACGAGGTTGATCCTTGGGCCCATTCCAATCATGAATAAAATCACCATCCAACCTGCTCCTTGATGTTAAATTTCGACCCCACCTTTGCAGCCCCATGCGCAATTTTCTTTCTGGAAGGCTTGGGCGGTGACCATTGATTTGGTTGCACGCCACTTGCATGGGATACCGCATGACCACCGATCCCCTGCCCTCACGGACCGTGAAGGCCGCATTCCCCGAGACCTGGATCATGGAGTAACCATCATGGATCGACCTGTCAGACAACCCGCCGTCGCTGGCACCTTCTATCCCAAGGATCCAGGAACATTAAAAAAAATGGTGCAAGATTTCCTCAGCCAGGTCGAGGCCCCCCAGACACTTCCCCCGGTGGCTTTGGTGGTTCCCCACGCCGGTTACATCTATTCGGGTCTGACCGCTGCCCACGGATTCCGCCACCTCAAACCCGCTCCCCCCCTGCGCCCCCAGAGAGTTTTCATCCTCGCCCCCTCCCACAGAGCCTATCAGGAGGGTATTTCGGTCGGCCACTATTCCGCCTATGCCACCCCGTTGGGATTGGTTCCCATCCATCAGGAAACCGTGGACCACCTGGCCAGGCTTCCCGACGTCAGCACCGATGCCGCTGCACACCACCATGAACACTCCCTGGAGGTCCAGCTGCCCTTCCTCCAGGAAACCCTGAAAAATTTTAACCTGGTTCCCATGATCTACGGTGACATCAGCGGTGGACACCTGGCCGATATCCTGACCCAGGTTTGGCATCCCCAGGACCTGTTGATCATCTCTTCGGATCTGTCCCATTATTTTCCTTACGACCAGGCTCGGCATCTGGATGCCCAATGTCACTCCGCCATCGCTTCCGGCGATCCCAAATCCCTGGAAAAATGCGAAGCTTGCGGCAATAAGGGCATCTCCGCCCTGTTGGAATTAAGCCGACGTCACCGATGGCATTCCAGCCTCGTCGACTATCGCAACTCCGGTGATACCGCCGGGGATAAAAACCGGGTCGTCGGTTACGCCAGTTACGTCTTTCATCCACCCACCCAAACCTCGGATCGACCTCCCGAAACATCGGACTCTCCCCCCGTTTCCAGTCCCTTCCGGCTGGAACTCCTTCCGGGACTGGCCCGGACCCACCTGGAGCATTTCCTCGAGGGAAACTCCACCTCCATCGACCGAAAACAACTGCAGCAGGATTTCCCACCGTTGTCGCAGACCGGGGCCTGCTTTGTCACATTGACCAAAAAAGGACGATTGCGTGGGTGTATCGGTTCCCTGGAGGCCCATCGAACCCTGCTGGATGACCTGCTGGAGAATGCCCAGGCCGCCGCTGTCCACGATCCCCGGTTTCGACCTCTCCTGCGTCAGGAGTTGGATGAGGTCCTGCTGGAAGTTTCCATCCTGACCCCTGCGGTTCCCATGCCCTACCAGGGAACTCAGGATCTCCTCAACCAACTCAAACCGGGCATCCATGGCGTCATCCTGTCCCTGGGAAACAGACGCGCCACTTTTCTCCCCCAGGTGTGGGAACAACTACCTGACAAAATTACATTTTTGACCAATTTATGCCAGAAGGCGGGTCTGGATGGCCAATGCTGGCAACGTCATCCCGGTATCCAGGTCTATACGGTCACCAAAATCAAAGAATCCAAAGAGTAACGGAAAGGATAATCATGGCCGGTTTCCGGTTGCATTTCATCACTTCGGCCACTCTGGGAGGCCTGGTGGGAACCACTTTGCTCCAGGGACACCTCATCGAACCTCATGGCCTCCTCGTCGGTCTCTTCCTGACCACCTTGGGAGGGATCCTGCCCGATATCGACGCCGATCATTCGACCCCGCTTGCCTTTGGAATGACCCTGGCGGCCATGATCATCGCCTCCCTGGTCATGTTCAGTCAAACCAGCCATTACAACTCCCTGGAACTCGTCGCCCTCTGGTCAGGCTGCTTTCTCTTCTGCAAATTGACCGTCTTCGCCCTCATCACCCGCCTGACGACCCATCGAGGTATCTTTCATTCCATTCCGGCGGCAGCACTGGGAGGTTTGATCACCGTCCTGCTGCTGTATCACTCGCTGGCCTGGTCCGATCGCCTGGCCTGGCTGGGCGGCTGTTTCCTCGGCCTCGGCTACCTGCTTCATCTGCTCCTCGACGAAATCACCAGCTTCAATCTGCTTGGCCTCTCTGGCATCCGCCATTCCCTGGGGAGCGCTCTCAAACTTAAAAGCTCCGACCCGATCCCGACCATCGGCGTCTACCTGGCCATTCTCCTCATCCTCCCCCATCTCCCTGGTGCCCACGGCCTATGGCACGACCTCTCCTCCTTGTCCTCCGTGACTCTGAGATAAACTGTATTACTTGTGACTATTATGCTAAAATGCCAATATAAACTCGACAAACCCGTCGCCGATCGCCAACGCACTTGGATGCCATCAACAGTCGGATGCAGTCCTATGCATACACCCTGACCATCGGAGCCGGGGCTGCGTAATACCCTCGCTCCCCTTCTCCGACCCTTGGATACACGCCATACACATCACACAAAGTGAGGGAACACGATGGAAAATATGCTGGATGAAATTTCCCAAAGGGCGAACCTTGCGTTTTCAAACCAGATGGAAATGCTCACATTCTTTTTAACCGACAAACAACAATATGGCATCAATGTCTTCAAAATCATCGAAGTGATCGAGACGCCCAAGGAAGTCACTCAGATCCCGCAAACAAGCCCCGCCATCGTCGGCGCCATCGATTTTCGCGGCAAGGTCGTCACCGTCATCGATATCAGTATCGCCCTCAACATGCAACCCGTCAATTATTCCAAAGAACTCAGCTATATCATCGTTTGCGAATACAGCGGCATGATCCAGGGACTCCTGGTGAGCCAACCCAATAAACTCATCACCCGGAGCTGGCAGGATATCAAAAGCCCGGGAAGTTCATTTCAGGAATCGGCCTACCTCACCGCCCTGACCTATGAAAAAAATGGCGATGCCATTCAAATTTTGGATATTGAAAAAATATTGAGTGAAATCATAGGCGCCGACGATATCATCGCCGATGATATCCTCGCCAAGGGACGCCAGGTGGACATATCCCGCTTCAAAATTCTCCTTGCCGACGATTCCAAATCAGCCCGTAATCAGATTGAAAAAACTTTGCAACAACTGGGGGCACCTTTTGAATCGTTCGATTCCGCAACCGCCGCATTTGCGCATATCATGCAAATTTATGAATCGCAATCCTCACCACCCTACGGTTTGATCATTTCCGATATCGAAATGCCGGGCATGGATGGCTTCACCTTCGCTAAATCGTTGAAAAAACAGACAGATACCCGTCTTTCATCCATCCCCATCGCCCTGCACAGCTCCATGAGCAACGAATCCAACCGCCTCAAGGCCATCGAGATGGGGGCCGACGACTTCATCCCCAAATATCAGGCCAATTCCATTGCCACTCTGGTGTTGAAATGGCTGGAAAAATCTGACTCATGAATCCTCCTGAGCCAATCATTCTCCGGCATGACTCCCTTCCCATGGCCATGCCAACCAGGCATCCATCAGCGGAAAATAGAGTCCCAGATGAATGGGACGATCTTCCATGGCGCTGACCAATCGGGCGTAGAGGTGCAACTGTTGTCGATAGCGAACTCTTTCATTGGCCAAAAATTCGTCCCGGTCTCCACCCTCATGCTGGCTGGTCTTGTAATCGACGATCCAACGCACCCCCTTCCGATCCACAAAGGATCGGTCGATGCTGACACTTACTATACGTTCACTTATGTCACCCGTCAAGCCCCATTCCGATTGTGCATCTTGATGCCGACCATCCAATAACCAACGGCCAACTCCTGAACTGACCGCTGCCCCCAATCCCCGAACCAAAAGCTTCTGCGCTCCCTCGATGGATCGTTGCGACATACCAACCTCCTGCAAATGGCGCCGAAACAGCTTTCGACTGCCCTCGATTCGGTTGAGGGACCACGCCGCCACCCCCTCCGAGGCGATGAGCGCAAGAAAACGATGCATAACGGTTCCCAACAGTCGGGATTCATGACCAACCCAATCAAAAACGATGGGATCTTCCGCTTCGACCGCCCGGATGGGGGCGGCGACCACTGTGGGAGGTAAGGGCGGCATCTGCCAAGCATGGTGGAGACGCAGACCAACCCTGTCCCTCCGCGGCGGCGACGCTTTGGAGCCATAATCGGTCTGATTCCCCTGAGTAAAGGCTTCCTGAACCGCCGGCCAGACCGCTGCCAGAAAAGATCCATTGGCCGGTTTGCTCCCCTCCTCCTGGGTCAGACCCAGAAGATGAAGCTGCCGCTTGGCCCGGGTGACCGCAACGTACAACAACCGACTCACCTCATGACGTGATTTTTCCCGATCCATTTGCCGCACCAACTGGTAGATTGGATCCTCTTCATCGCCATCCAGACGTCCTATGGGAGCCAGAAGCGGAGCCAAACCCTCTCCATCGGAATTCTCTTCGTTCTGAAGGGGGGGGTCGGTCCATAATAATAACCGCTTTTCGTCGAAGCGTGGGGCCCGATCCAGGCCGGGAATGATGACACAATCAAATTCCAACCCTTTGGCCTTGTGGATGGTCATCAACACCAGTTCAGGATCGGCGTCCGGATCCGTACCCGAATAGAGGGTCGATACCCGGTCCGACAACGTATCGATGTCCAACGGTTCCCCCTGAACTTCCAACTTTTCCAGGAGGGCGAAAAATTGCTCCACACTCTCCAGATGTCCGATGCTTGGCAGGGTGGCAGCTCCTCCCAATTGCCTCCAGGTCGCCTCCACCCAACGCCGCAACGATCCAGGTCCTGGAAACGGCTCCCATCGCCCCCGTTCCAGCCATGCTCGATTCAAAACCGGACGGACCCGTGACAAAACGATCCGGCCCGATGTCGATAAACAGGAATCCACCCCAGGATGATTGATCACCTCGCGCATATCAACGTCAGGATTCCATCGTCCCAGGACATCAAGATCAGCAAGCGACAACCCGCACCAGGGGGCCCTCAAAATGGCCAGCCAGGCAATGCGGTCAGCCGGGTGAATCAAGGCTCGCGTCAAGGCCAGCAAATCCTGAATGACCGGCAGCCCGGCCAAGGGATACAATTCCACCGCCTGAAAGCGTAATTTTTTCTCATGCAAACCGTTTAATATATGGGTCAGATGACTCCTGGCCCGTGCCAGGATGCAGACGCTGGCACCGGCCTTTCGGGCTGCCGCCGCCAAGGCGATCGCCTGTTGCGCTTCCAGGTCGCGGTCGAGGCATGCATGCAACTCCACCGCTCTGTCCTGGCTGACCTTCCGAGAAGAACTGGAAGCCTTATAGGGTATCGCCCCCGTCTCCGGTCGCGGTACCCGGGGAAACACCAACGGCATGGTATCGTTCACCCACGCGACAATGCCCGGGACAGACCGAAAATTGACCTCCAAAAACAGGGACTCGGTCAGCACCGTACCGATCCCCTGCTGTTGGACCTGTAAAAACAGCGCCACCTCCGCTTCACGAAAACGATAGATCGATTGCATGGGATCGCCGACCAGAAATACGGTATTTCCTCCACCCGGTTCCCACCCCGATACCAACCGCTGCAACAATTCAAACTGCACCCGCGACGTGTCCTGGAATTCGTCCACCAGGAGATGGCGCAGACGATGATCCAAACGCAATGCCAGATCGGAAGGGGCATCGACCGACCCCAATGCCATGATGGCCCGGCGGGTCACTTCTCCATGATCCACCGATTCATGCTCGGCAAACCCGACCATCAGATGCCCCGCCGCCACTTTGAGCAACATCAGCAACGCCTGCAATATTTCCCACTGTTCCTGAGAATAGGGATCCAAAGGCAGGTGCCGCACCCGATGCAATGAATCACGGGTCTCTTCCTGACCTTCAAGTTGCGCCACCAACGCCGCAACCCGTTGTTTCATGGTTTCCCATTGCTCCCCTTCCTGTTTGGAGCCCGCCTTTGACCTGGGAGGAAAACCGGTCTTCACATCCCAGCGTCTGCGCCACATTCCCTCACTGGTCAACAGGGTGGCTGCCAGTTCATGCCATAACGCCACATCGACGCCATCGAACCCGGGGGGGGCCATCCGCCCGATCCAGGGGGAGGCCGATCCGGTACCGGACGACTTCATCCGTCCAGAAAAATCCATGATGGCCCCAACCTCGGGCCAGACACCCTCCGGGAAAAAGGCATGCAAGGCCTTCAACTCCATGCCGATCCAGGCTCGAAGGGTTTGGTCCATCCTCTGTCGCAGCGTGCTGTCGTCGCCTGTGGCCACATGCCGCAACCATTGATCCCTGTGCGCCAACAACTCGGCCAGCATGGATTCAATCCTGCCCCAATCATTGTCCAGATGTGTGAACAACCGCTGCACCGCCCAGGCCCATGGATGTTGCACGGTAAACACATCCAACGTATCCCGTGCCGCCTGCCGATATAAAAAATCGGGATATTCCGACAACTCTGCCCGCCCCCCCAACTCGGTCAATACCGGCAATTGGCGCACGATGGCGTGACACAAGGCATCGATGGTCATGATGCGTAAACGATTGGGATTGTCCCGCAGACCCCAGCGATGCTCCCGATCCCGTTCCAGCACCCGACGGGCCAACTGCCAATTTTTTTGTCCAAATGAATCCTCGGGACAGCCGCCATCGGCCTGCGTCAACGCCTGCAATACCCGTCCTTTCATTTCCGCAGCCGCCTTGCGGGTGAACGTAATGGCCACCACCTCCTCCGGATCCCCAACCTCCCCCAATAACGCCAATATTCTTTGCGTCAACAATCCCGTTTTCCCGGATCCCGCCGGCGCCTGGACGACAAACGAACGGGTAACATCCAGCGCCTCGGTCCGCGCTTGGTCATCAATCCATGGCATGGAAGCTCTCCTCACATCGGCTCATCCACACGGCAGAGTGGGTGCAACTGGCACTGATCACACGCATTCGGTTGCGGATCAACCTCAGCTCGCCCCTGGATGAATTCCTGCGCCAACGATTCCAATATTCCGCGCCAATGGTTTTTCAAAAAATCAAAATCTGGAGGAGGCAAAGCGTCCGGGCCTTCCTTGATCCAGCCTACCCCCGGCAGCACCCCCGGGGACTCGGCCAAACCGACGAAATGTTTGCCATGGCGCGACATCTGCGCATAAACCAGGGCCACCAACGGCTGGTCCATTGCCAGGGCATACAGGGGCATTTGCGTATCCCTGGGGCGCTCTCCAAACCAGACTCCTCGATTGACCCGACCGGTCTTGTAATCAATGACAATAGTATCACCCGTCTCCAGCCGATCAACCCGATCCAAACGATAGTTCAGTTCCAGGCCGCTCAAAACAATGGATCCCGGTTGTTCCACCGCCGCGACCGAAAAATCACTTCCCCGACGGCATTCCAACTCCATCCACTGCCCCAACAGATTCGTTTGCCGTTGACATTCCCATTCCAGCAACCCTGTCGGGACCTGTCGCTCCCACTCTTTAGCCAGCCCCTGCAAGGCCCGTCGGCAGGCAGCGGCAATGAGAATCTCTCGTTCCTCGACAGTTTTCTTCCGCCATGCGCCGATGGAAAAACCGGGGGCCAACAAGTTGGCCAAAGCACCATGGGTCAACTGACCGCGTTGGGTCGGGGTCATCCCCATCCCGACCTTCGGCAACGGTCGTGCCGCCAAACGATAATGGGCGTAGGCCTGGAATGGACACAACGATTGCCCCCGCAAAACTCCGGCGGGATACGAATGCCGTCCCCCTTGGGTCAACGGTGGCGGAATATCATCGGCAACAACTTCGAGATGCCTGCCGATAAATACCGCATACGAAAAGTCGTGCTGTCTTTCTGCGTCCGACAGCACCGTTTCCAAGTCACGGACCAACGGGCTCGGACGCAATATCGTATCACCGTCCTGCCGGGGGGCGCTGACGACAACCACAGGGGCCGCCATCAATAAGTTTTGCGTCATCCGTGCGACATATTCATACTCTCGCTCTGCCGAAGAACGCGGCAAACCATGGCGCCTTTGAAAAGATCGTGGCAGCAGCGGGTTGGGTTCGGGACGCGGCGGCCAAGCATCATCCGACATCCCCAGGATCCAAAGCGCCGCAAACGTTTCCCCCCCCGCCTCCAAGGATCCCAAAATTTGCACCGGGGCCTCCCCACCTCCCTCCGGCTGATACACCGTCGCACAGGCGGCCTGACGCATCACCGCCAGGGCCCGATCAAAATCGACGACCTCCTCGACCCGATCCAACGCCGTCAGACCACCCAGCAGGTCCTGCCAAGCATTCAGCAATTTGAAATCGGCACTCGAAATCGGCTTTTCCCCCGGCCAGCCTACCAGCGACAACATTGCCGAACATCGGACCGCCCATACACTGGGTGGGGCGGATTCATAACAATCCGGGATCGTTCGATCCAGAAGGGCCAAGCCTGACAAAATCGCCGCCAATGCCGGCGTCTGACCCTCCTGGATGACCCAGGCCTGTAATTCCCTGAAGGTTGCCAATCGCCAACCCTGCTCTCGCCAACGTACGTCCAATATCGCCCGGGCCGCATTCTCCGAACGGCCTCCACCACAATAGGGGCTATGCAAAAAGCGGCTGAAACCGGCAGCGCTGCAACATCCATCCCGACATGATTGCAAGAAAAACAATGCCTCGGCGATCAGCGGGCTTTCCATCAAGGGGAAGCCCAACGACAGATTGAACAACGGCTCCCTGGGCAGGACGTTCCATTCCATGGCACCAGGATAAAACACCTCGGTAAAAATGCGAATGACCTGCTTCCGCCACTGACCCAGGGACGGATGAATGATCCCAATCGTCCCGTCATCCATGCGAGCCGAATTCTCCCCATCGATCATCGCTTTGGCCCAACGCGCCGCCTGTCGAATTTCCTCCTCGCGACCAGGAACGATCCGTAACGTCACCTGAGCTGCAAAAGTCTCTGGCCCATAGCGGCTGATTGCGACCCCCTGCTCTTCAAGAAGCGAAAACAACCGTTCCTGTGCCGGTGGCAGTCTATCAAATCCCGCCAATACAATTTCCGCGGGGAGATTCAAGGCGTCCACTTGCCTTCCCAACCATTCGGGCAGTTGCGCCGCGGTCAAGAACGGACCACGACGCAGCTCTTCCTTGAAGGCCATCAACCAATCGATCAATGCTTCCGAATCCTCATGCCCCTGGGATTCCGCTACCGGTGGTTGCAAACACCATTCATGCAATGTTTCCCAAGCCTCCTGCGCCAAAACCGCGCAACGACCCGGCCACAGAATGGTTTTCCCTTTCCTGGTATGCTCGATGATCACCCGTTCCCATAACTGCCGCTCTGCCTGCTGTGGCAACAACATCGGCCATTCTTCGCCCCTGAAACGATCTTTGCCCAACAGTTCCAACCATTGTCGATGTAACCAGGCTTGCAGGGGAAAAACAGGGACCGTCAACCACGTTTTTTTATCCTGCGATGCCTTGAAGGAATTCAATCTTCTGGTAAGGTACCTCGATAACCGCTGATTGACGGTGATCAGGGTACCGCCCCGGTCCATACAGATGTTCAACGCTTCGATTCCGTGGATCGACGACGATGGCGTCATGATTCCTCAGCCCTTGTTTCCCGACCTTGAGAGACGGCCTGCATTGTTGTCGTTGTCATTATTCAGGACACATACGCCTTGCCGCGGAAGGGTAAGGACGTGATGGCAACACGATCGCAGGCCTTGCCTTCCCGGTCCAGCCACGGCCTCTCAAGCCATGCTTTGGAATCCGTTTCCATGCTGGGGCATGGTTTCCAACCAAGGGCCTACAACTCATCGCCGACGGCAGATGACATGTTGAATAGTCTTATCAAACGTCTGCTGCTCCCATTGTTGCCTATTTTGTTCGGTTGCGCAAAATCTTTCGCAATTTCCATTATTTTGTGGTTATTTTTTATGCTTCTTTCCCCCTTGGGGTGGTCGGCAACTCAGCCGACCTGGGACGATTTTATGACCACGGTGCGCTCTCTCCGGGATGGGGATCCACTCATTCGGGCCGACGCCCTGTTTGATTCTTTGGATGCCTCTGTTAACTATTCCGAACCCATGACCATTCCAGTCATCGATACCATCTTTCAATTGGCCCGACGCCATCAGTTGGCTGGTCACTGGGATCGGAGTGAACGTTTGTTTATTCTAGCCTTCCACCGTTTGGAACACATCTATGGTTCCGAGGACACAATTTTGGTTGACCCCATTGCTGAACTCTCCTCCTTGTGGTTGGCCAAGGGTGAATATACCCGCGCCATTCAGGCCTTGAACCGCGCCTTGCGCATTGTCGAAAAAGATTTCGGCCCCCAATCCCCCTTTGCCGCCGATATCCACGATCAACTAGCAACAATTTATCAACGCAGCGGAAAAGCATCCCTGGCCGATGAACACATCAAGCAAAGTCTGAAGATTTGGAAAACCGATGTCGAACCCAACTCAGTCACCGAAGCGGTACTGCTGGCGGCCGAATTGCCCACACTCTGGCAAGCGGGGAAAACCTACGAAGGGATAACTTCAACCAATAAAATTATCGATACGCTACAAAAGCATCCTGGATCATGGCGCCATGCCCAGACCGTTTTAATTCTACCCATGGTTCAGCACTCCGAGGCCATGTCCCATGAGGACAAAATCACCCTCCTCAATAAGCTGTTGACCGAAACTGAACACTTGAAAGGCGAAAACCATCCCGCCCTGATCCCGGTGCTGATGGAATTGGAACACCTCTATCGAAAGTTGGGAAAATCGTCTCTGGCATTGACGACGATTCACCGCAGCTTGCGTCTGGTTGAGGAATTTTTTGGTAGAAATCACCCAGGAATCGCCCAAATCTACCGGGTGCTGGCAGACATTCACCTCGGCAACCATCAACCTGAAGAAGCACTGTCATTTTACAACCGGGCCGCCGCTATCCTTCGCGGAAACTCTCCCGAGTACGATGCAACGCTCGCCACTGTTCTGACGGAACAAACCGCAGCCTATAAAAATTTAAATCAATTTTTCCAGGCCGAACAATCTCAGATGGAATATCTGACCATGTTGGCCGGCAAAAAGGAGACTCCCCAGCAGCTCCTTGAAGAGGCTAGAAGAGATCATAAAGAATTGGTGGCGATTCTGAGGCAGAAGGACGGCCCCGGACCAAATCTCGCTTCTTCCAACTTTAAAGATCTGATCACTAGGTTGCAGCGCGAACTCCTAAAGATCGGCTTCGATCCAGGACCAGCCAATGGCTCCCTGAGTACCAAAACCATCAAAGCCATTCACGATTTCGAAAAACGACTTGGCATACAAAAAAGCACCAAAGTCGATAAAAAAACCATCTTGCGCATACTCGAACAAATTCCCCCCTGATGACTGCAATCCCCTCCCATGGCCGCCAGGGAACATATCCCGCTCCAGTCAGGGCAATCAAGCGGTGCCGCCAATGACACTCCAACTCAACCCGTTAAAGCCAAACCGCCATATGAATCGCCTACGGCAAAAAAAAAGTGGCTCATTCCAGCAAGCCACTTCGCATCGTCCTTATAATCAAAATACCAATAATTTCAACGGTCAAGAATGCCTTCGTCTCACTCCTCACATGACTTTGACGCTACAGGTCGGTCTCAGGCCGCAGCGGTGGCCGCTTTTTCCACCAGCTCGATAAAAGACATCGGCGCACAGTCTCCATAACGGTGACGGGTTTTGATGATCCTGGTGTAGCCACCGTTGCGTGTACTATTTCTCTGAGCAATGTCCGTAAACAATTTGTGCACGACTTCCTTATCCCTGAGAAATGCGATGGCCCGGCGTCGCGAGTGCAGGTCGCCCCTCTTCCCAAGGGTGACCATTCGCTCTGCAAAGATGCGCAGCTCCTTGGCCCTGGTGACCGTTGTCTCAATACGCTCATGGCGGAAAAGACTCACCGCCATATTGGACAGCATCGCCTTCCTGTGGCTGGTCTCCCGACCTAGATTCCGCCCGCTTTTACGATGTCTCATGGACCATTTCCCCGACTAGAAATTTTCTTCTTCAAACTGCTTGGCAAGTTCCTCAATGTTCTCTGGAGGCCAATTCTCCAGATGCATCCCCAGGCTCAAGTTCATCTCATCAAGCACTTCCTTGATCTCATTCAGAGACTTACGGCCAAAATTCGGGGTCTTGAGCATCTCTGCCTCAGTTTTTTGAACCAGATCCCCTATATACACGATATCGTCGTTCTTCAGACAATTCGCTGAACGCACCGACAGCTCCAGTTCATCGACCTTGCGGAACAGATGTGGATTCCACCGTGGGCTGGCATCATCGTCACCCTGTTCATGCACTGGAACGTCATCAAAATTGATGAACAAGCTCAATTGATCCTGAAGAATCTTGGCTGAGAGCGCCAATGCGTCCTCAGGGGCGACGACTCCATTGGTTTCTATGTCGATGATCAGCTTGTCGTGATCCGTCTGCTGTCCCACACGGGCATTCTCTACCTTGTAGGAGACCTTTTTCACCGGATTGTAGCTGCAATCCATAGGGATCTCACCAATCGGCGAGGGAGTGTCATCCTCCCCACCCTGGGCTGCACGCAAATAGCCCTTGCCGGTGGTGACTGTCATGATCATGTCCAGCTTGCCGCTCTTGTTGAGAGTGGCGATATGGTGCTTGGGATTGAGAATCTCAATGTCTGGACCCGCCTCAATCATTCCAGCGGTGACAGCACCTTCCTTGTCGGCAAACAGCCGCATTTTTCTGGTCCCAGCCCCGCTGACACGAATGGCTAATTCTTTCAAATTCAATATGATCTCAGTAACGTCCTCCATGACTCCAGGAATACTAGAGAATTCGTGAAGAACTCCTTCGATGCGAACCGACGAGACCGCTGCTCCCTGCAGCGACGACAACAGGACTCTTCTCAGGGCATTCCCCAGAGTGGTCCCAAAACCTCTTTCCAAAGGCTCGGCGACAAGCGTCGCTTTACGTTGCGCATCTCCTTCGCTGACCAGCTCCACCTTCCGAGGCTTTATTAATTCCGTCCAATTCCGATGCATCCGTCGCCCCCTGCGTGTTATTATTTGGAATAGAGTTCGACGATCAGGTTTTCGTTATATTCTGCGGGCAGGTCGGATCGGTCAGGATAAGACAAAAATCTCCCGGACAACCCCGCCGTGTCTACTTCCATCCAAGGAACCGCCTGACTCTTATGGGCAGTCTCGACAGCCCCCTTGATGCGCAAATGGGTCTTGGCCTTCCCCCGAACCTCAATCTTGTCGCCGGGCCGTACCAAAAAGGAAGGGAGGTTGACAACCCTGTCATTAACCACAATCTGTTTGTGGGTGACTATCTGTCTGGCCTCAGATCGCGAAGCAGAAAATCCCAGCCGGTACACCACATTGTCCAAACGCCGCTCCAGGAGTATCAACAGGTTTTCCCCTGTCACCCCCTTCATTCTCTCGGCTTTGGCAAAGTAATTTCGAAACTGCGACTCCAAAAGCCCGTAGGAACGCTTGATCTTCTGCTTCTCCCGCAAATGCATGCCATAGTCAGACACTTTCCTCCGCCTCTGCCCATGCATGCCTGGGGGATAATTCCTCTTTTCGATGGCGCATTTGTCAGAAAAACACTTCTCCCCTTTAAGGAAAAGCTTTGTGCTTTCGCGCCGGCACATACGGCATTTGGAACCGAAATATCGGGACATGTTTCTTCCTGTTCCCCTGCTCAGATCATTGAATGTAGATCAAACACGACGTCGCTTTGGCGGTCTGCAGCCATTATGCGGGATAGGGGTGACATCTTGCACCAGAGATATCGCAAACCCGATGCTCGCCAACGCCCTCAAGGCCGATTCCCGTCCAGAACCTGGACCTTTCAAACGTACTTCCAAGTTTTTCATTCCATGTTCCTGGGCACGGCGCCCGGCATCCTCGGCAGCCATCTGGGCGGCAAATGGAGTCGACTTCCTAGATCCTTTGAAGCCTTGAGAGCCCGCCGAACCCCAGGATATCACGTTACCCAGTGTATCCGTGATGGTGATAAGGGTGTTGTTGAATGTTGACCGAATATAGGCAATCCCGGAGGCGATATTTTTTTTCTCCTTCTTCTTGCCTTTGGTCTTCTGCCCTTTCGCCATGTCGTCTCCTTCCAGACAAAACTTTTATCTGCACCGTTCGCTCATTTTTAACATCCAGGCTCCTGGTATTCTCGCTCCAGATGGCCTGTTTCTCCAGTCTCCCCCAAGATCAACGACCATCAGGGCGTCCCAGAATGGTTTGCTGGCTCAGCGTACCTTGCCGGCGATCGCCTTGCGCGGGCCTTTGCGTGTCCTGGCATTGGTGTGGGTTCTCTGTCCGCGGACAGGCAGCCCACGCCGATGACGCAATCCCCGGTAGCAACCCAGGTCCATGAGACGTTTGGTGTTCATGGCAATCTGTCGTCGCAGATCACCCTCTACCTGGTAGCCCTCATCAATGACACTCCTGATCTTGGCTACCTCAGACTCAGACAGATCCTTGGTACGCGTCGCCTGATCGATCCCAGCCTTGGCCATGATCTCTTCGGCAGACTGGCGGCCGATACCGTAAATGTACGTCAGTGCTACGACAAGTCGCTTATTGACGGGAATGTTGACACCAGCGATACGAGCCACCTTTAAGCCTCCAAATTATATGCTTTTACAAATCCTATCCAATATTATCCCTGCCGTTGCTTGTGCTTGGGACTCTTGGTACAGATGACCCGTTGTACGCCTTTTCTTTTGATCATCTTGCAATCCTTGCATATCTTCTTGACCGATGCCCTGACCTTCATAAGCCCCTCCGGTTTGCTAACAATTCTTAATTGTCATCAACCCCTTCAGCCCCTGCGTCCCCTGATCTTGGCCTTCTTCATAAGGCCCTCATACTGTCTGCTGATCAAAAAGGATTGAATCTGTGCTGCCGTGTCCATGGTGACCCCAACAACAATCAGCATGGAGGTGCCTCCAAAATAGAACGGCACATTGTAGTTGGAAATCAGGATCTCCGGCAACAGGCATACAGCCGCTACATACACCGCCCCAATCAACGTCAACCGGGTTAGAATACTGTCCAGATGTTCCGCGGTCTTGGCTCCAGGACGTATACCGGGAACAAATCCCCCATATTTCCTTAGATTGTCAGCAGTCTCTTCGGGATTAAACACAATAGCCGTATAAAAAAAGGCGAAAAACACAATAGCCAGCGCATACACGACCATGTAGGCCCACTGTCCCGGAGAAAAATACCCTGCAATCGCCTTGACCTGGGGCCAGGGGGCAAAGTTGGCCAACGTCACCGGAAACAAGATGATAGAACTCGCAAAAATGGGCGGTATCACCCCGGATGTGTTCAGTTTGAGCGGGAGATGTGAACTCTCCCCACCGACCATCCTCCTGCCACTGACCTGCCGACGAGCATATTGCACTGTAATCCGTCGCTGCGCCTGCTCCATAAAGATAATAAAGGCGGTTACGCCAAAGGCCATGATGATCAAAAACAAAACAAACAGCGGCTGCAGATCACCCGTCCGTGCCAGCTGCAGGGTTTTCATCAGGGCGATTGGAAGGTTGGCGACAATACCTGAAAAAATGATCAGCGAAATCCCGTTGCCAATTCCACGCGATGTGATCTGCTCCCCGACCCACATGATAAAGGCGGTTCCAGACGTCAGAGTGATCACCGTCATCATTCTGAACGACCACCCCGGTTCGATCACAACACTCATCCCACCTGCCTGCATCGACTCCAAACCATACGCAATTCCGAAACCTTGAAAAATCGACAGAACAACCGTCCCGTATCGGGTGTATTGGTTGATCTTCCTACGCCCGGACTCACCTTCTTTTTTGATCGCCTCCAACTTGGGAAATACCGACGTCATCAACTGCAAGATGATCGACGACGAAATGTAAGGCATGATCCCTAAGGCAAATACCGTCAGCCGCGACAACGCACCACCGGAAAACATGTTGAACATTCCCAGCAGCGTCCCTTCCTGCCGGGCAAAAAATACACTCAATGCTGCTGGGTCGATCCCAGGGGTCGGTACATGGGCTCCTATTCGATAAACAATCAGCATCCCCAAAGTGAACATGATCCGTTTACGCAGCTCGGGGATCTGCCCTAAATTGGCCAATCCAGCAAATGGCGATTGTGCTTCCGTCGTAGCCATTGAAGGTCGCTACCTATCCTTTTTTTCTTCAGCGGTATGCACTTTCCCCCCAACGGCCTCAACTTTGGCTACCGCACTTCCAGACGCCCGTGCGACGTGAATCTGCAACGGCTTGGTCAGTTCCCCATCCGCCAGGAGCTTGACCCCCGATTTCAAATTTTTTCGAACCAATCCCTTCGCCTGTAAATCCTCCAGCCGTACTTCGGCGTTCGCTTCAAAAATCTCGAAATCACCGACGCTTACGGTCACATATTCTTTGCGGAAGGGATTCTTGAAACCTCCTTTGGGCAGCCGCCTCTGTAAGGGCATCTGTCCCCCTTCAAACCCGACCTTATGGTAACCTCCTGCCCTGGCCTTTTGCCCTTTAACACCGCGGCCTGCCGTTTTCCCGGTCCCACATCCCAATCCACGAGCCACTCGCTTCGCCTGCTTGCGATCAGCCTGCCTCGGGGGAAGTTCGTTCAGTTTCATCGCTTGAGCACCTTCTACTCTTCCAATACCTGCACCAAGTGTGGGACCTTCTTGATCATCCCTCGAACCGCAGGGTTGTCAGGCAGAACCCTCTCCTGTCCCATCTTCCTCAGACCCAAAGACTCCATCACCTTTCGATGTTTCTCCGGCCTACCGATGATCGATCCGATTTTGCGAATCCTGATGGTCCCAGACATGAACTCTTGCTCCTTCGCTCCACTTTCTAAGCCGCCCCGCCTTCCGATTCGTCTATAAAGCCTCAACCGATAAACCTCGTTTGGCCGCTATCATCGCCGGAGATCGGGTCGACTCCAAGGCATGAAAGGTCGCCTTGATCAAATTGTGCGGGTTGGATGTGCCTAACGACTTGGCCAGGACATCGGTCAGACCGACCGCCTCAAAAATGGGGCGCATCGCTCCTCCGGCGATGATTCCCGTACCCTCCGCCGCTGGCCGTAAAACCACTCGACCCGCTCCATACCTTCCCTGGACCTCATGGAATAGGGTCCGGCCATCCTTGACCGGCATCTTTTTCATATTTTTACGCGCCTGCTCGGTGGCCTTACGAATCGACTCTGGCACCTCTTTGGCCTTGCCCAACCCATACCCCACTTTTCCTTTACCATCCCCAACGACAACAATCGCCGAAAAATTGAAGCGACTTCCACCTTTGACCACTTTGGCCGTCCGTTTGATGGCGACAAGTTTTTCAATCAGGTCATCAGTCTGCCAGTTTTCTACTTTTTCCTCTGCTGAGGCTCGGCGGGGTTTCGACATCGTTTCACCTAGATCAATTTTTATGTTCAGTCAATCAGGACCCTGTTCGTCCATAACCGAATTCTGATGGCACGCTTCTCAAGGTCAGCACCTTCGGGTCAGCCTAAAACTCCAACCCCGCCTCCCGCGCTGCCTCAGCGAGTGCCTTGACGCGTCCGTGGTATAGATAACCACCTCGATCAAACACGACTCGCTTGATGCTCGCTTCTAGTGCCTTCCCAGCCAAGACCTTGCCTACGACCGCCGCCGCTTCAACGTTCCCGCAGCTCTTGAGACCTTCCCTGATCTCCTTCTCCAGAGTCGAGGCGGCTACCAGCGTCTCCCCTTTGGTGTCGTCGATAATCTGAGCATAAATATTGGTCCCACTGCGAAATACCGACAGCCTGAGCCGATCTTTGCGCACATGACCAATCCGGTTACGAATCCTCCGACTCCGTCTCCACCTGGCCTGATGCCGTTCCTTTGCCATCGCTTTACCCTCTTAAGGTTACTACTTCTTCTTGCCTTCCTTGCGCAGTACATACTCGCCAACATAGCGAATACCCTTGCCCTTGTACGGCTCAGGGGGCCGAAGTTCGCGTACCTCTGCACAAATCTGTCCCAGCCTCTGCTTGTCTATTCCCGAAAAGGTGATCACCGTGTTCTTTTCAACTTTGGCGGTTACCCCCTCCGGCAGCTTCAACTCCACTGGGTGCGAGTATCCCAGGCTAAGCTGGATGAGGTTCCCTGTCACGGCGGCGCGATATCCTACTCCCTGAATTTCCAATACCTTGGTAAATCCTTCAGAAACCCCCTTGACCATGTTGCTCAACAGCGACCGCGATAGCCCCCATACCGCCACCGCTTTCCTTTCATGACTCTTGACGGTCAGCAACAAGGCTTCTCCATCCCTGTGGATCTCAACCTCCGGTCGAAACTCGCATTTCAGTATGCCCAGCTTCCCCTTGACCTCAACACTCTGATTCTGGATCTTGACATCAACCCCTTGAGGGACCGGAACCGGCTTTTTTCCAATTCTCGACATCGTGATGGCTTCCTTAACTGTTATATCAGCTTCCGGCACATCAAAACACGGTACAAAGCAATTCCCCACCCACACCCTGTTTGCCCGCATCCTTGCCCGTCATGACACCCTTGCTTGTCGAAACAATGGCCACTCCCAACCCCTGATAAATCCGGGGTAATTTATCATGTCTTACATAGTGCCGCCGTCCGGGACGCGAAACTCGCGTGATCTCTTCGATCACCGGACGCCCTGAGTGATACTTGAGAACAAGCCTGAAGTTTCTCTCTCCGATCTCCTCCGACCTTTCGATACCGGCTACGTAACCTTCCGCAGCCAGGATCTCTCCGATACGCAGTTTGATCCGCGACGCCGGAATATCAACATACTTCTTTCCCGCCATCTGCGCATTGCGTATCCGGGTCAACATGTCACTGACTGGGTCGGTCATTCCCATCGATACCACTCCAATTGTCTTGATGATTTCTTTGCGACAACTTTCGGGCCTGTACGGCCCTAACAATTGCTCTATGCCCTACCAGGAGGCCTTGACTACTCCAGGAACCTCTCCCCTCAAGGCCATGGAACGCAAACAAAGCCGGCATAGCGAAAACTTGCGATAGTAGCCCCGGGAACGCCCGCAACGGGCGCAGCGGTTGTAAGCCCTTACCGCAAACTTCGGTTTACGCTTCCACTTTTCCACCATCGATTTCTTGGCCATAAGACCTCGGCTTCCTAACCTGTCAATTTACAAACGGCATGTTGAATCCTCGAAGCAGGGCCTTGGCCTCCGCGTCCGTTTTGGCGGTGGTCACAATAATGACATCCATGCCTCGTACTGCATCCACCTTGTCATAATCGATCTCGGGAAAAATGATCTGCTCCTTGACTCCCATGGCAAAGTTTCCTCTGCCATCGAACGACTTGCCAGAAACCCCGCGAAAGTCCCGCACCCTCGGCAAAGCAGCGTTGATCAATCGATCCAAAAACTCGTACATCCGATCCGCCCGTAGCGTCACCCGGCAGCCGATCGGCTGCCCCTCCCGCAACTTGAAACCTGCCACCGAACGCTTGGCGAGGGTGATCACTGGCTTTTGCCCAGCGATGGCTGTCATGTCGCTCACTGCCCCGTTCAGGGCATTACGGTCTCCGATCGCCTCGCCCACCCCCATGTTGAGCACAATCTTTTCTAGGCGGGGAACCTGCATGGGATTCTTGTATCCGAATTCCTTGATCAGATCCGACGCGACCTTCTTTCGATAGTGTTCCTTCAACCTGGCCATCAGTCACTTTCCCGGCTGCATATTGCTCATTAACTTCCGCGGCGCTTCTTCCCGCCTAAACGGCTTCACCTGTCCTGCTGGAAATGCGTATCCGCTTGCCGTCCTCCAACACCTTCATCTTGATCTTTGTCCCTCTGCCTGCAATCGGGTCATAGAACATGACGTTGGACTTGTGAATCGGCGCTTCCTTCTCCACAATTCCGGCTGCGTCGGTCTTACTCTGTTTGGTATGCCTCTTGACTAGGTTGATCCTCTCGACCAAAACCGCATCCTCTTTGGGCAATACCTTCAGAATCCGACCCCGTTTACCCTTGTCCTTGCCCGACAAAACGATAACTTGATCGCCTTTTTTCAATCGGGTTTTGCTTCCCTTGTTCATCCCATCCACCCCGCCGTCTGCTCTATGTCTACCGGCACGGCAGGAGAAACTCCCCGCCACACCCTAAGGCCTTCGACCGATGATCCCCTGCTTGACTTCATTCTCGCTCTAACTCGAACTCCACCAGACCTTATATGACCTCTGGAGCCAGAGACACAATCTTCATATAGTTCTTGCTCCGCAGTTCCCGGGTCACCGGTCCAAAGATGCGTGTGCCGATGGGTTCGCCCTGCTTGTTGATCAGTACCGCAGCGTTGCTGTCGAAGCGAATATAGCTACCATCCTCGCGGATGATCGCCTTTTTGGTCCGGACTACCACTGCTTGCGCCACTTCACCCTTCTGTACCTTGCCGCGCGGTATGGCGGATTTGATCGCCACCGTGATGACATCACCCACCCTGGCGTAGCGTCTTTTCGACCCACCCAATACTTTGATGCACTGGACTTTCTTGGCTCCTGAGTTGTCCGCAACATCCAGCATTGTCTGCACTTGAATCATGCCACAGCCTCCTCAATCACCAGCCAATGCTTATCCTTGCTGATCGGCGGACACTCGCGAATCTTGACCGTGTCTCCTACCGCATACCGATTTTCCGGATCGTGGGCTTTGTATTTTTTCGAACGCCGTATGATCTTGCCGTACAAGGGATGCCGTACACGCCTCTCCACCAGTACCACGACGGTCTTGTCCATCTTGTCACTGACAACAACTCCCTGAAGAACCCGTGGTGGCATACTTAAACCTCCTTCCCCTCGGACCGGCCCTTTTCGCCTGCAATGGTCTTGATCCTTGCTATATCCCGACGTACCTTCCTGATCAAGGAGGTGTTTTCCAGTTGCGACACCGCGCTGCGGAAACGCAGCTTGAACGCTTCCTGGTACAGGCCCTTGAGATTCCCTTCCAGCTCCGCGGCACTTAGCTCGCGTATCTTCGACGCCTTCATCAGCCTATTCTCCCACGCACGACAAACTTGGTTGGCACCGGGAGCTTCGCCGCCGCTCGCGACATGGCCTCGTGGGCCAGGGCTTCCGTAACCCCTTCCATCTCATACAGAATCCGCCCAGCTTTCACCCGCGCTATCCAAAACTCCGGGTTCCCCTTCCCTTTCCCTTGTCTGACCTCTGCCGGCTTCTTTGAAACAGGGATGTTGGGAAACATACGGATCCATATCCTTCCGCCCCTCTTGATATGGCGGGTCATCGCCCTTCGTCCCGCCTCAATCTGGCGGGCTGTCAACCGTCCCGCTGTCAATGCCTTAAGCCCATATTGTCCAAAATTCAGCTCGGAACACTTGTAGGCCAAGCCGTGAACACGACCCTTGTGGGCTTTCCTGTATTTGGTCTTTCTCGGTTGTAACAACATTGAAAACCACCTTCTCCCGGTCTGCTCCCCGGAGGGGCAATACCTTCACTCTGCCGACAAGAGTCAACCTCCGACTCCCAATTCCCTATTTTTCCTTTTCAATCACTTCACCTTTGAATACCCAGACCTTGACGCCTATAATTCCATAGGTCGTCAACGCGGAGGCAAAACCATAGTCGATATCAGCGCGCAAGGTATGCAACGGCACCCGTCCTTCACGATACCACTCGGTCCTGGCAATCTCTCCACCTCCCAGACGACCGGAACAGTTGATCCGTATCCCCTGCGCACCCAGACGCATCGCCGATGTCACCGCCCGCTTCATCGCCCGGCGAAACGCCACCCGCCTCACCAACTGTTGCGCCACATTCTCGGCGATCAGCTGCGCCTCGGCTTCCGGTTTGCGCACCTCGACAATGTTGATCTGAACCTCGGTGTCGGCAATCTTGCGCAAGTCTTCCTTCAACTTTTCAATGTCGGTCCCTTTCTTGCCTATGATGATTCCCGGCCGCGCCGAATGTATGTTGATTCGTGCCTTCTTGGCCGGCCGCTCAATGACAATCTTGGAGACGCTTGCATGCTCAAGACGCTTCTTCAGCCACGTCCTGAGTTTATCATCCTCCAGAAGCAGTTTGGCATACTCCTTGTCAGCATACCAACGATTGTCCCAGGTTTTTGTGATACCCAGCCTGAATCCGGTGGGATGAACCTTTTGCCCCATTAGTATTCTCTCCAGCAAATTTGGCCTATCAGGCCATTTTTCATACCCTCGACCGGGCACCAAGTGAACTGACTATTCCCGTTCCTGCACCCCGACTGTCAGATGCGATGTCCGTTTCAAGATCCTTGAAGCCCGTCCCCGCGCTCGTGGCAAAAACCTTTTCAACATCGGTCCTTGATCCACATGGGCCCGAGATACATACAGCGTATCCACGTCCAAACCGTGGTTGTTCTCGGCGTTGGCGATGGCCGACTTCAACGTCTCCTTCACCGCCTTCGCTACTCGCTTCTTTGAAAACTCCAACACATTCAAAGCCGACTGTACATCCTTGCCGCGTATTTGATCAATGACGAGCTGGATTCTGGTCGGGGCAACCCTGAGGTTCCTCGTTTTGGCTATCGCTTCCATCGCCACTCCCTCAATACTACCTGCCCGCCTTCTTGTCGGCAGTGTGTCCATGATAAGTCCGCGTCGGACTGAACTCACCAAGCTTGTGACCGACCATGTTCTCCGTCACCAGCACCGGCACAAATTTTCTGCCATTGTGAACACCAAACGTAAACCCCACAAAATCAGGGATAATCGTTGACCGGCGTGACCATGTTTTAATCAGCTCCTTGCGTCCTTCGGTGCGAAGATGTTGCACCTTCTTGAGAAGATATTCGTCAAAAAAAGGACCTTTCTTGATTGACCGAGACACCTGTCACCCCTTGTTCAATAAACCATGAAATTCCGACTTCCGGCAAATCCTGATCCCTTCCGCCAGAGACTATTTGCGCCGCCTCATGATCAGACGGTCTGAATTCTTTCCTTTGCCACGGGTCTTTTTTCCCTTGGTCGGTACGCCCCACGGGGTGCACGGATGCCGTCCTCCCGATGTCCGACCTTCACCACCACCATGCGGGTGATCCACTGGATTCATCGCCACACCACGTACATGCGGCCTCACTCCCAGCCACCGCTTCCGTCCCGCCTTGCCAATCTTGATATTGCCGTGGTCAGGATTGGAAACCAACCCGACTGTCGCCATACAGTCCAACAGTACCATCCGCATTTCCCCAGATGGCAGTTTCAGTTGGGCATACTTCCCTTCCTTACCCATCAACTGTATGGAGTTGCCTGCTGACCGGCCAATCTGCCCCCCCTTGCCCGGTTTCATTTCCACATTATGCACAATCGTCCCGATAGGCATCCCGCGCAGCGGCATGGCGTTACCTGGCTTGACATCCACCTGGTCGCCCGACACCACCTCATCTCCTGTCTTCAACCGCTGCGGCGCCAGAATATAACGCTTCTCACCATCTGCATAGTGCAAAAGCGCGATGAACGCCGTCCGATTCGGATCGTACTCGATGGTCGCTACTTTGGCTGGTACTCCAGGCTTGTTCCGACGAAAATCGATCTCACGATACCGCCGTTTGTGCCCCCCCCCCTGGTAGCGAACCGTCAGCCGCCCTTGAGAATTACGCCCTCCTTTGCTCCTCATACCGTGCAGCAGCGTACTCTCGGGCTCGACCTTCGAAAGCTCCGAATAGTCTACGGTGACCAGACCGCGTCTACCGTTCGATGTTGGTTTGTAAGTCCTCAGTGCCATGACCTATACTCCGGCGCCTTCATCAAGTTCTTTGGCCTCATTTCGTCTGGAAAAAGTCGATGGTCTGACCCGCTTCCAACCGGACAATCGCCTTTTTCCAATCCTTGCGCCGTCCCATTGTCCTGCCAAACCTTTTCACTTTCCCCTTGACGTTGACGGTCTGAACGCCAACGACCTTAACTTCAAACAATTTCTCCACCGCGGCTTTAATCTGGGCCTTGTTGGCCTCCCGCTGCACTTCAAAAATCACCTGATTGCCGACCTCCTGACAGTGGGTTGACTTTTCGGTGATCCTTGGAGCCTCCAGGATGGTGTACAGGGTATACGGATCGCTCACGCCAACCTCTCCTCCAACTTTTTCACAGCTTCTTCAGTGATGATAACCTTTTCGTGCGCCAGCAAATCGTAGGTGTTGATCCCTTCCAAACGCAGGACCTTGATCCCGGGCAGATTTCGCGCCGACAACTCCACGTTGCGATCCTCCTGCGCTACGACGATCAGGGCCGATGACTCTGCACCCAATGCCTTCAACACCGCCTTCATCGCCTTGGTTTTGATCTCCGCCACTCCCAAGGCGTCCACAACGACCATCTCTTCCGCAGCCCGCTTGGCCGATAATGCCGTCATCAGCGCCAATCGCCGCTCCTTCTTGTCCATCTTATGGGCATAGCTGCGCGGCAACGGACCAAACACAATACCGCCAGTGCGAAAATGCGGTGCCCGTATGGTACCTTGCCGAGCATTTCCGGTCCCCTTCTGTCTGTATGGCTTGCGCCCACCGCCGCGGACCTGGGAACGCCCTTTGGTCGAGGCGGTCCCTGAGCGTCGCTTCGCCAACTGATAGTTGACCATCCGCGCCAGAAGATCACCACGAACCTCCCGGCCAAAAAGCACTTCCGACAGCTCTATGGTCCTCAGATGATTGTTTTGGTTATCTTTGAGGGAAAATTCCATCGTATCCTCAGTATTCACGATCAATTTCAGGTTTTCTTTACCGCATGCCGTATCAGAACAACCGATCCTTTGGAACCTGGTATGCTCCCCTTGATCACCAGCAAATTGTTTTCAAGGTCTACCGCCGCCACTTTCAAATTTTGCATGGTGACCGTACCGTCACCCATATGACCCGCCATTTTCTTGTTGCGAAACACCCGACCCGGGGACTGATTCTGCCCGATCGACCCCGGCGAACGGTGAATTCGATGAGCACCATGGGTCGCATTGCCACCAGCAAAGCCCCACCGTTTCATCACTCCGGCAAACCCCTTGCCGATCCCTCTGCCGGTCACATCCACATGCCCATCCACGGTAAATTGCTCCACCGTCAATGTCTGTCCGACGGAATACCCTGCTGAATCCTCCACGCGAAACTCCCGCAGCACCTTCTGCACCGGTACATT
>JADFZF010000049.1 GCA_015232645.1 Magnetococcales bacterium | reverse complement strand
AGATACACCAAGAGCAGGAAGGCGACAGGATATCCGCTGTCTATGCGAAATTTAACGCTTATGGGGGCAATCCCCCAGCCCCCCTTTTTTTTTTAATCATTCCGAACCAGAAGGTTCGGTAGAGTGACTCCTGACCGTTCACGCTCCCTCCACAAAAACTTGAATCAAACTCAACGATGTCCTCGGACTTCAAACAAGGAATGATCCATCACCCGCCCGCGATCATCCAACAATTCCAGACGATGTCGGCCAGCGATTGGCATCCACCCCTCTCCCCCCCTGTCCATCTCCCGACCATCAAGACGCCAACGGTAAGCGCCACTCTCCGGCTCCATGCGAAAACGAACCCGCTCGCGACCGCGGGGAATATCAGGATCCAATGCCATGATCACTCCAGTCTCGGGATAAACAATGCGGCTGCCAGTTTCCCGGCTGCGAATCCTATCTACCCGCTCCATTTCGGTGCCCCTCAAAAACCATTCCCCCCGAGGGACTTCTTCATGACCAACAAAGACGATCTGTTTTCGTGACAACTGTTGAGGGGATTCAGGCTCTCCCTGACCATGACCCAGGCGCATCATGATGGCCTGCCAGATCGGTGCAGCCCCAGTTATGCCCGACACGTCATGCATGGCATCTCCAGAAAAATTGCCCACCCAGACGCCAACGGTCCATCGACGATCGTAACCGATACACCAATTATCCCGCATCCCTTTGGACGTCCCGGTCTTGACCGCCCCCCAGAAAGGCAGGGTCAACGGATTATCCAGGCCAAAGGTCAATGCCCTGGCGGAAGGATCAGACAAAATATCACCAATAATGAAGACCGCCGGGGCCGACATGATTCGTTCCGGAGGCAACGGAGTCTCTTGCGGACGGACGCGCAGCGGGGTGACCAGGCCACCATTGGCGAGAGCCCGATAGGCATGAACCAACTGCCACAGGCTGACCTCCACCGATCCGAGCGCCAGAGCAGGGCCATAATAGTCGCCCTCCTGGATGAGCCCCCGGAATCCCAGATGCCGCAGCCGTTGTACCGCCGGATCAAAACCGACAAGCAGCAACGTTTTGACCGCCGGGACATTCAAAGAGGAGGCCAGGGCGGTGCGCACGCTGACCCAACCTTTAAAATCGTCTTCATAATTACGTGGGACGTACAGCCCCCCGGGAGTGACGATATCCAATGGGGCGTCCTCCAGGAGCGAAGCGGCGGTCAGCCATTGTTTTTCTATGGCGAGTTCATAAATAAATGGTTTTAACGTTGAGCCTGCCTGACGCAAGGCTCTGATACCATCGACCTGGCTGATGCTCTCATGGCCAGGATGGTTGCCGACATAGGCCAGGACATCGCCATGGCTGTTATCCACCACCAAGGCGGCACTGTTATGGACATTTTGTCGCTCCAATTGGGCCATGGAGCTGTTCATCAACTCGCGGACGAAATGTTGCAAGGGGCCGTCGATGGTGGTGGCCATGACCTCGCCGCGATCACCACGCAACAACCAACGCGCCAACTGTGGCGCCTCGGCCACGACGGGACCGATCCATCTTTCCCTTTGCAGGGCCGCTTGCACCTCCTGTTTGAGTTGCGGGCAGGCCAGCCTCGCCGCCACCCGGCGCGCCAGGGAGCAGGATCGGACGACCACACTGTCGATATCGGCGTTGGGGGAACGCAACAAGGCCGATAAGATCACCCCCTCGCTGGCGGTCAGCCCACCAACCCCTTTGGCAAACAGACCCCGTGCCGCAGCGCCAATGCCTTCGAGTTCTCCCCGAAAGCTGACCCGATTCAACCAGGCTTCGAGAATATCCTGCTTGCGCCAACGGTTTTCCAATTGCCAGGCGACCCGGATTTGACCCCACTTTTGCGCCAGAGTGCGATTGCCCGAACGGCCTGCCGTGGTCGGGATGAGAAGTCCCGCCAATTGCATGGTGATGGTCGATGCTCCCCGAGATCCCCGGCCGCTCAGGCGTCCCCACAGACTGGCGGCGATTGCCCGCCAGTCGATCCCATGATGTTCCCAAAAACGTCGATCCTCGGCATGCACCAGCGTGGCCAAGGCCACGGGAGAGACCTCTTCAAGCGCCACCCAGGCCAAACGCCGACCCTGCAGCGATACCCTCATTTCGTGCAGCCTGTCGCCATGGCGGTCCAACAGAATTCCATCGCTGGGTTGCCAGTTGGCGCGGACTTCAGTCACGTCAGGGACCCGAGGCAGGCTCCAGGACCCAACGCCCCCTCCCACAAAGAGACAGACTCCCGCCCAGGCCAATTGTTTTCGCCACTTCCGCATGTCCATACGACCTGGAGGCTCACGGGTGAACCGGTCAACGCCAGGGACCGAAAAAAAAAATGCTTCCCTTTGTGGCGCTCGGCACCACAGGGCAACAAAGATCAAAATTGTTCGACCTCGCCCCAGGGTCTCCCGTTCCTCATCGCCCTACGATTCGTCATCCTCCCCCATCCAGATACAACCGTGCCGCCTTGTTGTCGGGGTCCTTGCGCAAAATATCCTCGAATACGGCCACCGCCAGGGCATTTTCCCCCATCTCGGCGTACAGCATTCCCAAACGGACCTGAGTGGCCAAATCCTTGGGCACATGGGTGAGGTATCGGGTATAGGTCGTTGCCGCCTGCGCCATCATCCCGTTCAACCGTTGAAGGTTAGCCAATGCGGGGACAAAAACGGCAGAAAGTTCAGCCAATTTTTCCGCAGTCGCCAGAGCCGCGGGCAAATCGCTCCGTTTCAGATGAACGGACAAGAGACACCGCAGACTTTCACCAATCAAACTTTCCAGAGTGATCCGGCCAAAACAATCCAGGGCCGTTGCATAATCCTGCTCATGGTCGGCAAGGTATCCTTGAATCAACAAGACGAATTGATCCTTGTCGGGAATGGCGCTCTTCTGGATACCATTCATGAAATTGGCTAATTTATCAAAGTCCTGTTTGTGCAAAAGAGAGAGAGCTTTGGTACGAATCGCGGTGGGTGAAGCCAAATTCTTGTCGCAATGGGCCTTGTAGTCGGTCTCGGTGGCATGGAGCAATTCATGGTAGGCCTCCAGAACGGTATGGAACAGCTTGGCGACCGGAGGGGGCAGATTTGCAAGCGTCATCTGGTGTCGGTCAAGAAAACATTGCGCCCGTCCTGGTTGTCCATCCTGTTGCCACTGGGCCAAAAGTGATTTGAAAGCTGGCCGCTCCTTTTCGGCTTCCATACGGGTACGAATTCTTTGCCGGGTCAGATCGATGGTTTTGATCAGGTCCACGGTGTTGGCATGATAAACCTGGTAATACCGTTCGCCAGCCCGCTCGATCTCCGCATCGCTCCAGGTTTTATCCTTGTCGGGACTGCCGAGACGGAGAAAATCGATGATGTTCCATTTTTTGACCAGTTTGGTCACATCGCCGAAATCGGCATCCAGGGAGGCTTCGATGGCATCCATGCGCAGCTTGAATTTATAATCCATGGGTTTGTTTTTCCGACCAAACAATCCCTGATTGCATTGCCGGGCTTCGGCGGTCAATTGTTGAATTTTCGTCAGCTGTCCCCGCACCCGAAACAATTCCTTCTCAACCTCGGCATAGTGCGCCATCCGGGTTTCCCGGGTTTCCTTGGGGATCAGAGCCTTCAACATGTCCATGGATGAGGCTTCCAAGGGGGACGGGGAGATCTCCTCCCAGGGAACATGTTCGACGTGCCCGATTTTGGCTGACCCCTTGGCAGGATTGATCACCCGGCATCCCCGCCGTTTTCCCTCTTCCGCCAACTGACTCAGGGCGGGAATGGCATTGAAAAAATCCGGACTGGTTTCCGCCAGCCAACCACCGTTGGTCTCGACCCAAAGATCGCTGCGATGAGACGAAGGTCCGATACGGACCTCTTGGCTGCCCGAGGCATGGGTGAAACCTTCCTTGTCGAAACACAGGTCGAACCCGCACAATACCACCTGGGAAAACCCCATGTTGATGGCCGAACCCAGCACTTGGTGGGATACGGTGATACCAGGGTAAACGGGATTGTCCACATTCAGCGGTGTTGCCCAGGAAAAAAGCGGGCCCATGTAGAGGCTCTGCCCACACCACTGACCCAACAACCTGGAGTTGAGATGGTACATGTTGACCAGCAGAGAGTGTTTATCGAACGATAAAATATCCTTGCTTTGATGAAAAATGATCGCGTGAGGATCAATGGCGTAAATCAGGTCGGGGACGATGCCCTCCCGCTTGAGCTGGGCGCCGATCCGCGCCACACTCAGGAGGACGATGTTCCGGCGATGGGTTCGGATCCATTCGAAACTGGAATCAAGCGAGGGACCACCTGCCATGAGAATGGCCGTTTTGCCGACGAAACCGCCATGCAACAACGATAGCGGCCATCGGTTTTCCGCCAGATTTTCCAAGCCTCTCAACATGAAGATCTTGGCACCGACCTCTTGTCCCAACTCAATTTCCATCTGTCCGGAAATCTTGTGAAACTCGCCATTCAACTGCACATAGGGAAAATAAAATCCGTCAACGACACCCAAGGATTGAACGGAAGCGCTTCTGCCGACATAAAAATAATCCTTCAGGGAAAAAATCCCTGCCTGTTCCTGCCATTGATCCAAGGTGATGAGGCCAACATGCGGCGGAAGCCGTTCCGGGATGAGTCTTTCCTTGGACAGATAATCGATCAACTCGGGCAATTCGATAAAAATAAAACGCGTGCCCTGGGGGGCTGTCTTGCTGAGGATCCAATGCAACAGCAAACCACCATCGGTGCCCAGGATGGTAAAGAGGCTCTCCTTGCTGTCGAACAACGGCCCATAGTGACGTTGATAAAAGCTGTCGGAACCAACCTGGGAAAAGGTTTCGCCGTTGATGGATGGCAAATAGCGCTCGCCAAACCTGTTGGTCAGGAACGGACCCAAGATATCGGCATGGTTGCTCACGTTGTATGACCTCGTCGATGGTGGCAGTGAAAGAATAGCCTCTGGTCAGGGGGGGGATCGAATATCAATCGGCCAACGAACCGAGATGGGAGAGGGATGCACCGACAGGCTGAACAGTCTCCATGCCATCGTTGCCGCCGTGGCAACGATGGCATGGAGACATGGGACATCTCCCGCGTTCTGCCCTCCGTTTCACGCAATGCCGTGCAAACGTCTATGCAAAAAAATGAAATCACGAAGCCTTTTGGGAGCGCAACGAAAAAATGCACGCGGCGACGGCCTTTGCTGCCACCACATCGACATGGGTTGCCAAGATGGAGATACCTGGAGCGGGGATGGAAGACTCGATCCTCCCCCGCTGCCGGCTGATTCCAGACTCCTCCCATTCATTTTGCTCAGGCTCATTTCGACCACTGATCATAACACCCGTCACCTTCCCGGCCGGCCATCGGGGACCTGACATCACACCTGCCAGCCATGGATGAAAAAATCAGGCATTCGCGGCATGAAAAAGAAGCGGTCAAACACGGACTCATCTTGATTTGATTTGAATGACGACTCGCGGTGAAGATGGAACGGGCAACGGGAAGGAGGGAGACCCCCGATGACAGCAGGCGGATGGGTCCGACCGGAGCCCATCCCCTGGCAGCCCATCAAGAAACATTGAACAATCGGTCGAAATTGGCCACCTTGAAGATGCGTTCGACCATGGGCTTGCAACGGACGATGTTGATACGCGACTTGTCGCCACCCGCATGTTCACGCAACAACAACATCATCCCCAAGGCGGAACTGTCCAAATATTCCACCCGGCTCATATCGATGATGAACAAACTCGAGGATGGAAATTTGACATAGGTATCCCGAAACTCCCGATGGATCTCGAAATTGAAACGTTCTTCAAGGCTGAGGGTAACGGAATCGCCGTCGGTTGTGACATGGATTGGCATGGTACCTCTTCGTCGCAGGAGTTCATAATTCGTCAAGCCTCCACCAGCTTGGGCTATCGTACCTCAAAACAAAAAAAAAGGCTACGAATGTTGAAGAAGGTGGCGAGTTTCCATTGTCTTAATGACGGAGTGAAGTGTGGGTTATTGATACCTGGCGTTTTTCTTGCTTACCGTAATACCAATACAGCTCATGCCGAATCCGAGCGGGTTCAGTCAGACTGCTTCCGCCCATTCGAAACGCCTTCATCCGCCAAACTGGCAACGACTGTCATGATGACGACGAGGATAACCACCATGAAAAGCAGGTTCGACGCCTTTACCCAAGATACGCCATTGACACCCGAACAAAAACTGTGGATCGCCGTTCTGGAAACAGCGGTGGAAGATGCCTTGGCCAACAAGGACCCCGAGGAAATGGAATCGGCCCGCAACTGGTTCCGTGAAGCGGGCAGCCATTTCAAATTTGTATGCGACCTGGCCGATTTCGATCCCGATTATGTGCGCAAACAGGTCATGCGCCTGATCAACTGACCCGAGGCGCATCCTGTCCGCTGACCACCCTCAATGGGAAACGATACGTCCCTGAATCTGAAATTTTTTCTGCAATTGCTTGGCCACCTGGCTTGCTTTTTCATAGCTGTCAAAGGGGCCGGCATGGATCTGTTCCCAGGTGAGATCCTTGTAAGCCATGGGACGGCGATAGGCCGGAATACCGGCGCTGCCGACCTGTCGCAGCAGCAGATCGGCATGGGAGGAATCAATGGAACTGCCGACGTGCAGGCTGTAACTTTTGCCCGCCTGAATCATGCCGCCACCCACCATGGCCGGGGCTGAAACTGCCGCCATTGTCGGGGGCGGGGGCGGCGCTGCGGCCCGAACTCCCCCTCCGGGAGGGGCTCCCGAACCCAATGGGGGCGCCTGCACGATCAGCGCCGCAGGTTGCTGAATGATCGGCACCGACGGCGGCAGCACCATGGGAACGGCAGCAAAATCACCCGTGGATTGATAGTTATAGGCCGATTGGGCGTAATTGGGATAATAGATGAACTCCCGGAGCGGCCTCTCATCCGGTCTGGCATCCGGCCTGACCTTGACGGTACCGCTCCCTGCCACGGCCGACGTCAATGGGATGGCAAGAAACATCACTGCCAGAATCACGGCGGCGACCGATGGTCGCGCTCGTCTGATCGCGGGAAATTCCATGATCATTCCCCCTTCTGCTGCATGAGTTCACCCTGGCGGTCAGGATCCTCCCAGCGACCGGTGAACCGCCAAGGCTGACATCGGTCCGATACTAGCGCGCATAGGCAAAACTGGTGTTGGGCATACTGGCGCCATACCCTCCTTGAGACATCATCGCCGTTTGCTGCGGCAGACTCATCCCCTGCTGCGGTACCGACACGGTCTGCGGCAGACTCATCCCTTGTTGCGGTACCGACACGGCCTGCGGCAGACTCATCCCCTGTTGCGGCGGAGACACGGTCTGCATGTTCAGACCCGGCTGCGAAAAGGACACGGTCTGCGGCAGACTCATCCCCTGTTGCGGCAGGGTCAAAGATTGTTGTGGCCACATCATCCCCTGTTGCGGCAGGGACAGGGCTTGCTGCGGTACCATGGGATAGCCCTGCCCCGGCATTCCGGTCTCGGGCATGGCCATCCTTGCAGGTTGCGGGGCGACCGCTTGCGGCACCCCGGGTTGCTGCGGCATCGCCGGTTGCAGCGCCGGAAGCGGTCCGGTGGAATAACTCGGCATGTTCAACGGCGGCATGGTCGGGGCCGTGACCGCAAACGATACCTGTTGCATGGCCTTGATCTCTGGGGCGGGAGCCGCCGTCGGCGACACCGAGGAATACACCGTGGGCTGATGAATCGGCGACAGACCAGGAACCATCAATCCCACCGATGGCGTTACCACTGCCGGAGGGGCTACCGAAGCCTGCGGAAAGGCGGGTACCGCCACCGGAGTTCCCATCGGCGTGGCGGCATGCGTCATCGAAGCAAACAGGGCCGCGCCTCCCAAGGCGGTCGCCGTGGCGGCATCGGCATGGACTTTCTGCGGTGCAACCAGGCTCACGGCCATCATCGCGGTTACGGCCAGCAGGGACAGACGATCTTTAATAATAGTTATCATTGTTTTTTTCCTTCATTTTGAGCGGACAAGTTCGGTTCTTCAGTTCCCTCTTCCGTGATAGAGCGGTGATCCCGTCGCCTGCGGCGAGGCGTAGCTGGCCGGCAGTTTGGTCAGACTGACGCCCAAAACTTCCAAAGCACGGGTGCCGGGAGCTCCCTGCTCCACGACAATGGGTTGATAGGGATCGGCGACCGGTGAAAAATAATCCCATGACCCCGAGGTGGACGGATTCAGATTCCACCAATAGTCCATGGGATGGGCAAATTTGGCCGGGTAGGTGTAGACCACCACTTGATCCTCGTCCTGGTGGGGCACCATGAGCTGCCCCGCATCCGCACCTTGCCATGACCACGGCAGACCGGCCAGAATCGACAGAATAAATCGTGTCTTGTAGCGCATAGGTTGGTTCTCCATGGTCGCGTCTCCCATCTTACCCGTTCCACTAGCAACCATTACTTGGGCGGCAGCACATCCTCTTTCGGAGCGACCGGCTTCACTTTCTTGGGGACATGACGCTTGGGCGTGACCTTGGGTTTCTCCGGGATGACCACCGGCGCAGGTGGCGGTGGCGGCAGGGCAATGACCGGCTGGGTCGTGATCACCTGGGTCGGCAGCACCACGGTCTCGACAAACTCGACATTCGGTGGATGCACCACAATTTCCGACTGATTGTAGGAAAAGGCAGGCTGATTGATGATCAACGGCGGCGACGGAATCGGCATCGGCGGATTCCCGACCCAGATGGGAGGCTGGGGGATGGTCATGGATGGATGTTGTACGGTCATCGGCGACTGTTGAATCACCATGGAGCCATCGGGCCGCATGGCCATGACCGCACCAGTGCCCGTTTGCATCATGTTGCGCCCAGGATAGGCACCTCCCGCCATGGGCGCCGACGGTGCCATCATCCCCGCCATGGGGACCCCGGTCGCTGCACCCGCGGCGCCTCCGTTGAGCGCGACGGGAGGGGTTCTGACAACCGCCGCGGAAGGCATATCATAAACGGGCATCTGCGACATGGTCGGATCCGCGACCACATGACCACAGGCGCTCATCGCCGGGGCCATCGCCGCCGCCATCAGCAGGCACCTGCCACGCTTGCCCACTTTTTTCAATAAGTCCTTCATCTCTATCTCCTCACCATACTTCGGCTGCGGTTGATTCGGGGTTATGCCGTATATCGGAATCACCCACGGAGGAGATTAGAGTATTTTCAAATTTTCAAGCTTACGATATAAAGTACTACGGCTGATTCCAAGAAGTTTTGCCGCTTTGCCCTTGTTGTAACGCACCTGTTCCAACACCTTGAGAACATGGGAACGTTCCGAGTCTTCGTTCATGGAATGAGCCCCCGCCGGCACGGCGGCGATCCTCCCTTCCAGCATGGTCGAGGGCAAATGTTCCAAACCGATGACATGATCGCGGCATATCACAAAAGCCCGTTCGATAACATGTTCCAACTCGCGAACATTGCCGGGCCAGGAATAATCGTGCAACGCCTGCATGACATCCTCGGTGACCGAATCGATGGTTTTATTGAACTTGACGCAAAATTTCCGAATGAACTGACCGGTCAACAGTTCGATGTCATCCTTGCGTTCACGTAATGGCGGCAATTGGATTTCCACGACATTCAAACGATAATACAAGTCTTCGCGGAAGCTGCCGGCGGCCACCTTATCCATCAGATTGCGATTGGTGGCGGCAATGATGCGAACATTGACCTGGATGGGGTGGCCATCGCCGACCCTTTCGATGGTTTTCTCCTGGAGCACGCGCAGCAACCGAGTTTGCATGTTGGCGCTGATGTCACCGATTTCGTCGAGAAACAGGGTACCATTGTTGGCCATCTGAAAACGTCCCACCTTGTCCCGGAACGCCCCGGTAAAGGCCCCCTTGACGTGCCCAAAAAGTTCGCTTTCCAGCAGCGTTTCGGTCAAACCGGCGCAATTGACCTTGACCAGGGGCCCCTTGCCACGTCCACCCTGAAAATGCAACGCTTCCGCCACCAGTTCCTTGCCGGTACCGCTCTCGCCGGTGATGAGGACCGTGGTTTCCACCACCGCCAAATCTTCGATCAAACTGAAAATACGCCGCATGGAAGCGCTCTGGCCCATCATCCCGTGAAAACGGCTACGGTCGCGCCGGCTCTGTTCGAGCCGGGCCATGCGGGTAAAATCGAGAATGACCACCACCGCCCCGGTGAACTGATCGCCGTCATCCAGGAGCGGCGATACCGATACATGAATCACCTGTTGGCTACCTGCGGCATTTTGACAGGTCAATTCGACCCGTTCCTCCGGGCGTCGCTCTTGAAACACACGGGTGACCAGCTCTCGTAACGGTTCACAATGGATGATTTCCAGAAAAGACTGGCCGATGACCTCCTCCGACAAGCCGCAGATGCGCCGGGCCGCGTCGTTGAGTTCGCGGATGATGTAAGCGGCGTCCACGGAGATAATGGCTTCCTGGACACTGCGAAATATCGCCTTGAGATGTTTTTGGATGGAATTACGCTCGTCGCGCAGTTCCTTGTGCTCCAGGGCCTGGCGGACCCGTTCCAGAAGGGTCTTGGGGGAAACCGGTTTGGAGATATAATCGAACACCCCCTGGTGCAACGCCTCCTGAGCGGTCTCCAGGGTCGGGTTGCCGGTCACCAGGATGACGTAGGTCGTGCCATCGGTGCGCCGCACCCGTTTCACCAACTCCAGACCGGTGGCATCGCCAAGCATGATGTCCGATACCACCAGATCGAATGACTGTCCCGCCAACAATTGGGTGGCCATGGCGATGGATTCCGCCTTGTCCACGATATATCCGGCCTCGGTAAGCACCACCTCGAACAGGTACAGAACACTCGGGTCATCATCAACGCATAATATCCTTTGGCCAGTCTTTTTCATGAGAGTTTGCCCGATGGGTTGAACTCGACCACACAGTTGCGACACTATGTGTCATGAAACAGTTTGTGTCAAGAGACACCGTGCCATTGTTCCTGTATAAAATTTTCACCCACATTCAGCATGTTATTATCATGGGCCCCATCGTTTCCCCGGACCGAATGCTCAACGGCCCCAAAAAAATGAACGTCCGTTTTTACTTCTGCTTGAACATGATATATTTGTATATAAGTAACTGTATTATTTTTAACTCGATTTTATTAAGCCATTCCACAACGGCGTTGGCGTGGAAGATGCTATGTATATTTATAAAAATAACTCCGGCGCGGGTCATCCTGTGCCAGACCGGGCGGCTGAGGCATGGCGGAAGGTTGACGCAACTGCGATTAACAGGAGGAGGTCGATATGAAAACGGGTGCGTTGCGGAAGTTGCCGACCAGACCGGCGTCTTCAGCGAGCGGCATGTCCCAGGGGAAGTTCCCTGAAACCAAGGGGACGACCCGGGAATACAGCCGATTCTGGCTGACTGTCGTTTTACTGTTGTGGGCGATGCCGTGCCCGGCCGCGCCAGACAGCGGCCAACATCAGGATGTGGCTCAGTTGAATGCCTGGTGCCTTCGTTGCCACGGCATGTCAACGATGCAATATTTGGATCCGACATCGGGGCAATCGCGAAATCTTCACGTGGATTCCGCCAAGTTTGCCCTCTCGGACCATGGACGGCAGGCCTGCGTCACCTGCCATCGGAATCAATTGACCGATCTGCCCCATCCCCCAGCCACATCGGTGCATCACTCCTGCGGCGATTGTCACCGCGGTGAAAAACTGATTCAACGGATGCGCCTGGTGGGGATTACCGCCCAATTCAATAAAAGCGTCCACCTCCAAAGAAACGTTCCCGGATTTGATTGTTTTTCCTGTCACAACCCCCACGAAAGCCGGCTCGAAGACATTGCCAGACCCGAGGCGGATGTGGTGCAACGTGACAATGGAATCTGTTCCAAATGTCACGGTACTCTGGAAACCAATGCCGGCAAACACGCCGTCATACCCAAGGCGTCGTTGCACCTCAAGGCGGTACGCTGCCTGGATTGTCATACCCCAAGGCCTGGATCGGTCATCCACGCCATCGAGCCGGCGGCACGGGCGGAACGGACCTGCGAAGCCTGCCACAGCCGCAATTCCATTCTTCTGACCAAACTCTACAAATATCGCCTGCACGAAAGTGAACAACGCGCCGGATTCATCAATGGTGTCGTCCTGAGTGATTACTACGTCATCGGTATGACCAGACATCCGTTCTTGGATGCCCTGGGCATCCTGGGGATGGGAGGGGCGTTGCTCGGGGTGTTGCTGCACGGTGCCGGGCGTTGGCTGGCGATGCGGAGGAGAACGAACCATGAATCCTGAAACCGTCATGAAAAAAAAGGTGCTGCTCTATCCCTTGTGGGTGCGTCTGTGGCACTGGAGCAATGCCCTGTTCTTCATCCTGTTGTTGGTGAGTGGCATCAGCCTCCATTTTGCCGATCCCCACACCCCGTTCATCCCGTTTGCCATGGCGCGGGTCATTCACAACCTCAGTGGACTCTGCCTGACGGCCGGATTTCTCCTGTTCGTGGTGAACAACTGGCGTTCCGGAAACAGCCGCCATTATCGACCCGTCCGACGTCTTTGGCTGAATCGGATCATGAAACAAGCCGACTTTTATTCCCGTGGCATCTTTTTGGGGAAACATCACCCGTTCCCCCCGACCTGGGAGCAAAAATTCAATCCCCTGCAACAGTTGACTTATCTGGTCATCATGTATCTGGTCCTGCCGACCGTGATCGTCACCGGATTCATGCTCTGGGTTCCGGAGTGGGCGCCAAACCGTATCCTGGGAATGGACGGCTTTTGGCCTGCGGCCGTGATGCATTACTTGATCGCCGTGGCCCTGGGGATCTTCTTCATCGGTCATGTCTATCTGGTGACGGTCGGGGAGACCTTGACCAGTCAGTTGAAAAAAATGGTGACGGGTTGGGAAGACATCAGTCTACACGAGGAGAACGACCATGAACGCCGGTGACAAGGTCAACAGGACCATAAAACAAAAAAAATTCCTGATCGGGTTGGTCACGCTCGCAGTGGTGGCGTGGCTGGCGAAGGCTTGGTTCTACCCACTGTTTTTCGAAGAATACACCGGTGTGGTCAACGCGCCTCTCACCTACGCCAGCTCCAAAGCATTGACCGATCGCGAGATCAACAATCTCGCCGATGACCTGACTCAATCCTACCGCGCCAAGCGGGCACGCGAGATGGTCCCCGACGAAGGGAACACCTTCATCGAACGGATACGACGGGAACGGGCCATGGAACTGAAATCGGTACGCGACGGCAGCCCCTATCCTCACATCAAATATTTCCGCCAAGCGGGGATCAACCTCTATGAAGGTCCCTCCACCTGCCTGCGTTGTCATGCCAACATGCACCTGACCAACGTCAAAGGAGAAATCGTCAAGGTCAATACCCTGGATGATGTCGTCGATACGGTCCATTTTCGCTTCCAGAAGAATTCCCGCGGATTTTCCACCTTCGGATTCGATGGCCGGGAGGTCAACGGTGAAGAGGCCTTGATCAACATCCCCATGGGTAAGATCGATCGCGCCTGCGGTCTTCCCGGATCCTTCTCCTGGACCGGATGGGCGGAACTGGTCAAAAGCAAACCCGAATCGGCCAAGGGTGAGGTGGTCATGCGCTCCGAAGGGTGTGGCCAATGTCATATCGGCGGCAACTATCATCCCGCCACCGAAAAAATGATGCCCATCGGCGATGTCCCCGAATCGGCCAAGCAGGGCATCGACTGCCTGGTTTGCCACGCCGACATCTACGACATGAATCAACGAGTGGTCATCGAAGATTCCCATGGCCGTCGCTGGAACCAGGACCGTTCATTGCGTTCCGCATTGACGGTCGGCAAACCCAAGGTGGACTCTTGTCTGAACTGTCACCAGCACAACCTGGGCGGCGATGCCTTTGAAGGCAATCGTGCGGCGAAAAATCTGGGCAACATCAACGAACGGTTTGTTCATGAAGGGGCCAAGCGTGCCACCCCCTTCAGTCCTGCCACCGATGTCCACTCCGCCGCCGGCATGAACTGTCTCGACTGTCATACCCCCCAGGGCCATAAAATTCCCCGCGGTCTGCAGGGCGTTGACCTGGTGGCCAACGACCTGCCCGAGAAGCCGGTGAGCTGCGAAGGATGTCATACCGCCTCACCCCACCTGCGCGATGTCAAGAATCGCGCCATTCTCAACGGTCATGTGGCCCGACTCGCCTGTGAAACCTGCCATATCAAGGAACTGGCCGACTATAGCGTCGTTCTGCGCGACTGGATCTATCCCATTTGGGACAAAAAGGAGGGCATTTACAGCTACGTCGATATCTACCAATCGGGCAAGCCGGGCAAGGGAATGACCTATCTGTGGTTCAACGGCAACGGCACTTTTCTCGCCAATGCCCTGGGTGACAACCCCACCGGCGACAACCGCTACAATCCTCTGATGAACCAATTGGTCAAAATCGATGATCCCGATGTCCTGGCCGCCATTCGCAAAGCTGCCGAAAAATTAAAGGAAACCTATCCCGATATCAATGTTGACCAGTATGTCCAGGAGGTGGCCAATCCGCTCAGTCCTTTCACCCCGGAGCAGATCGAAAGCCGCAGGCAATGGGTCGAGGAAAAAATCCGGCCTCTAATGAGAAAAGGCATCAGCCGCATCACCCCGTTCAAGCTCTTCAACGCTCGCATGTATGAAGACATGGGCAATCAGGGGTTGTTCGGTGCCATGATCCTGCCGTTCGACTATGCCAGCTACTATGAAACTGGCGATCCCATCAAATCGGTGAAAATCGCCATCAAGAGTCCCATCGTCCGGCGCATGTATGAAGAACCGTTCAAACTGTACATGATGGACTCCTTCATGACCTATTTCGGGGTCAAGACTTGGTCCACCGACTATCCTCTGACCGCCAACGATGAACTCAAGCATGTCGAAAAACACTGGATGCGGCAGATGGCCAGCCTCATGGTCAACCACGGCATCAAAAAAGAGGGACGGGAATGTCGCGACTGTCACACCGAACAGGGAATCCTGGATTTTGACAAGCTGGGTTATTCCCCGGAACGGGCCAAGGAGTTGCGGCATTTGCCGGAGCTGGAAAACAAAACCAAATAAATCTTGACACCCATCCAACCGTCGTTACCCATCGTTCCGATGCGTCTGGGAAGGGGATAACCCCTTCCCAGTGAGGAGGCTGGAGGCGGAGCCCCCGATCGTTTGATCCCCAGGGGGCCTGAAACCCTTTCGCATCCCATTCAAAACCGTCACCAACGCGATCTTTTCTTACATCCTTGCGTCGTGGCATCCAGGCGGTCACAAACAGTTTCTCACCTGCATCCAGGTTCGTGGATTCCATCGACGACTCATCGCCGCCATGGATGGCATGACCAATCGCGACCTCCCAGGGGAGGCACGGAAAGGTCCTGCCCCTGCGGAGAAGGCCCGGGCCGGAGGTGAAAACCGGCAACCACACTCATGGTATTTGAAAAAATCTGTGGAAAAATAGGGGGATTATGACGCGGGGCCCGGGCTGAATTCCGGCAGAACACCCAAGAAGCAGTTACGTCGAAATGGTAGCGGAAAAGAACCAATATCTTCCGGTTCCGTCCCAAACCGACGGGGAATAGTGGTTCCTGGTCCGGACCCATCCCCCGACAGATGGTTCAACTGAGCAAATTCTTCCAATCCTCAACTTCCACCAACCCCTCCAACTCGTACACGTCCTGTCGCACCCCACACCACGCCCCCCTTTGCAACAACAACAACGACCTCCCCTCCATTTTCACCAACTTTCTCCAACTATCCCCGGTGGCGTATTCCTCGCCCTCCAGCAGCTCCAAGCCATACCAGGAATATTGGCTACAAAGTTTCATGTCGGGTCCGGACAGGATCCAATGGGTACCAAATACATGGTTGACATTTTCGAAAGAGGCCTGGGAAGGGGCTGCCCCCTTCCCATCAGGGTTTCAACAACAGCCTCAAGATCTTTGCTTCTGCAATTTCAGACTGGCGTTCAACGGGTCCGAGGCCAACGCTCCAAAGCGGAAAAGAAAAAGGCCATTTCGACCGCCGCCGTTTCCGGGGCATCGGAACCATGGACTGCATTTTCACTGATATCGGAAGCAAAATCGGCACGGATCGTCCCGGGGGCCGCTTTTTTGGGATCGGTGGCACCCATGACATCACGGTTTTTCTTGATGGCATCCTCACCCTCAAGAATTTGCACCATGATGGGACCCGAACTCATATAATCCACCAATTCATCAAAAAACTTCTTGCCCCGATGCACCTCATAAAATTCTCCCGCCCGCTCCCGGGACAAGTGCAACATCTTCGCCGCCACAATGCGCAGACCCGCCTTTTCGAAACGGGCATAGATTTCACCAATAACATTCTTGGCCACCGCATCGGGTTTGATCATGGACAAAGTACGTTCAACAGCCATCATTTTCTCCTTAACAGGTAGGTCAGTGCGTCAAATCCGATCGTTTCACCCGGAAGTGGATATCGGACCCGCCGGCGCCTGCCGCGCCCTGACGCCCAAAAAAACGCTATGGAAAAAAACACCCCCTTCAAGAAAGAATCCGGGGGCGGTAACCCCCGGATTGAGCTTAAAGAGTGCTGCCATCTACAACCTGCCCCCGTTGTCCCGGGAGGCAGGGCCATTCGTATCATTCCAAAACGGTATTAGAAACGGCTCTTGTACTCAGCCACCTGCTTTTTCATCCGTTCGGGCAAAGAGTCGCCAATCTTGGCCATCCAACCGTCGAGATCGGCAAATTCGGCCTTGAACGCCGCCGTATCCACCTTGAGGACAGCTTCCAGATTTTCCTTGGGGATATCCAGTCCGGTCAGGTCCAAATCTTCGGGATTAGGCATGAATCCCAACGGCGTCTCGCGAGCGCCGACCTTGCCTTCGACGCGCTCGCACATCCACTTGAGAACCCGGGCGTTGTCGCCGTAACCGGGCCACAAAAACTTGCCCGCATCGCTCTTGCGGAACCAGTTGACATAGAAGATCGCCGGGGCCTTGGAACCCAGACGGTCGCCCATCTCGAACCAATGTTGCCAATAGTCACCCACATTGTAACCGCAGAAAGGCAACATAGCCATGGGATCCCGACGCAGAGTCTGAGCCACGTCGAGAGCTGCAGCCGTGGGCTCGGAAGCGGCCGTGGCGCCCATGAACACCCCATGGTCCCAGCTCCGGGCCTGATGCACCAAAGGCATCACCTTGGTACGACGGCCACCAAAGATGAAAATGTCGATGGGAACCCCTTCCGGGTTTTCCCAATCCGAACAAATCACCGGACACTGTTTGGCCGGTGCGGTGAAACGGGCATTGCCGTGGGCACCAGGTTCCTTGCCCGGTTTCCAGTCGCGACCTTTCCAGTCGATGCCATGATCGCAAGGTTTGTCCAGATCTTCCCACCACAAGTAGCCTTAATCGGTCAGCACGCAGTTGGAGAG
>JADFZF010000048.1 GCA_015232645.1 Magnetococcales bacterium | reverse complement strand
GCAAAAACCGCGAAGAAAGGGCGCCCAAGGCACGCGCCTGCGCAAGATTCCCGCAAAAAGCTCGCGGGAATCTTGCTTCGGATAAAGGGGCGCGTGAAAAGCAAAGTCAAAACCCTGGGGGCAATCCCCCAGACCCCTTTTTTCTTTCAATATTCATTCCCGAACCGGGGGATCCGAACGATTACTTCAAAACAGTTACCTTTCACTGCCTATGATTATTTTATTATTACTCAAAATATCGTTACTTGACAATAGAACTTTCAAGTCCGACAGACGGCTCCTATCTCTTCAGCCCCCGGCAGGTTGGCCCTATGGTATCCCTACTTTAAGGAAGACACCGCCTTGAACTCCCATGCCAATCATCACAAACACGATCTGATGCACTCCTCCCCGAGATGCAGGCCGAAGATCCCCTCCTACCTGAAACAGTTGGAAGCAGAAAGCATTTCTATTTTCCGCGAAGCAGTCGCGGAAGCGGATAAACCAGTCATGCTTTGTTCCGCTGGCAAGGACAGCTCGGTCCTGCTCCATCTGGCACGCAAGGCCTTTTTCCCAGACTTGCCACCGTTGCCACTGCTGCACATCGATACCCGCTGGGATTTTCGCGAAATTTATCTGTTCCGCGACGTCCTGGCGCAATCCAGCGGCATGGAGCTTCTGATTCACACCAACCCGGAAGCGGTGGCCAACGACATCAACCCCTTCGATCACGGTTCCGCGTTACATACCGACATCACCAAGACCAAAGGTCTGAAGCAGGCCCTGAACAAACATCATTTCGATGTGATCTTTGGAGGCGCCCGTCGTGATGAAGAGACCTCTCGTTCCAAAGAACGTATTTTTTCCCTCCGCAGTCGGACCCATCGCTGGGATCCCCAACAACAGCGTCCCGAACCCTGGAACCTGTTCCATGCCAGAAAACAACCGGGCGAATCCTTCCGAATCTTCCCGCTTTCCAACTGGACCGAACTCGATATATGGCAATATATTTATCATGAGGAGATCCCGGTTGTATCCTTGTACTTCGCCGAAAGACGCCGGGTCGTGGTTCGCGACGGGGTCATCCTGTGCGTCAATGACGACCGATTTCGTCTGTTGCCGGGGGAAGAAATGGTCGAAAAAAATATACGTTTCCGATCACTCGGTTGTTACCCACTGACAGGCGCCATGGAATCAACCGCCGCCGACGTCCCCGGGATCATTATGGAACTGACCACGATCCGCAACTCGGAACGTCAAGGGCGTACCATTGACAGCGATGAGATGGCCAGCATGGAGAAGAAAAAAAGGAAGGGGTATTTTTGATGACACATCCATCCCGAAACCAAGCCGGTGCCGTAAACACTCGGACCAGAGGGGACTCGACCGACCGGCCTGGCACCATGGAAGGTTTTCTGGAACGGCAATTCCTCCAGGAACAGCTTTGCCTGATCATCTGCGGCCACTCCGGCGTCGGTAAGAGTACCTTGATCGGCCGCCTCTTTTGGGAGTCGGGGCAAATTGACGATGACCAGATGGCAGCATTGCATGCGGCAACGAAAAAATACCGCCACCAAGCCCAAAAGCCCGATTTGGCCCTGTATCTTGACGGCCTGGTCGATGAACGGGAACAGGGCACCACCATCGACATCACCTACAAATTTTTGTCCACTCACAAACGCCGGTTGATGGTGATCGATGCCCCCGGGCAGGAACAGTATACCAGAAACATGGTGACCGGCGCCTCGATGGCCGACTTGGCGATTTTGCTCGTGGATGCGCAGGCCGGCCTGCTGCCGCAGACGCAACGCCATGCCCTGCTGTGCTCGACGATGGGGATTCGACATCTGGCACTGCTGGTCAACAAGATGGATCTGATCGCCTTCGATGCGCAGATCTTTCACCACATCAAGAGTACCTTTGAAACCTTTGCCGCCCCGTTGGGCTTTGAGTCGATCATCGCCGTTCCAATCAGCACGACCAACGGCGTCAACATCACCGAACGCTCGCCGCTGACCTCCTGGTACCCCGGTCCGACCTTGATGGGATATCTTGAAACGGTCGAGATCAAACAACGCCCCTCGCACCCGATGGTCTTCCCGGTTCAGTGGGTCAACAGCGGGCACCAGGGAGAAAAAGGTTATAGCGGTACTGTAGCCCAAGGCACTCTGACCACCGGGGATGAAATCCGCGTAACCGCCTCGGGCCAGACCGCCTCGGTGGCAGCAATCATCACCATGGACGGAACGTTGGCCAGCGCCAGGGCCGGCGATGCCATCACCTTGCATCTCGACAGAGAAATCGAAGTTTCCCGCGGCGATGTCATCTCTCTGAGCCAATCCCCGCTGGAAATGACCGATCAGTTCGAGGCGACCCTCCTCTGGATGCACCAGGACGAAGGCATGGCAGGTCGCGGCTATGATCTCAAACTGGCCAACCAGTGGTCCTCAGCGGCCATTACCAATATCAAGTATCGGATCAACGTTACCACCCTGGCCCACGAGGCCAGCAAGAAACTGCAACTCAATGATATCTCCGTCTGCAACATCGCCACCACCAAACCGATCGTTTTCGGAAGATTTGACACGGTGCCCGTATTGGGACGGTTTATTCTGGTCGATCGCTTGACCCACGCAACGGTGGCGGCCGGCACGATCCGCCACAGCCTGCGTCGGGCACAAAACGTCCACAAACAGGCGCTGTCGATTGCTCGTCCCGACCGCGAACGACTGAATGGCCATCGGGGTCGAGTCATCTGGTTCACAGGCCTCTCGGGTTCTGGCAAGTCCACTGTGGCCAATGCCCTGGAAGTCGAGCTGCATGGTCGCGGCATGCGCACCTATCTGCTCGACGGCGACAACGTTCGCCAAGGTCTGAACAAGGACCTCGGCTTTACGGAAGCGGACCGGGTTGAAAACATTCGCCGTATCGCGGAAGTGGCCAAACTGATGATGGATGCGGGCCTGATCGTCATGACGGCCTTTATTTCCCCCTTCAAACGGGATCGGGAAATGGCCAAGGAACTGGTCGGACCCGACAACTTCATCGAGGTCTACGTCAGCACATCCCTGGAAATTTGTGAACAACGAGACGTCAAAGGTCTCTACAAGCTGGCACGGGCGGGAAAAATCCCCAACATGACTGGAATCAACAGTCCCTACGAAGCCCCCGATGCCCCCACCTACGTCGCCGATAGCGGCGGGGCTTCCGTTGATTCCATCGTACAGGATCTGGTCAACCTTGTTTCCCGAGAGTAGCCCCGGAGCGACATGACGGGTGAGTGTGGGGAGGTTGCAGGATGACCAAACATCCTACGTCCTGCTCTGCATGTCAAAAATGCGCTATGTCGAACCGTCGCCAGTCACCAGGGGCTGAGATCGAGGCTTAAATTGTCAACCCCAAACAACAGAAAAAGGGGAAGTTTCATCCAGACATTTGGGACGGTCCGATAAACAGTCGATAACGGCTTGAAAAAATTGCTTTGAAGAGCTACCTTGGGCACCTTGGTGGCTTGGTCAGACGGCTTCGGTGTGGTTTCGGTCATTGGGATCCTGGTCAGGGAAAGCAAGTGGGGGTAGCCTACAATCCATTGCAGCAGGCCCAGCGGAGGGCGATTGCCGACTCAAGAAACCAACAAGGTTGCCTCCTGTAGATGGTCCATACGGCATCAAGGTCAGCCAAATCCGTGCGAGTCAAACCATTCCGTTTCCCAAGAATACCATAACTCGACTCGGGGCGGATCCTTGTTGAAATCCACCCATGCCTTCCCCATGATCGAAAGGGCGAGGCAAAAAAAACAAACATAACGTCGATGAAACCAACGACAGTCAGGAGATTCCCCGGTGAGAATTCTGCTGGTAGTTTACGACAATGGTGGATACACCAATACATTTCCACTCGGGTTTGGGTATATTTCTTCCGTTCTCCTTCAGGAGGGCGTTGATGTTAGCGTATATAGCCAAGATTTGCATCATTATCCAGATGAACATTTGACCGAATATCTTAATAATAATTCGTTCGATATTGTAGCGATTAGCGTTATTGCCGGATATTATCAGTACAAAAAATTGATTGGTCTGTCCAGGGCTATCAACAGATCAAGAAACAGGCCAGAAAATTTCATCCTTGGCGGTCATGGCCCTTCACCTGAGCCAGAATATTTTTTGAAGGTGACTGAAGCCGATATTGTTGTCATGGGCGAGGGCGAGGTCACGATCAAGGAGCTGATCCATGCGCTGACCAAGAAGACTCCGCTAAAAGATGTCCTTGGCATAGCCTATCGCGTTGGGAACCAGATCGTCCGGACAGGAGAACGACCGCTGATCGCCGATCTCGATTCCATCCCCTGGCCGGCCTACCATCTCTTTCCCATGGAATTCTATCGACTCATTCGCGAACCAAGAATCTCCAGAACCGAATTTGCCATGCCGGTATTGTCTGCCAGGGGCTGTACGTTCAAGTGCACCTTTTGCTATCGCATGGATAAAGGACTGCGCAATCGGAGTAATCAGTCCATTATAGAAGAAATACAATATTTGCAATTAAATTATAGAATAAGTTATATCGGCTTCTACGATGAACTTCTTGTCTCCTCCATAGAAAGAGTAACCTCTTTCTGCGAAGATCTAATCAAAGCCAACCTGAATATTTCATGGAACTGTAATGGCAGACTTAATTACGCCCTACCGGAAGTCCTGAAGCTGATGAAAAGAGCTGGATGCGTTTATATTAATTATGGTATTGAGGCCATGGATGATACCGTCCTGAAGAACATGAAGAAAGGTTTGCGCGTCGATCAAATTTTCAAAGGGATCGAGGCCACATTGGCCGAGGGAATCAGTCCTGGATTTAATATTATCTTCGGCAATATAGGCGATAATCAGCACACTCTGGACAAGGCGGTCGAATTCTTGTTGAAATATGACGATGGCTCGGAGTTACGAACCATTCGTCCGGTCACCCCCTACCCGGGTTCACCGCTTTATTACCACGCCATTAAAAAGGGATTGTTGAAAGATTGCGAAGATTTTTATATTAATAAACATACAAATTCCGACCTGGTAGCGGTCAACTTCACGGAAATGACTGATCAAGAGATGCATTCCAGCCTTTTTTACGCCAATAGCCGTCTGATCGAAAACTATTTTCGCAATCAGTCGAGTAGAACGATAGATAATGCGAGAAAACTCTATCTGGAATCGGACACTTCCTTTCGCGGATTTCGCACCATATAAGAAAATTCAATCCCAGCAGAATGGGTCTATTCGGCCTGTTTTGCCACCGTGATATGGGAAAAAAGGGAAGATCTCACATGGAATTGCGGCTCGGAGGAAAAAACGCCCTGATTACCGGTTCCAGTCACGGAATCGGGTATGCCATTGCCCAGCGACTGCTGCAAGCGGGATGTCACGTCGCCGTTAACGGTCGAGATGCTGGCAGGCTGGCCCAGGCCGTTGCAACGTTGGGACCGGTGGTGTCGATTGTGGGGGATGCCTCACAACCCGAGGAGGCAAGGCGCATGGTCGCCATGGCTTGTGATCGACTGAATCATCCTCTGGACATCCTGGTATGTAACGTGGGTAGCGGAGCCTCCGTGCCCCCAGGACAGGAATCGTTTGCCGAATGGCAACGTGTGTTCGCGCTGAATTTATGGAGCTCCACCAATATGGTCGAGGCGGCGCGGGACGTTTTGACTCGGACCCGAGGCACGATCGTCTGTATCTCCTCCATCTGCGGAGTCGAAGTCATCCCTGGAGCCCCTGTGACCTATTCGGCCGCCAAAGCCGCCTTGAACGCCTATGTCAAAGGAATCGCCCGCCCCCTGGGGAAACAGGGGATACGAATCAATGCAATCGCACCCGGCAATATATTGTTTCCCGGGTCGGTATGGGCACGCAAATTGGCTGAAAATCGTTCCCAGGTCGAAGCCATGCTGGAACGGGAGGTGGCCCTGGCCACCTTGGGTTTGCCGCAACAAATCGCCGACTGGGTAGCGTGGCTTGCTTCCGATGCCTCCGCCTTTGCCACGGGAAGTATCTTTACGGTCGATGGTGGTCAGGTGCGGTCATGATCGACAGCCATCCCTGTCTTGATTGCATCGGGTTGACCCGTTGAGCGCTACCAAGAAAAACATTCAAACTTTGCTGGGACAGTTTTTGATTTTTGCACAAGGGATCCTGTTGACCCCATTAATTGTCAAAATGGCCGGCTCCGAAGTCTATGGCGGATTAACGTTGCTCCAATCGTACCTGAATATTGTATTCGGGGTCTCCTCTCTGGGAGTTGGCATCGCGGCTAAAAGGTGGTTGCCAGGGACGACCAGCCCCGAGGAACGTGCCTCCAAGTATTTCCCACAATTCTGGTTTCAAATCCTTTCCATATCCGCTCTCGCTGTCATTGCATGGCAAATCAGCGTGGTATTTTCTGGCACGGCAAAGGGGGCCCTGTTCGAACCAGTGACATGGATGGTCCCAGTCTATTTGCTGGTCTACACCGTTTTCGGTCAGACGACCGACTTTTTCCGATATACCAATCGTGTCGGTGTATTTAACGTTGCCGTGGTGGGGCAGGCCTATTTATTCTTCTTCCTTGTCCTGGGATACTCACTGCTAAAAAATGATATTGGCATCACGATTCTTTTTCTCATGCTGTCGCTCTCATTCAGTGTCTGTGGCGCCATTTTGCTGCTGCGGGTTTATCGAGAAATTGGCCTTCTGCTGCGGCTGCCGGAAAAAAGAATAATCGGCGAGGAAATTCGACTTGGCTTCCCCCTTGTTCTCGCCTTCCTTGTCGATGTGATCCTGTCCGGCGGCGATCGATACCTGATCGCTATTATCCTGTCCGTGCGCGATGTGGGGATGTACGCCCCAGCCTACGCCTTGGGTTCAATGGCCATGCTTCTGCCTCGAGTCTACGGTGTTGTGTTGCCGCCACTGTTGGCGCAACGCATTGATAGCCAGGATGATTGCGGCGCCAAACGTCTGTCCGAGCGGGCGGCCAGATTTTTTCTCTTGCTGTCGATCCCTTATGTGGCTGGATCTTTCCTGCTCGGAAAGGAAATTTTGCACATGTACACCAATAATGAAACCGCTGAGGTGGCCTGGAGCGTCATACCGCTCGTTGCTCTGGCCTCCATTTTTTATGGACTTTTCCTGATACAGAGCAATATTCTATTCGTTCGGCTTGAGACCAGAACGATCTTCATCGTCAACTTCTTCAGCGCTGTCTTGAATATTATATTGAATTGCATCTTGTTGATATTATTCGGTAGTGTCATTGTCGCTGCCTTCACCACACTACTCTGCTACGTCATCAGTTACCTCATTGCCATGCGTAAATTGGCGAAAGATCCAGTGAGCTATACCATTGACCGTCGTTGGTTGAAGCAAATATTTTCAGGCGTCGCAGCCATGACAATGACTATTTTGATTTTTCGGCAATTCAATGTTAACAACACCACCCTATCCACCCTCATTGAACTTGTTACTGGTACTCTGGCTTATATCTCGACGATTCTCTGTTATCGCGCCATCCGGACAGAATTCCAAACCATCATCAGATCTGTTATGGCCAAATAACCCAATAGACGGATTCACTATGGACAAAGAAAAACTCAAACCGGTCATATTCATGCAACCCGGTCCGATCCACCTGTTCTGGGCAACGGGAGTGTTTTATTTTTGGAAATTGAAAGATCGGTTTGATTTTGTCATGATTGTTCACGAGGCTTACAAGAAAAATAATTATTTTAGTAAATTACTCCAACTGGGTGTTGTTCGTCATATCGAGTTCCTGCCACAGGGTCCTCGTTTTTCACGACATCGAAAGTACCTCAGCAGGTTTTCTTATTTATTACGCCAATATCAACCAGCGTATTTATTGATACATAACCGCTCTTATCCAGAAAACCAGTACCTTATTTACCTGACTGAGCGAATCCTGCCACAGACAATTCGCTGTTATATCCAAAATGGAAGGATGTCTCTATCACTGAAAAAATGGAATGATGATTATGCTGCCAGAAAAGCCGGACATGTCGATGAATTAATCCAGGCCTATCCGATCCTCGGTAAATTCCTACGATTGTCGCAGATGCTGATTGAAATAAAAAACCAACTACACTATTTTATTGAATTAAAATTGTTCCCACTTCTTATTCTTCGTGATACGTTTCAACCCCCCATTAACGTTTATACAGGATATTACAACGGCAAGACAAAAAACAGAAAACTGGATGGGGATAATGATATCCTCCTGGCCTACTTCGCCAATGAAATAATAAGTTATCATGAACAGGGAATCAAACATGTCATCCAGATCAGACACCCCCTTGTGGACGCATGCACCGAAGTCATGAGATTTCTTTACGGCGAAATCGACGAGTCCGACATGATATTGATCACCCCGAGTTATGGTTTTACTTCCAGACTCATCGTTCAAGGGTGGTCCGAAGATCAGGTGATTCGCCATGTGGCTGATCGATGGTATCAGGCCATCGATCGGCTGCTGCAACGATTTCCAGGATTCACCATCAAAATCAAATTGCATCCTTCTTCCCGGTCCGACCCCATATGGCGTGCCATTCTCGACCAACTTGTGCAACAACTACCGCAAATGGTTGTTGTCGATCCCGGAACAAGTGCGGAAAAATTGATCGTCGAGGCCAAGGTCATTGTCGGCGATGTCAGCAACGTTTTATGGTGGGCCGGCATCATTGGCAACAAGGTGGTCATCAGCCTGGACATCTTTTCCTACCCGGGCGGCGATGAGCTGTCTTCCTACCCCTCCACGATTTATTACAAGACCGATCTGAATTTTGACGATGTCGAGGTCCGAACCCATCCATGCCACCAGGCCAATGACAAAGATTTGAACGAACTCTTCCCCATCCGCCCGAGGTTGACGAATCTTCATCCATGACCGCCCCCCCTCGGACCACGAATTGGTAGCGAGACCAGTCTGCAGCTATCTTTCGCGGAACGCCTTGTTGATCGAGGCATAGATGGGTTTGAGCATGTATTCCATCAAGGTTTTGGAACCCGTATCGATATCGGCCTGGACCGTCATGCCGGGGAGGACCGGGTTGGCTCTTTCGTTCATGCCGACGTACGGTCTGTCCAGACGGATAATTCCTTTGTAAAAAGGCTCTTTCTCCTGAGGATCCTTGAAGGTTGTCGGCGAAACCGATTCCAGGATACCGTTGATACCTCCGTAACGGGCGAAGTCGTAGGTGGATACCTTGACCGTGACACTCTGACCGATGGCAACGTGACCCACATCTCTGGGGCTGATGCGAGTTTCCACCCTCCGGGTGGAATCCATGGGGATGATTTCCGCAATCAGAGCACCGGGAGCGATGACGCCACCAACGGTTTCGACCTGAAGATTGTTCACCACCCCCCACACCGGCGAACGGACATCCGTGCGGTCGACACGATCCTGAAGGCGCCGGCCCTGCTCTTCAGCCTGGGCCAGATCGGTGGTGACCGATCCCAATTCCCGGAGATTGGCTTCCCGGGCCTTTCTGATGACCCCATCCAGTTCCCCCATCGCTTCTTCCAGCTCCCGGCGAGCCGTGGCCAGTTCCCCTTGGGTGCGCACTTCATCCGCCACGATACGATCGTATTCTCGCTGCGAATCCAGATAGACCAAGCGCGATACCAGACCTTTTTCCACCCCTTGAGCCTTCATGGTCAGTTGCTGGAGTAAAGAAGATTTTTGTGCCTGAGACGTTTTTTGTTGTTCCATCAGGTTGTCGATGCGGGCCTGGGATTTGGACATCCGCGCCTCCAACACCCGCCGATCACCGTTCAGGGCGGAACGTTGGGCCGCCAACAGCCGCTGTTGACCGAGAACAAACGACTGGTATGGGGATGGGATGATATCAAAATTGGCCTGACTGTCGGAGAGAAAGGCGCGTATACGGATTTCTTGTGCCTGCAGCGAAGCCCTCTTGGCAGCGATTTGATTCAAGTCGGCCAATACCGCTTCTTTGTCCAGACGGACGATCATGGCCCCCTCCTTGACCACCTGCCCCTGGACGACAAAAATCTCCCGGACGATCCCCCCCTCCAAGTGCTGAATTTGTTGCGCCGGACTCGAGGGCATCACCTGTCCCTGAGTCGAGGCGATCTCATCCATGGTGGAAAATGAGGCCCAGACGATGAAGGTGACGATGACCATCGATACCGCCAGCATGGCGGAACGGACCTGGCTCGACAACCCCGATTCTTCAAGGATGACCGATTGCGACATGAACCGATGCTGCTTGAATCCTTGTTTTAAACGGGCGATTTCTTCCGGTTCCGGCTCCAGTAAACTGTGCAAGGATTCCGGTTCCTGACGGGTCAAAACCAGCCAGTCGGGCTTGTCTTCATTCTTTTTGGCATCGACCATCGCCTTGGCCGCTGCGGCACCCTCTGGCGTCCGTGGGGCTGGCACGGGTGCTTGAGACTTCGCTGCAACCGACCTGGGCGCAACGGTGGTCGGCAAGGTTTGAGGCAACGGCGTTGACTGCGCTGTGACGCCTCCCTTCCATGGCGTCTGTATGGCGGCCACGGGCACTGCCCCAGCCGGGGACGCCGCTACTGCTGGGGCGACAATGGTTGTCGGGGTTGCCGAAGCCTCCTGGCTCGACGCGATGACCGGGGGAGCGGCAGATGGGCTGGCGACCACCCCCCGCGTGGCCGTCCTGGTATCGACTTTGGGACCCACGGTCGAATCGACATCGATCTTGAGGGCCACGGAATCGTTGCCCAACGCCGGTGCAGGGGGGGGTGAAGGTTTCATGGAGCCGCCAACCTTCATCACCACCGCGGCGGACGGCTTGGACGCTGCCTGGTCGACTGTCACATTGCCGGCGGCAGCATCGGCTTCGGGAGGGGGTCGATTCGATTTTTCAGCGGTGACCGGGATCCTGGCACGGCTGGTATCGGCGACGGTATCGGCCAACACCGCCGGGGTTGGATGATCGACACGTTGCGGCTGCAGGTTTATCGCCTCTGGCCCTGCCGATGGCCCAGAATCGGGTTCCGATTGCACCGACAATACGATACTGCTGTCCTTGGGGCCGGGTTTGTTTCCCTGTCCGCTCGACAATGACGGCACCTCCGGCTCGGCAAAAGGTTGTGACGTCGGCCCTTTTGCGACCGTGGCGGACTTTCCCAACTGCATGACCACCCGTCGTGGCGTGGCCACCGGGCCGGGCCGAGGCTTGTCACTGCCAGAGGTCCCTTTTTGCCCCAGACGCATGCTCAAGCCCGAACCGGCAGTCGCTTTACTCCCTGGTGCTGTTTTTACCTCGGACTTGTCGGAATCGCCCATAAAACAGTTCTCACACCAGATCGGAAGGTATTTTAGAAAGGATTTGTTCGGGACTGCCAGCCAGTTTGAGATAACCCTGGTCAAAAAACAAAATTTGATCCGCCATGCGAATATGGCTGGGACGGTGGGTCACGATGAACATGGTACGCTGACCTCGCAGGGAACGCACGACCTTCATGAAAGCCTGGTCCCCCTCCCAATCGAGGGTATTGGCTGGTTCATCGAACAACATGATCCGCGACGGCTTGAGATAGGCACGGGCCAAAGAGAGTTTTTGAATCATACTCGAGGGCAGACTGGTCGCCTTCTGATCACCGACACGGGTCCAAAACTTCTGTGGCAAAGCCATGATTTCATCATAAACGTCCGCCATGCGGCAGGCCCGTTCCACATCTTCATCGGTGGCGGTGGCATGGGACAACAAAAGATTTTGTTTGATGGTGCCATAGAACAACGAACACCGTTGCGGGACGTAGGCCAGGGCGTGCCGCAACTCGATCATGTTCATTTGGCGGATATCCTGCCCGTCGATACGGATGCTGCCCGCCTGGGGTTGATAGAGCCCGGCGATCAGTTTGACCACCGTCGATTTTCCCGAACCATTGCGACCGATGACGGCAACGACGGTCCCTGGTTTGATATCGAAGGAGACCCCCATGAGGGAGGGTTCCGATTCGGGGGTATAGCGGATACTGACACGCACGAAAGAAACGAATCCTTGCAATTCCTTGATGGGTTCGATGGGGGCATGTTCCTTACGTTCCGGAACCACACTCATCAATCCATTGATTTGTTTGATGGAGCTCTGCACCTGTTCCAGCCGGGTCATGGCGACGAACGCACTCTGCATCGGTCCCAAAACCCGCCAGACCAAAATCATGGTCGCCACCAGATCGCCGGTGGTCATGGTACCATCCAGGACCTTGAAAACCCCGGTGGCGATGGTGGCGACTCCGGAACCGACGATGAAAACATGGGACAAGGTCGCCACGGCGGCGTTGATCATGGCGGTATCGAAGTTGGTCATGGCGGAGGTGGCGGCCAGTTCGCGATAGCGTTCCAACCAGATGGTTTCGATACCGGCATACTTGATGGCGCGGATCTTTCCCAAGGCCTCGACGGCGAACTCCTGTTTCTTGGCCGACATACGTCGGCTTTTCGCCTCATGGTTGGCCACCATGGGCATCATGATGGCCCAGAGGGCGATGAAGAGGATCATGGTCACCATGGGGATCAGAGCCAAAGTTCCACCGAGGACCGCGATGACGGCAAAAAAGACGATGGTGAAAGGCATTTCGAAAAAAACCATCATCAGCGGACCGGTAAAAAATTCTCGCACGGTATCGAAGTCCTTGATACGCGACACCTGCGCGCCAATCGGAGCCCGTTCGGTAAAACTGGGGGTCAGGGAAAGGATGCGCATGAAAATGGCATTGCTGACGATGGCGTCAAAGCGTGACCCGACGTACATCAACATTTTTGTTCGAGTTTTTCGGAGACTCCAGTCGAAGAACATGACAAACCCGATCCCCAGCAGCAAGTTGACCAGAGTGCTGATGGATTGACTGCCCACCACCTTGTCGTACACCGAACGGACGAACAAGGGTGTCCCCACCTGGAGCAGGGTGATGGCAAAGGTCACCAGAAGGATCAAGCCGATGATGGAACGGAAGCGTTCGCCGATCATGCGGAACCATCCCAGGCGGTTTTGGGTCGATTCCCACTGTTCCAGATCCATGGGACTGAAAAAAAATGCCTTGCCGGGAATGTTGTGCAGGGCCCATCTCTCGACCCGCCGCAGTTCACCGTTGTAGCAGATGGTCGAATGATGAGAACGTTTCAACAGCACCATGGCGCCGCCGCGGTTAGGGACAAAAAGGCATGGCATCAGCCTGGGATCGAGTTTGGCCATGTCCAGACGAGCTTCCCGGCTGATATAGGACATGTTGGCCATCATGTTGCGAAAGCCGGTCAGATCCAGGGTTTCGGCAAAATGCGGCAGCGATTCGGCAACGTGGCGAAAGTCACCGCGATAGCCGATCGCCATGAGCAACGGTACGATGCAGGCGCCAAAATCGGACATCTGACCGAATTCGGCCAGCAGCCCACCGATTCCCTCCTTGGGTTGCAGATTGCGCGCGATGGCCTCCAACTCGAGATCGCGATCAACGGGCATGCCGGTCATGCTGGCCTCCCACCGGAGGGTTTGGAAGGCGCTGCTCGACCCGCCTGGACAGTGCCGACGTTGGTGTTGGCGGCGGCTGGGGGGGGTGGTTTGGGGACCAGAGTGCCGTTCTTGAGGAGAAACGACCTCTGAGCCAGGTTCAATAACGATGGCCGAGCACTGATCAGAATGATGGTCGCCTGATCTTTCATCCCCATGAGGACGTTTTTCAAATTTTCGTCGCCGCGACCGTCGATGCCGGTATTGGCCTCATCGAAAAGCACCACCTTGGGATGGTTCACCAGCGATCTGGCCAGAGTGATCCGCTGTTTGATCCCTCTCGGGATCGATTCATCGGCGCCATCATCGATGACCGTTTCGAAACCTTTGGGGAGTTTGGATACAAACTCTTCCAGTTCAAGAATTTTGGCGACCTTGATCGCTTCATCGATGAACTGATTGCGAAACATGTGGATATTTTCCAAAATGGAACCGCGAAACAACATTCCCACCTGGGGCAGATAGGAGACCTTGTCGGTGATGTCGCGGACGTTATGGGTCGCCAGATCATAACCATCAATGAGCACCCTGCCTTTGGTTGGCTTCAGGGCACCCATCATCAGCCACAACAGAATGGTTTTGCCGCTGCCGTTGTCTCCGGAGATGCCGATGGTCTCGCCGGGAGCCACATCGAGGTTGAGGTCGTGCAGCAATGGTGGTTTTTTGTCATCGAAACCAAAGGAGACATCCTCCAGGGTCAATCGCCCCACCACCTCGGGAATGGAAGGTTTGTTGGAACTGTCATCGGCGGGGAGTTCAAAAATTTTTGCCACCCGATCCTTGGCCAAGCGGATGGTTTGAAACCGGGTCCAGATCCCAACCGCACGTTGCAAGGGTTGCAAAGCCCGTCCCGCCAGCATGGTACAGGCGGATAATCCACCGATGGTCAACTGATGCTCCACCACCATGATGGCTCCGAAGGAAACCACCCCAACCATGGAGACCTGGGCGAAAAACGCACCGATATTGGCGGAGTCGGCTCCCTGGAGTCCCACATCTTCCGCCCCCTTGGCACAGGCTTCACTCAATCTTTCATAACGTCTGAGCATCATGGCCTCCATGGCCATGGACTTGATGGCGTGGATCCCTCCCAAAATTTCAATGATGAAGTTGATCCGCCGATCGTCCGATTCGATCCGTCCCCCCACCAGTTTGTGCAACTGTTCGCCGATGAGGTGAACGAAAATGACGAACAGAATGAACACCACCACCGGTACCAGGACCAACCCTTGGGCAAGGTGGTACACCAGCCCCAGGTAGATGGCAACGAAGGGGATATCCAGGATGACCGCCACCGCCTGTCCGGCATAAAAATCCTTGAGGATGGCAAGGGCATTGAGACGTTCCAGATGAACACCGGAACCGTCGCGTTCGAAGGCCGCCAGGTTGGTGGTCAGGAGACGCTCCATGGCACTGCAGGCAGCCAGGTGCTCAAATCGGGCTCCCAGCCAGGCGCCGATGTAAGAGCGCCCCATGCGCAAGACTCCCTCCAAAAGCAATGCCACCGTGACCCCCAGGATGAGAAATACCAGGGTACTGACGGCCTGAAACTGCAGGATGCGGTCGTAGACCTGCAACAGCGTCAACGGTAGGGCCAGTCCCAGCAGGTTGATCATGAAGGAAACCAAAAACAGATCGCCCATCACCGTGGACACCATGGAAAATGGCGTCAAACGCGCTGGCCACCCCTTATCGGAAAAAAAACGATCCTTCCCAGGCATAATCCCTCACGACCGTTCTCGGTCAGTCAAAACGGCGACTCTTTGACGGGCCGATGTCACAACAATAATGAATATACATTAACAAATTCCCCACCTCAGCGCCAGCTCGTAGCCCAAATAACGTTAACGGCATATATGTTGCATTATCGTCGAGCGTGGTATCCAAAATACCTTTTTTCGTTGATCGTCAACGGACGGCAAAGGCCTTGGTAAAAACTGCTCTCCCTTTGTTTCGGATATTTGCCCCCATGGCATTAGGGTTGGCTGCGATGGGCTCCCTCATGGATGCCAAAGCGCAAACCCTGCAGGAGGCCATGGGCGAAGCCATGGCCAGCAATCCGAAAATCATGGCGGCCATCAGTGATTATCGAGCTTCCGAAGAACGGGTCAACCAGGCCTACTCCGGTTACTGGCCGAAAATTGACGGTCGTTTAGGAACGGGAAAAGAATGGACCAGCAGCCCCACCACCCGGTTTGGCGGCCAGGGAGGGACCAGCCTGGAACGGGGCGAAATGGGATTGAGTATCAGTCAGATGTTATTTGACGGTTTGAATACCTACAATCGCGTCGATCAATCTCAAGCCCAGTCTCGTTCTTCCGGGGCTACGCTACGGAAGACCATCAATCAAATCACTCTGGAAACCGTCGAAGTCTACCTGGAGACCTTGAAGCTGGAGCAAATGCTGAGTGTCGATGAGGAAGCCATTGCCGTCTTGGAGCAGATCGTCATCAAAATGGACGAAATGAATCAGATCGGCATGGGTACCCAGACCGACGCTGACCAGTCCCGCAGTCGTCTGGTCATGGCCAAATCGGAGCGCTCCGCAACAACGAAACGATTGAATGATGCCAAGGCCAAGTTTATCGAGGTGACGGGGAGTGCGCCGACCAATCTGAAGCTCCCCGACATTCGTCGGGATTGGCTGCCGGCGACGCTGAACGAGGCCCTGAATCAGGCACTGCGCCGTGCTCCTGGCATCCTGATCACCGAGGCGGAGATGGACGCCGTGGACGCGGAAAAAAAAATGTCGGTGGCCAGTCTGTTGCCCAGGGTCAACCTGGAAATGAATCTGGGTGATGATGCCAACACCTCGGGAGTGGCCAGCTATACCAAGAGTGCCTCGGCCATGGTACGCATGGAATACAATCTGTTTCGCGGTGGTGGCGACTGGTTTCATCACCGGGAATTGGCCAATAAGGCCTACAAGTCCCAAGAGGACATGCAACAGGCCCGGCGTCAAACCACCAAGGAGTTGACCTCCTATTGGCATCAGGTGGAAATCGGCGCCGAACAGATGGCTTTCCTGGAAAGCAATGTCGCGGTCAAGAAACGGATCGCCAATGCCTATCAGGAAGAGCATGCCTTGGGAACCCGATCGCATCTGGATGCATTGAATGCACTCAACGATGTGGCCACGGCCAAACGTTCCCTGGTCGAGGAAAAATTCAAGCACAGGCTGGCCATTTGCCAGATTCTCTCCTCCATGGGGGTGTTGGAGGATGTTTTGACCCGAACCGATGCCCCATTCCGTCCTCATTTTCTCACCCGATCTCCTTCGGGTGAGCGAGGAGGGCGGGCCCCCGAGGAAAAGCCAGGCACGACCAACCGCCACTTTCATTCCACCCCCGTCCCGGCCATTCCCATCGCCCTGCGGAAATCCCCTCCTCCCATTACCGACGGCGATCTATTACATGCCGATGCGTTGATTTTGGCCAACGCCGATTTATTGTTTCCTTTACCGACTCATGACACCTCAACCCTGCTGCTTGCCGATCTGGCCGTGGCCGACCTCGCGGTCGATGCAGCGCATCTGGGCTGGGCCTCCCTGGCGGAAAGGACGATACTGGATTACATCAGGATGATGGAAAGACCAGATTCCAAACATTTCCTACTCCGTCCGTATACGCTGCAGGTGGGAGAATTCTTGCACGAGGAGCGGGCCGAAGCGGTGGTCAACCAACTGACCCACAGCGGCTATGAAGTATTCCTGCGAGAGTTGCGGGATACCCAGGGGCGCATCCGGCAACTGGTCTGGGTCGGCCATTATCCCAGCCGGCTGGAAGCCGAAGCCGCCTTGGTCAAATTGCGCAAACGGACGGGAGTGACTGCCATCGTCGCCTTGACCGCTATCCCCGTCTCCCGGACCCCCTTATCCCTGTCCAGGATCAAACCACCCGATCCTGACCGACTGGTGGATGAAAATGAAACGATTCTTTTGGGCATGATCTTGGATCAGGAAAAAATGTAACTATTCATATCCCCCTGGTTGGAGATGCTTGAAAAAAAAAGGGGTCTGGGGGATTGCCCCCAGGGTTTTGACTTTGTTTT
>JADFZF010000047.1 GCA_015232645.1 Magnetococcales bacterium | reverse complement strand
TTCATGCGAATTCCGGCAGCGCCTTCCCGTTCGTCAATCTTGCACCATCCTCGAACCGTCGATGGATGAACTCCCACGATTTCGGCTATCTCCGCATGTGGCTTCCCCTTCTTGCGGAGCCGAATCGCTTGATTCCTTAACTGTTGTTGGGCCTCACTTCCGAGTCGGCGGGCATCGATTTTTTCTATGCCCAGCAGTATACCAGATCGCGCCGATTTCATCGCCGGGTTAATAACGTAGGGTGAGCATGGATAGGGGGGGGCGAGAGCCGAGGTTGGTTTGTTGAGAGGTTGATGATCAAGAGGTTTCTCGTTCCTCTCGTTTCATGGCCTGAAGGGTGTTTTCCAAGGTGTTCAGAAATCGGGAACGGTCTTTTTTCTGGAAGGCGGGATGGTTGCCGGCGATTTCTCCGGTATTGCGCAGGTGGGCGTTCAAGTCACGCATGGAAAGGGCCATGCCAATGGAATCGGTGTCAAAGGGTTTGCCCGAAGGACCGATCACCCGGGCTCCCTTTTCCAAACACCGGGCGGCCAGAGGGATGTCGGCCGTGATGGCGATGTCCCGTGGTCCGATGTGTTCGACAATCCAATCATCCGCCACATCCAATCCACCTTTGACCACCTCCAATCGTACGACGGGACTACGAGGTAGGCGCAGCCACTGGTTGCTGACCATGATGACCGAGCGTTTGTGGCGCTCTGCCACCCGGATGGTCTCTTCCTTGACCGGACAAGCGTCGGCATCGACGTAGATCGTGGTCTCCAAACTCATCGATGGCCCTTGATGGTGAAAAGCCGTCCAAACATCGCGGCACCCCCGGTTATCACAGTGATCGCCACCGGCCTAATTGCCAACCTGATATGAGTCTGGTCGACTTTCATGGCAGGGGACTCCGGGTCAGTTTTGCCAGTTTGTCTTGCTATACTCAATCTTCCGAGTCCAGGTCCAGACCTTCCCAACGCAGTAACCAGCGTTTGGTTGTCACCCCATTCCCACCGCTATAGCCACCCATTCGTCCGTCAGCGGCGACAACGCGGTGACATGGAATCAAAATGGGGATGGGATTGGCTCCCACGGCTTGCCCAACCGCCCTCGGGCTGGAAGACAGTCGTTGTGCAATTTGTCCGTAGGTGGCCACTTCACCCAAGCCGATCCTGACCACCTCAGTCCATACCTGCTTCTGAAACGGTGTTCCCTCCGGAGCCAGGGGAATCGTGGGAACAGAAAATCTTTTGGCAAAATAGTCGTCAAACCAAGCGTGTACTTGACGCGCCATGGGATGGGTAGCGTCAGCGATCAGTTGCAAAGGTTGAAAAGCTAGTTGCACCATTGCCTGTTCATGAAACCCTGCCCATAACGAACCGATGGGAGTGGTCATGATAGTCATCCGTACTGCCTCCGCCACCTCCCTGTTGGTTGGATTGGGAATGAAAGCAGGCATAAGATACCTCGATGAGTTGAATGACTGTAAAGGATTTGCCCTGCCACTTCAGGGACATTTCGACGACCATCTCCTGGAGGAGCGAAGGGTCGGAAGGAAGGTTGGGAATGAGCGCGTTCATGGCTTCGAAGTATACGGAATTCTATCGATTAATACTATGAAATAAATGAATAATTGACTTTTTCTGACCCGGCATCCGGGATAGGTCCGGACATTCCGGAATCGGGTTCAATGGCTGGCAACTGCAATTTTTTCTGCTCCAGTCGCTTTGGCCCAGGACCATAGCTCCCTCTTTTTGCCTGGGTGCGAATCGGCTAGAATTGCCCATCTAGAAAAATAACCCAGCGGCCTGATAGTTGGTGTGGTCCATATCATATCCTGCACCCATCGTGAGAGTTGGAGATGAACCGTTCAAAAGATCGCATTGTTTACTCCACCGGCCAGGGACGGATCTGTCCCGAGTGCGGCAATCCCTCGGACCGCTGCACCTGCAAACAGACACGTGCGCAACCGGCTTCGGACGGGATTGTCCGTGTCTCCCGTGAGACCAAGGGGCGCAAAGGTAAAGGTGTCACTCTGATCCAAGGGCTTGAAATGGATGCGGTCTCTTTGGCACAAATGGGAAAAAAGCTTAAAGCGATGTGCGGATCCGGCGGCACGGTCAAGGAGGGCATCATGGAAATCCAGGGTGACCACCGGGACCGCGTGGTTGAATATTTGAAAGAGCTGGGCCTGACCGTGAAGAAAGCGGGTGGATGATGGGGTTGACCGGAATAGCGTCAGGGTCGCGGCGTGGCCGGTGGTGGTGACTGTGTCGAGTTGGGTAGCTCGGTTGCAAGGGGTCCTTCAGATTATCAAGAGTGAACGAAAATGAACTTTCGAGCTTGAAAAAAGAAAGAGCCACCCCAAGAGGCAGCTCTTTGCTTGATTTGACTTAGAGCGCAACGAGGACCCTAAAGGGCGACGACATTCTCGCAGGCCGCTCCTTTTTGACCGGCAACGATGGTGAATTCCACCGCCTGCCCTTCGGCTAATGATTTAAAGCCACTGGCATTGATGGCAGAATGGTGAACAAAGGCGTCACCTTTGCCGCCATCCCGCTCGATAAAGCCGAAGCCTTTGCTGTCGTTGAACCACTTGACGGTACCGGTTTCACGGTCGGCCATGATAAAACTCCTTCGCGAACATTGGATTGAATTTGGTGCAATATTGAGGCAGAACCGCTGGTTGCCCATGCTGCAATGGAGTTTTTTACAGAGCTTTGGTCGGGAGTCCACCGAGGGAAAGAGACCGAAGATTATAAAAAGGACTGCAAGGAGACTAACAGGTAATCGTGTTGCGGGTGTGCTTTCAGGATGGCATCCAAATGTAAGTAGAAGAAACTATAGAGATGAACCTGGCAAAAGTCAAATTGATTCTTTTCTATTTAAAAAAGCCCGATCTTGGAGCGAACCATTCGGTTGATTTCGCCCCCCCCATCGGGGATGATCGCGGAAGCGATGCCAGACTGATGGAGTCCAGAGGGTAGCCGGAGCATGCCTTTTACAATCCGGGCAGTTGCTCGCCGCTGACGATGGTAGTTGGATCATTCGGTACTGGCGCGTCGTGAACAGCTTGGCGGTTTTGGAAATGTTGACGGGCAAATGTTCCGGACCGAAGGCCTCCTGCGGACGATATGTTCCAATTTTCCGGGGATGACAACTAGTCGGCATTTGAAAGTCAATGGGAGGCGGACCTCATATTCCGTGGTTCGTTGGGCGCTGACCGTACTCTTTCACCATTCTACCGGACAAGTCCTCGCATTGCCGGGATGCTTGATGGAAAAATTTTTCAGGATCGTCATCCAATTTCACCCCGCCCTATCTCTGCCTTCCTCCCTGCGTTGGACAAGGGGTTCGTTTTGGCGCATTGGATAACATAGGGTGGATCCGTGCCGTGAGTGCACGGGTGGTGTTTTTTGAAGCGCTGATGGGTTGATTTCCGTGAGCGCTGCCAACTGTTTCCGAGCCATGAGGAGAACGATCTCGCAGCTGGGCTGGGACAGACGTCGGAGATCCGTTGCAGGAAGTGTCGCTGACCTGTCTGCATCGGCCTGGGTTGATTCCGGGACAACTTGTTGAAGTTTGCGACGTTCTTATGGGCCGGTCATGGCGCCGAATAATAACATCCGTGAGCCATTCCGCCGCATGGGCAAAACTGATAATTTCTTGGAGGTGCTTCGTCATGCCCAATCCCGTGTTTGACTTGCGGGACGTTTTTGCAGGAAAGATTCCTTTGTCTCAAGATGGTGGTTGCGGTTGCTTATGGTGTGGCGCAGGTGGCAAAGGGAATGGCATTGTCCAAATTTCGTCTGCTGGAGGAATGAGAGCTGGTGACCGGGTAGCCGTTCGGGACGGGCAACATGTTTTTTTATTGTTTGGGAGTCTGTTATGAAAAATAACAATTGGATATTGCAATGCTGTTGCTTCGGATTTCTGCTGCTGACTGGACCAACAACATGGGCTGATCAAGTGCGCATTAGTGGTACTGGAGCTCTTCTTTCCGCAGTCAAACAAGCCACAAATGCCTATAGTCAACAACATCCTGACGTTCAAATCCAATTTCTTTTTCCACCCATTGGGAGCAGCGGTGCCATCAAGGCGGTGACCAACAAGCAATTGGATATCGCTTTGAGTGGTCGACCATTGAAAGAAGAAGAACAATCAACAGGTTTGGTACAAGAATGGCTTGGCCGATCTCCGTTTCTCTTTGTCGTCCACAAAGACTCCCCCGTGACCCAAGCCACCCTCGTTCAATTGACTGATTGGTATTCCGGTCGCCAAACGACTTGGCCGGACGGCTCAAAAGTGCGGGTGGTATTACGTCCTCTCGCCGACGCGGACACGACAATTCTCAAAAATATTTCTCCATCCATGGAGGAGGCGGTCACCACCGCCCATGCCAACCGCCAACCTGGTTCAGCCCTGGCCGATACCGATATTGACCTTGTAGATATGATCGAAAAAGTGCCCGGCGGACTGGGGTCTGTAGCACTGACTCTGATTTTAGCGGAACACCGTCCTCTCAAGGGATTAATCTTGGATGGCATCGAACCGACGGTCGCCGCTATGGAAAATAACAACTACAAATATGTCAAACAAGCGTATTTAGTTATCAGTGCCAAGCCCCCCCCCCATGTGCGGGCCATAGTTGACTTCCTGCTCTCTCCAGAAGCAACGGCTACACTACTTCAACTCGGTATTTCCAATAAGAAACCATGATATTATGCATGGCACTCTTCCCATACTGCGTATCATCACCATGGCCTCCGGCGTCATAGCCACCATGGTTATTTTGTTGCCGCCACTCATTCACCTGTTGCTGAGTTGGAACCACGTCGACAAGCAATTGAATACAGAGCTACGTATTCACACTATTTTTCTGAACAAATTTATTAGCAACAATCCCATTGTTTGGTCTTCTCAAGGGATTCGCCTTCAAGCTATCCTGGAAGATATCCATGCTCCCAATACCTCTGTGCGCGTCTACTATTTTGCGGACGGACAAACAGGTGAGGCTGGACAAAAAACAGAAACACTGTCTTGGCCGCAATTGGCCCAAACAGGGGATTTGTATGACTATGGAAGTATGGTTGGGAAGGTTGAAATTTCAACGTCGTTAAGTACCATGATGTTATCCTTTCTGCTGACTCTATCGTTCAGCACGCTTCTCGGTCTGCTCATTTATTTTCCCCTGCGGAATTTGATGTTACGCACCTTGAATCAGGCCACAGCAGCCTTGCGGGAGGCTAAGGAAATTGCCGAAGAGGCCAATCGTACCAAAAGCGAATTTCTTGCCAATATGAGTCATGAAATCCGGACTCCCATGAATGGAGTGTTGGGGATGATTGATTTGGCGTTGGTTACCAAACTACCCGTCAAGGTACGTGAATACCTGGATCAGGCGAAGAATTCTTCGCAGTCACTATTGATGATTATCAATGATATTCTGGATTTTTCCAAGGTAGAGGCCGGTAAGTTGACGTTGGACCCTGTCGATTTTTATTTGGAAAATATTCTGGATAATACAATTTTAATGTTTAAGCGAGAGATCAATGAAAAGAATCTTGAATTAATCGTCGCCACGCCACACAGGTCGGTAGGTCGACTTGTCGGTGATCAGTTGCGGATACAACAAATTATAACCAATCTGATCAGCAATGCCATTAAATTTACCGAACGCGGAGAAATTGTTTTTCGTATCAAGGAAACTGAAAGGAACCAGAGCCAGCTACGACTGGAGTTTTCCATTCAGGATACAGGTATCGGCATGAGCGAAGAACAGATGTCTCGTCTTTTTGAGGCATTTACCCAGGCCGATAGTAGCACTACCCGTCGATTTGGCGGCACCGGACTAGGTTTGACCATATGCAAACGCCTTGTCAATCTGATGGGGGGGGATATCTGGGTTGAAAGTTTCCTCGACAAGGGAAGTGTCTTCTATTTTACCGTCCTTTTGGGATACAAGATTGAAGAAGCAGATCATGGCCCTGTATTAGCATCGGATCTACTTTCCAAGAAGATCCTGGTCGTTGACGATAATGACAACGCCCGGGTTGTATTTTCTGAAATTTTGGCATCCTTCAATCTCACGGCCGAATCGGCACCTTCTGGTAATGCGGCTCTATCGCAAATGAAGAAGGCCGTTGAACAGGGTAATCCCTATGATATGGTCCTGCTGGATTGGCGCATGCCTGTTCTCAATGGTATTGAAACAGCTACAGCAATCCGTCAAGATCCCATGTTGGCCTCTCCGGCGCCAAAAATCATCTTGATGACTGGTTTTGACCGAGGGGATGCCGAGAGCGCTGCCAAGTCTGTTGATGTCGCGGCTTTTTTGGCGAAACCGGTATCGCCATCTCATTTGCTTAACACCATTCTGGACGTCACTGGCCATACCGTCACACAATCACCGAGACATTCCACTGAGGGCGTGATACGGCAAGAATTGGGCGAAAAGATTGGTGGTGCCCGTGTACTTTTGGCAGAAGACCATCCTATCAACCAACAAGTCACCCTTGAAATACTAAGAAATATTGGCCTTCTGGTGACTATTGCCCCGAATGGGCAAGCGGCGGTGGATGCCTTGATGCAGGAAGAGTTCGATCTGGTATTGATGGATATCCAAATGCCTGTTATGGACGGATTCACCGCGACCCGTCACATTCGTACTCATCCCAAGTTCAAGAGTCTCCCGATTGTTGCCATGACGGCCCATGCCTTATCCGGCGATCGTGAACAATGTCTGAATGCCGGAATGGATGATTATGTGTCCAAGCCTATTGAAACGGAACAATTTTATATAATTCTAGAAAAATGGATCACGCCTAAAACACGTCGGGTTGATGATGATACCCGTCTGGCGCGGCAGAATGATGGGGAAGATATGTCGGACCTCATTGGCGATCTTCCAGGTATTGATGTGGCGTCAGGCTTGATTCGCTTGGGGGGCAATGCTGATTTGTATCAAACAATGCTTGGAGAATTTTATTGCGATTATTGGGCGATCTACCCGGAAATCAAGGCATCCCTCGATGGAGAGGGGCCTTGGGAAAATACGCAACGTTTGGTGCATTCTATTAAAGGGGTGGCTGGTAATCTCAGTGCCTCTTCGTTGCATCAGGCCGCTCGTCATCTGGAAAGGGCCATTATTTCAGGGCAGCGGGATCAATGGCCAGAGTTATTGACCCGTTTTGAATCAGCTCTCAATCAAGTATTGCAGTCCACCCACCATTTATGCCCGAAAGAAAGTATGATTGCTATGGATCATGATTCGATTACAGTTTCCGATAATAATGTAGATAGAGAAAAAGCAGAGGCTGTTCTTTTGGAGTTATCCGGCTGGGTCAAGCGGAACGATATTAGTGCTCAGGAATACATGATCCCTCTGCGGGAAATCCTTAAAAATACGACAGCCAAGGATGAGTTTGAACTATTAGAGAAAGCATTAGATGTTTTTGACTTTGTGAAAGCAAATATGCATTTAGAGTCTATTGCAGAGCGTTTGCAACTATCGCTGGAGAGCAGGCCATGAACCAAGAAACGAAGAGTGCAAAATTATTGGTTGTCGACGATGTGCCAGCAAATATTAAAATTTTGGTTCAATCTCTGCACTCTAAGTATCGTATTATCGTGGCCACCGACGGCTTAAGCGCTTTGGAATTGGCCTTATCCGAAAAACCAGACCTTATTCTTCTGGACATCATGATGCCGGGAATGGATGGATATGAGGTTTGCAGAAGAATGAAGGTCAATGAACAAGTAAGAGACATTCCGGTAATATTCATTACCGCCAAGGATGATGAGGAGGATGAGGCGAAAGGTTTGGAACTGGGAGCGGTAGATTATATTACAAAACCGTTCAGTATCCCAATTGTTCTTGCCAGGGTCAAGACTCATTTGCGATTAAAAAAGGCTATGGAGGAGATCGCATGGAAAAACAAGGAGTTATTGGAGGCAGACCGATTAAAGGAGGATGTCAATCACATCATGCGGCATGACCTTAAGGGCCCCTTGAACGCCATTATTGGGTTTTCATCCCTATTGCTTTCCGATAGCGGTCTGGATAGAAATAAACAAGAAATTATTAATGTTATTAATAGCTCAGGCTATCTATTGCTCACAATGATAGACCAATCGTTTGATTTGTACAAAATGGAGCAAAATATTTATGAATTAAAGCCAACACGAGTAAATATATCAGAAATATTAAGAAGAATAATTAAATCCAGCGTAAGGTCAATGGAGATAAGGCATTTGGACATTCAGTTAGTTCCAGATGGCGATGCCACAATAGAACAAGGACCATTTGTTATTGGTGAAGAGTTGCTTTGTTATTCGATGTTTTCCAATCTTATGAAAAATGCCGTGGAGGCATCTCCAGAAAACAGTGTGGTGCGGGTATATTTAAAAAAGATAGCCGACCATGTGGAAATCTCGGTACACAATCAAGGGGAGGTTCCAGAACAAATCAAGGATCGATTTTTCGATAAATATGTGACCTTTGGAAAGAAACATGGTACCGGGCTCGGAACTTACTCAGCTCGATTAATGGCTCAGACTCAAAATGGTAACATTCATTTTACTTCATCTAAGGAGAGTGGGACTATTGTTACTGTTCAACTTCCCATTTTTTAGTCAGTGTAACTCATCAAGCATTATGCACGTTTGCTGTTTGTCATTTTCCAGGAACGTTGCTTGACGATAAAATGATGAGCCATGCATTCATTTTAAAAAGCACGGTAATTGTCTGATTCCATCCGAGGCAAAACAAACTCCTATGAACAGTTATTATGATGAACAGCATATGGTTCGCCACTTCAGGCAAATCATCCTATGGCCACTGCAATTGGTCCCACTTCCGCCAGGAGAACCTCGGAGTCATTGGCAAATCTTTGACAACCTGAGCGCTGGCACGCCCTGGAAACGCCTGGATAATGAAATTGACGGCGAATCCGACGCCAACCAAGATATCCGTTACAAAGAATTCACGGTATTCCACCCCTACGTGCGTCGTTTTCTTTACGGAGAAAACTATGGTCCCTGGACGCATGGTCCTCAAGACCTCCCTGGAGAGGCAGCCATCAATATATTTTGTCGCAAGGATGTCTCTGCCCTGCGCGTTGTTCCCAGGGTTGGTCTACCATCGTTCATTTTTCGGGTGGACAAGATAAATTTGATTTTTTTTGATGATACCAGCCTTGTTTTTCTTCGGTGTGAAATCAGTGGGGACAACCTTCCACTGACAACTGTCCATGAATTACTTTATCGCTTTGGTCGCGCTTATCCTACGGGATGGAATGAAGATGGTCTGGGAATACACAATGTTTCTACAGCCGAATGGCTCGGACAAGCAGGAGAGATATTGGCAACATCAGATTTTTCAGATCGGCATAAATTTTTAAGATCTACCAAAAATAACAGGGTTCCAGCGACTGCCGCGCATTGGACTTTCCTGCTTGAACCCCTCGTATTCTCCGTCTCTGAAAAGGTCGGGCAACTCCGTTTTCATCTGGTCGAAAATCATCACATGCCTAAAATTGCCTATTTAGCGATTGATAACCCTCGTTCCTTGACCAGGGAACAGTGGTTACGCTTGGGAATGGCGGACTCGCTGCACCCCGATGAACCACTCCCCAAACATGATCCTGAAGTAATTAATTTTGAATCAAGGTTTTGTTTTGATCGCTATTGGAGTGACACAGAAAAAGGACCAAATTGTCGCTTTCTCTGCCATGGTCGAACCATGTTTTTGGTGGGTGACGCCCGGGAGACCTACTTTGTTGACCAACAGAGAGGGATGTTGGCACAATTTCGACATCACTATTTTACTGTTTTCCTCATTGCACATTTGTATCGGGCATCACTATTGAATTTTTCAGAACAGCTAGTTGATGCCATTCATGATCTTGATGTTCGCAATAGCCAATCCAACCGCATATTTCGGCAGCGCATTCATATGTGTTTTGAGGCTTTTTTGCGTTTCACCCACCGCTATTGGTTCCATGAAGTCTCGGAGAGGAATGATGTCCAATCATTGTTTTTGCTGTTTGGAAAAAATCTAAATAATGATAGCCTATACATGGAGCTTAAGGGGGAACTCCGTGATATGAGTCAATACCTCGACAGCGATTTGCAACGTCGGCAATCCAAGACAGTCACTCAGTTGACCGTGGTTACAGCATTCACATTAATTGGTACATTGACAACCGGATTTCTTGGGATGAACCTTATTGACGAGGCTCATTCCCCGCTGATTGTTCGCTGGCTATATTTCATTGTCACGGCTCTTGCCTCAGCCGCGGTTCTGATGTTTGCCCTGGTGCAATCACAAAGGCTATGGGACCTGATGGAAATTGTCTCTGACGTCCAAAAACCATGGTTTCTACGACTCCGGCTCATTTTTAACCTGGATAGAAATAAGAATTAATTGGCCTCATGGGTCGCCACTGTCGCAATGTTGATCATTCTTCGCCTAAATCAGCTTTCAATTGGTTTGTGCAACAATTCAGTATTCATGTCCAATTATTAACGTAACCTTAGGTGCGAGTCAATCAAACGAAATCACAGGCAATCATGCAACAACGCCCTTTCAGATTTCTCATCTTCTTCTGATATTGGAATAATTCGTCATGCGTATTGTCCACTTCCTCCTTGGCCTGTTTGCTTATATTTTTTTTAATGTTGTTTTTATATATTTTATCTGTTTTTTAGTTAATTTCAAGGTGCCAAAATCCATTGATGCGCCAATGACGGACATTAATTTATTTCAATCCGTAGCCATTGATTTGGTCTTGATTCTCATTTTTGCAATACATCATAGTCTGACACCGAGGGCGTTTTTTAAAAAGTGGATACAAAAATATATCCCTTGGCACCTTGAACGAAGTGTTTACGTCATGATTTCTTCGGCGCTTCTGTCTCTGATCATGTGGCAGTGGAGGCCTGTTACAATAGAATTTTGGAGAATTGAAGGTTCTTCCTATAGCATAACAATTTATTTTTTATTTATAATAGGATCTCTATCTTCTTTGGCAGCGTCGTTCCACATCGACCATTATGACCTATTTGGAGTGCGTCAGGTATATTGCTATTTAAGAAATGTCTCGTATCCCACTCCTGAATATAACGAAAAGGGGCTATACCGGTTGGTACGCCATCCTATCATGTTAGGGACTTTGATGGCCCTCTGGTTGACCCCCGTTATGACCGCAGGGCACTTTTTATTTTCTATTTCAATGTCATTCTATATCTTTGTTGGTACATTATTAGAGGAGCGTGATTTGCTTTCTTCTTTTGGCCATTCCTATAAAGATTACCAAAGGAGAGTCCCAATGATTATACCTTTCATAAAAATAAGACGTTTAATAAATAACGATTAATTATTATTTTTGGATGGAATGACGGGTTTGTTATATGACTCGGTATCTATGCTACTACTGTCCTTGACGGTCGTGTATTACGATCCTGGTAACGAAAAGAATCGCTAATATATTTGAAGAAACAGCGATATATCCAACTTCGTGGTATCCGATGATTTCTCCCTGAGTGTTTTGCGTCATGACAGCTCCAGCAAACATTGTTGCCATTCCCATGGAAAGGGATTGCACGGTCGAGTTCAGTGACATGAATGTGCCGCGCAACCTTGGTTCAGCGGCTGATGTTATGATGGTTATTGCAGGGATCATTCGACCGGAAATCAGAACGAAAAAAGATGTGGTGCAGATCAGCCAGACCGGAAGGGAGACAACTCCGATATGCGTCACAAGCAGGAGCGGAAATATCGCCGCCAGTGCCAGCCAACGATAAATTTTGACCTTACCATACTGATCGGCCCAATGCCCAATGAGCCGTGCGCTGAACAAGGTGGCTGTTCCTCCGAAAAGGTAGACTATCGGAATATCATGTTGCGAAATTCCAATATTATTCACCGCATATATGGTGATATAGGGAATGATCGTGAATCCAGAAAAAATGATCAGTGACGAATAGAGCAACGCTCTCAGGTGGTTTGCGTTGCGTAATACCTCAAACATCGCCGAGAACGGGTGCGCGTGCCGCCTTTCGGTCAAATGTTGTCTTAATTTTGGTAATGTCCTGAGACCGAAAAGAATAAGTAGTAAATCCAATAGGACAATAAAGATGAATGGTGCTCGCCATTGGAAGTAAGTAGCAAGCCATAATGATAGTGGAACGCCAGCCACCGTAGAGACGGCAAAGGCTGTTGATATTGTGCCGCTGGCTTTGGCACGACGTGAGTATGGAATCACATCACCGATCATGGTTTGAACTAACGCACCAATAATACCGCCGAACGCGCCTGTGAGACCACGAACGATGAGCAAGGTGAAATAGCCCGGCGCCAGCCCGCATGCCAAGGTAGCGATGCCAAACATGAAAAATATTGTTAACATAAGCTGTTTGCGGTCAAAACGATCGACAAACGTGGCAGCCAGAATGCCGGAAACCGCTGCGCTGAAGCTGTATGAGGCAACCAATAAACCAAATTCGTGAGAATTAATCCCAAGTGCCTCCATTAAAATGGGCCCAAGAGGCATCATGATCATAAAGTCAAGTAGATGACAAAACTGAATGCCGGCAAGTGTGACTATGAAATACTTTTCCCGTCGATGTGAAATGGCTGGATTCAAAGCGATCGTCCTAACCATGGAAGGTCATAGTGACGGCACACGAAACTCGCGACGCTTCCTGCAAATGCGCTCATTCCAACAAGTATGATTATTAAGTGCTTACCACTGCCACGTCAATGAACGGTAGGCGGCAACCAGCCGTAGCGCCTGTTCTCCATGGTCCTTGAGTTTTTTGGCGCCAACGCCATGGACTTCGGCCAGTTCATCCGTAACCGTTCAGGTTCCCCTTCCTCAGGGGTGTTGGCTTGGTTGACTAGAAAAAATAGGTCTGGGGGCTGGCCCCCAGGGTTTTGATTTTACATCCTTCCAAGGTTCTTCTTCAAGATTTGGAACGATGAGGTGACGGTGGACTTGGCTATCTGAACCGATCTTGCCGTGTCCAGTTGCATTGAGGGCCTGGACAATCGACGTTGCTGCGACCATCCCAGCCACAGCGAACCGATACTCAGGCGGCACGGGCCAGTTCCTCGGACGAAAAAACCCGGTCGGTGTCCAACAGGATCACGAAGCGCTCCCCGTTCCTTCCCATGCCACGGATGAAGTCGGTGCGTAGGCCGGTGCCCATCTTGGGTGCGGGCTCGATCCGCGCCGGGTCCAGCTCCATCACCTCCCGGACCGAGTCAGCCATGGCGCCGATCACGAAAGTTTCATCTTCCTGAACGACATCCAGGATGATGATGCAGGTATTGATGGTCCGTTCACTTTCGGTCATACCAAACTTCAGGCGCAGATCCACCACCGGCACGACGGCACCGCGCAAATTGATGACCCCGCACATGAAATCCGGAGTCCTGGGAATGTGGGTCACACGGCTGAATTCGAGAACTTCCTTGATGCGAGCGATTTCAATGGCAAACACCTCTTCCCCGAGATGAAAGGTGAGAAACAGAGTCGATTCAGTAATGGGGGAGTCCATGGCATTCTCCTCTTCAGGTCAGGGTCAGAAGGCTTCGAATTCGTCATCCACGTGACCAGAGTGCATTTTCAGGTCCACCCCGTCCGTCTTGTTGGGAGACGGGCGCGCGGGAAGTGCCTTGGGGGCAGAGTGACGGGTTGGAAGCCCGTTCCTGATCCCCCGAGCTTCAGGCTTTCGTGGGGCTGGCTGTGACCGTGGTGCCCCACCCGGCGGTGTGGCCCCAGTCTGGAAGAAGGCGATGGTCTCCGACAGATGGTTGGCTTGGCCATTCATCTCCTCCGCGGTGGCGGCCATCTCTTCGGCGGCGGCCGCATTCTGCTGGATCACCATATCGAGCTGGCCGATGGCGGTATTGATCTGACCGGCTCCCTGGCTCTGCTCCCGGGAAGAGGCGGCAATCTCTTGAACCAGTTGCGCGGTTTTCTGGATGTCGGGCACCAGAATACCGATGATGCCCCCGGCCCGTTCAGCCACTTGGACGCTGGTGGTGGAAAGATGGCTGATCTCCCCGGCAGCGGTCTGGCTCCGTTCCGCCAGTTTTCTCACCTCGGCGGCCACCACCGCAAATCCCTTTCCGTGTTCCCCCGCCCGAGCCGCTTCGATGGCCGCATTCAAGGCCAGCAGATTGGTTTGGCGGGCAATCTCTTCAATAATCCCGATCTTGGCGGCGATTTCCTTCATGGCAGCCACCGACTGGCTGACCGCCTGTCCCCCCTCCTCGGCATCCTTGGCCGCCTTCTGAGAGATTTGCTCCGTGGTCTGGGCATTATCGGTGTTCTGGGAGATGTTGCCGTTCATCTCCTCCATGGCCGAGGACGTTTCCTCAATGGAGGCCGCCTGCTCCGTGGCACCCTGCGACAGGGTCTGAGCCGAGGATGCCAGCTGGGCCGCACCGGTGGTGACGCTGGCAGAGGCCGACATGATCTGCTCGACCACCTCTCGCAGCTTGACCGCCATGGTATCGATGGCCCGGGACATGTCCCCCAGTTCGTCACGCCGGTTGGAAACGCAACGGATGACCAAGTCTCCCTTGGACATGCGTACCATGTTGCCGATACAGCCGGTAATGGCATTCACCAGGCTGCGGGAGAGGAAAAAGGCCAACAGAGCGCCGATCAGCACTGCCAGCAGGCTACCTGCCAGGATCATCTGTTCCGAGGAGGTCACTTCGGCCTCTAGTTTTTTCTTCTGCCACAGAGAAATCTGCTCCACCAGTTCGTTCAGGCTCCTGCGCGAGGCGATCATCTCCTTTTCCGCCTTGCCCTGGTCGGCAATCTGGGTAAGCAGATTGTCGAATCCAGCTTGATAGTCGTTGAGGGCCTTTGTCACCTCCTTGCCGAGCTTGATATCCTGGGGATCCTTGAACGAGGCACTCATCTCCGCGGTCAAGGCGAGAGACTTGGCCAGTCCGTCCTTGACCCGCTGAAGTGCTTTGGCGTCCGCGCCGCTGCTGATGATCACCTCCTTTTCCCCCAGACGAGTGTCGAGAAATATTTTTGCAATGTCACCAGATGTGTTGATTTTCTGAATGCGATCATCAAGACTTTTCTGGCGTTCTTCGGTGCTTTGGGACGCTCCCTGACTCTTGTTGAACTCCCGCAGCTTGTTGAACTGGCTCGCTTCCAGGGCATCGATCGCGGCAAGCAGGGTGCGGGAGAGGGTACGAATCTGGTTCAACACCCCTTCCAGCTCCTTGTCCTCCCGGATCAAAACGGCAAACCCCTTGCCGAACTCCTCGGCCAGATTGGCAATTTTGGTCATGTTCTCCTTGTCGGCGGCATCCTTGAAGCGTTTTTCCCGTGCCTCGCTGGCCAGGCTCTTGATGGATTCCACCGCTTTTTGGGCGGTGGCCAGGTGTTTTTCATCGCGGTCGCCGATGAAATTGCGTTCCGCGCGTAGAATGACGATGGATTCCGACTCGATATCGTTCATGATACCCTGATTGGCGATCCTCTTGACCACGGAGGAGAAGCCGTTGCTTCCGATCACCGCAACAAAGATAGTCATCAGGAGGACCATGCCAAAGCCCAGTCCCAGTTTGGCCGATAGTTTTAGATTGTTCATGCTTGGCTCCTCGGTTCGTCAAATGGAATGGGTTGGGGCGTGTTGTCCTTCCAGGACGTAGGTCACCGCGTCAAGGAGGTCCTCCGCCTTGAAGGGTTTACGCAAGGTGTATTGCACCCCCAGCATCCGCACCATGTCCAGGGCGGCGCTGCTATCGATGTAACGACCGCCACCGCTGATGGCCAACACTTTGGTACAGGTATCCAGGGCGCGCAGTTTGAAGAGAAGTTCGATGCCATCCATTTCGGGCATCAATATATCGGTAATCAATAGTTCGATCGTCTGCTTCCGCAGGATCTCTTCTCCGGCCTTACCGTTATTTACCAAACGCACCACATGGCCCCGTTCCTCGAGGATACGGCACATCAGGGAACCCATTTGCGGATCGTCATCGATGCAGAGAATCGTTGCCATGAGTCTGTACTCCTTGCGAGCGGGGCACAGGTTGGAGTTGCAACTTAATAGAAGTGAACCGACTCTTCCATCCTGGCTGACAGTCGCCCCGGGTCCGCGAATTTTTTCGGACTTTGTTGACTTTCCGGACGGGCTGGCACTCCTCGGCGTTGCACTTATTGCGATTTTTCTCCATGAAAGTCCGTCAATGGAGAAAGGCTGTATCCCGTTCAGGTCGTCGGTCTAAAGCCGTGCGGTATTCCAAGGGGTTGTCGGTTCGGTCGAGGTTTTCCTGTGCCTGTTGGTTCGTTTTCCATAATCATGTCCGGATGGGTATGACCAGGGGCTTGCCAGAGATAGTTCAACTTCCATACCAGGACGACTTCTAATAATTTTTCTTGAGTATTTCGATGCATGGGATTGGATGGAGCGTTGGACCGGGACGACGGATGTTTCATTTGTCGCAGAGCCATGAAACGTTTTGATGCAGGAGATGAAACATCGAGGATCACCTGGAAGAGGGATGCGAGGGGAGGGAGAGGCGGCGCAGGATTTGCGCAAGCTCCAGGGCCAGCACCGGTTTCGGCAGGAAGGCAAAGAAGCCCCGGGCGCGCAGCTCCTTTGCCGGAAAGGGGAGCTTGTAGCCGGAGGTGAGCACCACGGGCAGATTCAATTCCAGATGTCGCAGTGCGCCCAGGAGTTGTTCCCCCGTGGCGTCTGGCATGGTCTGATCGGTAATCACCAGGTCGAAACCGTCTGGATTCGCTGTGAGCAGGGCCACTCCCTCGGTGACGTTGGATGCGCTCTCCGTCTGGCAACCCAGGGCGGCCAGATGTTCCATCAGCACCCGCTTGAGTTGCGGTTCGTCGTCCACGAGCAGTACCCGCAGGCCGAAAGTGACGGATTCGTCTTCCAGGTGAGGTGCATTCTCCCGCGCACCGTCCGCCTTCCCAAGGGGCAGATAGACCCGGAACGTGGATCCCGATCCGACCCGGCTCTCCACCAGAATCCGGCCTTTCAGGGCGCTGACGTGACCGTGCACCACCGATAGACCCAGCCCGGTTCCTTCGCCCACCGCCTTGGTGGTGAAGAAGGGATCGAAAATGCGCTCCAGGTGGCGTGCGGAAATCCCTTCCCCGTTGTCTCGCACCATGAGCAGGGCATGGCGACCGGGGCTGAGAGTCAGGGACTGAGCCTCCCAGTCCGGAAGCACGGTTTCTTCCAGGGTGATCTCCACTTTCCCACCGTCGCGCTTGTGTACCGCATGGATGGCATTGGTGCAGAGATTCATGAGGATCTGATGGATCTGGCTCGGATGACCCACCAGGGTGAAATCTCCCTCATGCAGAACGGTTGTCATCTTGACGTTGGCCGGGGTCACGGCACGCAAAAAGTGCAAGGTTTCCTTGATCATGGGGACAAAGTCGATGGTACCCAGCGGCATTTCGCTCTGTCGGCTGAAGGCCAGAAGTTGGGCGATCAGATCCCGGGCCCGCAGACTGGCGCTAACGGTCATGGCGACAGGTGCGCCACCCCCGACGATGAAAGATACTTCCGTATGAGGTAGCGGGAGTGAGGTCGCGCACGTGAATTGGCGGTCCAAACCCTGTCAGCTAACGGGACCCGA
>JADFZF010000046.1 GCA_015232645.1 Magnetococcales bacterium | reverse complement strand
GTTTATTCAGGAAATAATCTTCCACCTTTTCTGCGGTTTCCATGGTTCGCTCGGCAGATGAACCAGGCGGGGTGGTGATGAGCATATACATCAAGCCCTGGTCTTCGTTTGGCAGGAAGGATCCTGGCAGTTGGCTGAATATTCCCAAGAGTCCGCCCACCAGCATCAGGTAGACCATGAAAAAACGCACCAGGCGTCTGGATATGAAACCTGAGGTTTTCTGGTAACCATTTCGGACTTTGTCGAAGTATTTGTTGAAAGACGCCGCAAAACCTTTTTGAGTATGGCCTTCTTGTTTGTTGGGCGCAGACTTGAGAAGCGTGGAACACAATGACGGCGACAGGACCATTGCCACCAACACCGACAAGGCCATGGCAGCCACAATCGTCACCGAAAACTGGCGGTAAATCGCCCCGGCCGAACCGCTGAAAAAGGCCATGGGAACAAACACCATGGACAGCACCACAGCGATGCCGACAAGGGCACCGGTAATCTGGGTCATGGATTTTCTGGTTGCATCCTTGGGTGACAAACCCTCTTCGTGGATGATGCGTTCTACGTTTTCCACCACGACGATGGCATCATCGACCAACAGTCCGATGGCCAGCACCATGGCGAACATGGTCAGCACGTTGATGGAAAAACCGAAGGCCGCCAGCACCCCAAATGTCCCCATGAGCACCACCGGCACCGCAATGGTGGGGATCAATGTGGCGCGAAAATTTTGCAGGAACAGGTACATCACCACAAACACCAACAGCACCGCCTCCAGCAGGGTTTTGACCACCTCTTTGATGGAAAGTTTGACGAAGGGGGTGGTGTCGTACGGGTAGTTGATTTTCAGTTGGGGCGGGAGGGAAACCTTCAGCTCGCCGATACGTTGTTTCACCGCCGTTGCCGTATCCAAGGCGTTGGCTCCCGATGCCAAGCTCACCGCCACCCCGGCCGCGGGTAGACGTTTATAGCGTACCACGCGGCTATAGCTTTGCGCCCCCAGCTCCACCCGCGCCACATCCTGCAGGCGTACTTGGGAGCCATCGGTATTGACCCGCAGCAGAATGCGTTGGAAATCTTCCACACTCTGCAAGCGCGACTGGGCGGTGATGGTGGCGTTGAGCTGTTGCCCTTTCCGCGCGGGCAGGCCACCGATTTGACCGGCGGAAATGTCGCTGTTTTGGGCACGGATCGCCTGTTGGACGTCCATGACGGTGAGGTTGTAGCTGAGCATTTTGCGCGGGTCGAGCCAAATGCGCATGGCGTGGGGTTCGCCAAAAATGGTCACATTCCCCACCCCATTGACCCGGGCGACGGCATCCTTGACCAGGGAGTTGAGCATATCCCCCAGCTCTTGCTGCGAGATACTGCCATCCTCGGAGTAAAACCCCGCCACCAATAAAAAGCTGTCATTGGCTTTGGTGACGCTGAGCCCCTGCTGTTGCACCTCGGGGGGGAGCAGGGGCATGGCGGCTTGAAGCTTGTTCTGGACCTGCACCTGGGCAATATCCGGGTTGGCCCCGGGCTCGAAGGTGATGGTGACGTTGGCCAGTCCCGATGAGTCGCTGCTGGAGGAGAAGTAACGCAGGCGGTCGATGCCGGTGAGGCTTTGTTCGATCACCTGAGTGACGCTGTTCTCCAGGGTTTCCGCCGAAGCTCCAGGGTAGCTGGCGCTGATGGAAACCGACGGCGGGGCGATGTTGGGGTACTGTTCCACCGGGAGGCGCAGAATCGCCAATGCCCCCGCCAGCATGATCACGATGGCAATAACCCAGGCAAAGACCGGGCGATCGATGAAAAAGCGTGACATCGCTATTTCCCTTGGTTGGCGGGGGCGGGTTGAACCGATGCACCGGATTTAAGGTTCTGCATCCCTTCGAGGATGACCCGGTCCCCCACCTGGAGGCCGGTGCTGATCAACCAGCTATCCCCGACTGCCCGAGTCGCGGTGATGGTGGTCGATTGCGCCTTATTGTCTGCATCCAACAACCACACCTTCAGGGTGCCGTCTGCCTGGCGCTCGGTGGTTTTTTGCGGCACAAGCAAGGCATGGTCATGGACAAATTCCAGATGGGCGCGCACAAACTGACCGGGGAGCAACAGGGTGTCGGGGTTGGGAAAGCGGGCGCGTAGTGTGACCGAGCCCGTGGTCTCATCCATCGCCATTTCATGGAACTGAAGCTGTCCTGTGTGGGGGTAGACCTCCCCCTCTCCCTCCAGGTCGAGGCGCACCGGCACTTGATCCAGCGCCTTGGTCCGACGCCGCAAGCGGGTCAGAGTGGCGCTGGGCAGGGTCATATCCACGTAGATGGGATCCAGTTGGGTGACGGTGGCCAGGGCTTGGGGCTGGTTGGCGATCACCAAGGCCCCCTTGGTCACTTGGGAGCGTCCGATACGTCCGGCAATGGGGGCCAGCACTTTGGTATAATCCAAGTTGATGCGCGCCTGGGTCATGGCCGCTTCGGCGATGGCGATCTCCGCTTGTGCCTGGGCCAGGTTGGCTTGGGTATCGTCATACTGCTGCTGGCTGACCGCGTCGATTTTCACCAGTTCCGCATAGCGGCGGCTTTTGGCCTGAATGGCGGTGATGTTGGCCTGGGCCTTCTTCAAATCGGCCTGCCTGCTGGAGTAGGCGGCGTGGAATACGGCGGGGTCAATCTGATAGAGCTGTTGACCCTCTTTGACCGTGCCCCCTTCGGTAAACAGGCGCTCGGTCACGATCCCGCTCACTTGTGGGCGAATTTCAGCGATTTGATAAGCCACCGTGCGTCCCGGCGCCTCCTCCTGGATGGTGATGTCTTGTGCCACCAGGGGGAGCACTGCCAGGGACATGGGGGGGCTTTGCCCCGGTGCGGCACTTTGGGCCGGCTGGGGGGGGGGGCGTGTTGTTGTTTCCAGTAGTATCCGCCGCCGCCCAGCAGCAGGAGAATAAGCAGGGAGATCCAGAAACGAGAGTGCAATGTCATTGGCTTGCCTCGGAAAAGGGGCGATTGCGCCGAGTACGGAGTGACTTACTAAACGTTAAGTTAACTAGAAAGCTGCACGCTGTCAATACTTATCGAAACCTCGTAAGCGCCGGACGAACCCCGGGGTTTGAAGGATTTTCCCGATCTGCGATTTTTGATTCATGGTTCCAACGTCAGGGAGGAGGAGGATAGGGATACGAGAACGTTGTGAGAGCTTGTTGGGTGGAATCCAACTATTCCGAACCGGGGGGATCTGAGCCACCAGCCAGTGATTCATGGGGGGCCAACGAGGAGGGCCGCCCAACCAGCGCGACATTTGGTTTGATGACGATCCCGGTGCGGTGATGTCCACCCGGGTGGCCCTGGCCTAGGCGGTATCGGCGTTGACCAGGACCGGGTGGCAGGTCGATGGGCGAATGACCTGGAGGTTTTGTTGCCGATCCCACAGGAGTTCCGCCGGTGGTGGGTGGGAGAGGAAACCCAGAGGGCTGGCGGTCAGGCCATAGGCGCCGGAGTCGAGGAAGGCAATGGCATGGCCAATTTCAGGTTGGTCCAGCTCGACCCGGTCGCCCATGAGGTCCAGGGAGGTGCAGAGCGGTCCCACCAGGGTCACTCGTTGACGAGGAGAACCGTCGGCGGCGGAGACGTTGATGATGCGGAAATTTTTTCGTATCACCTGACCGAAATGACCGCTGGCGGCCAGGTGATGGTTCATGCCCCCTTCCAGGATGCAGAAAGTTTCTCCGCGGGAGACTTTGATGTCGGTGATCCGGGCGATGTAAACCCCCACCTGGGCGACGAGGAAACGTCCCAACTCGATGATGCCGATGAGATGCGAGGCATCCGATTGATCCTTGAACCGTGCCAGGGTGGAACGCAGGCGCGGGCCGAGGGCGGCCAACGACAGCGGCTTCTGGCCGGGGTGATAATCGACGCCGAAGCCGCCGCCAAAATTGATGCAGGCCAGTGGGCGACCCGATTCCTGGATCAGGCGGGTGGCGATCTTCAATGTATGAGATAAATTATCCACCAGGGTTTCTTCATCCAGGCACTGGGTGCCGGAATAGACGTGTAATCCCTGAAGACGGCAATGGTTGGCAGCGGTGAGTTGGCTGATGAAGTCGGGGAGTTGTTCCTCATCGATCCCAAATTGACAGGGGCGTCCCCCCATCTTGATGGCGAAGGCGGGAAACCGTTGCGCCGGGTTGACGCGCAGGGAGATGTTGGCCACCCTCCCCAGACCGGAAGCGATGTTTTGGACCCGTTGCAGTTCGTTGAACGATTCGATACTGATGGAGCCGATGCCGGCAGCGATGGCTTGTTTCAGCTCGGTGGCGGTTTTACCGGGTCCGGCGAAGCTCATGGTGGCAGGTGCGGCCCCGACCCGAAGGGCCTGGGACAATTCCCCCGCCGAGGAGATGTCGAGGCCGTCGCAGTGGGAGAGGATGGCACGGACCAATTCGGCGTTGGGATTGGCCTTCATGGCATAGTAGAGGCGAAAATCGGACCCCAATGCCTCCTTGACCTGGTGAATGCGGGCGAGAAGGCGTGGCAGATCGTAAAGGTAGAATGGTCCGTTCTGGGAGGCGGCGACCGCGGCGAGGCGTTGTTTGTCCGATGGCGCCTCTCCCAGGCGGATGGGGGGGTCATCCATGGGCGGAATCCTGGGGCGGGGTGGAGGCAGGATGGTAGTCGTTGATGATGCGGTTGCGATCGATTTTTCCGTTAGCGGTCAGGGGAAAACGGTCAACAACGACGATATCGTCGGGGCGGAGGTAGAAGGGGAGGGTTTGTCGACACAGGAGGGTCAGGCGTTGACGATCCATGTCCGGGGAGGTGAAGGTGACGAACACCCTGAGGTTGATTTTGTCATCCGCGGCATAGCCGGTGGCGACGCAACCGCCGATCCCCTCCAGGGCGAGGATAAGCGATTCGACTTCAGTGGGACTGACGCGATATCCTTTGGTTTTGATCATGAGGTCGCGGCGACCGACATAATAAAGGAAACCTTCGGCATCCATGCGCACCGTGTCGCCCGAGAAGACGACCGTTTCAAGATGGGCATTGTCCGGGTCCAGGAGGGGATGGGGTCGGAATACCTGGCGCGTGGCTTCGGGTTGGTTCCAATAGCCTTTGGTAATCAACGCTCCGCGATGGACCAGTTCTCCCTCTTCCCCAGGGAGGCAGCGACGGCCTGAAGCATGGATGACGATGATTTCCACCCCGGGAATGGCCTTGCCGATGGAATCGGGGCGCTGGTCGAGTTGATCGGGATCGAGATAGGTGGAGCGAAAGGCTTCGGTCAGTCCGTACATCAAAAAGAGCCTGGAGTCAGCGAACAGTTGTCGCAACCGCTGGACCAAGGGGACGGCCAGGGAGCCGCCGCTGTTGGTGATCACCCGTAGCGATGAAAAGTCTCGTTTTTGTGTTGGGTTGGATGTTTTTGGGTTGAACAATTCCAGCCAGATCGGCCCCATACCGGCAAAAACGGTGATTTTTTCCCGTTCCAGCAGGTTGAGCAGATCGTTGGGCATAAAGAACCGGTGCAATATCAGGGTCGCGCCCAGGTAAACGCAGTTGATCAGTTGATTCAGACCATAGTCGAAATTGAGTGGCAGCACCGAAATGAGGCGGTCATCGGGCCTGAGCCCGAGGTAGCTGCTGACGATGCGAGCGCCGTCGATGGTATTCCGATGGGAAACCACAATTCCCTTGGGCCAACCCGTGGAGCCGGAGGTATAGATGATATGAGAAGGATCATCGGTGATGTTTTCGGCCGTGGGGGGAGAGGGGATTGGATCGGATGGAGTGGGGTCGAGGTGGATTTCGCGCGTCAAGCCCGACGCGGGTCCATGGCGGACGAGGACATGGGTGGTGATGCCGGCCTCCTTGAGGGTGGTGGCAAAGGGAGCCACCGTGGTGGGAGCGGTGATGAGAGTCCGGATTCGGCAGTCGCGGACAATATGGGCCGCCTGTTCCGGCTTGAGGATGGGATTGATGATCACGAACACCCCCCGAGCGAGCAGGACAGCGAAAATGGCGTTCACCAGTTCCAGCGAATGATCGAGCAAGAGGCCGACAGGCTCATGGGGTTGGAGACCGCAACGGCTCAGAGCGGTCTGGAGGGTGCGGGATTGGGCCAGGGTTTGGCGGTAGGTTTGAACGTGATCATGATGCACCAGACAGATTTTATCGGGATGTCTGGCGCAGGATTCTTCGAGGAGGTGGTGGATCAGACAGGGGCGCATGGGGGGATTGGGCCTCGGGAGGCTGGGTCAGCGGGGTCAAGGCGATGAGCCCTCGGCGAAATCAGAGGGAAGTCCCGGCCAGGACCAGACGTTGGATGGCGCTGATGGAGCCCAGGTTTTCCAGGGTGACATCGGCGACATCGATATTCAGATGGAAACGTTCTTCCAGGAAGGTCACGAGTTGCAGCACCCCTTGGGAGTCGAGGAGGCCCGTGGCAAACAGGTCGTCGTCGTCCTGGCAGGTTTGCCCGCTCAGGGTATGAATAAATTGTTGGAGAGTGGACCGAATCTCCTGGGCATCCATTGTTCAGGTCTCCTTGGCCGGTTGCACAGTGACCCTGGCAGTCTGACACAATACCAACCCTTTTGTAAACATCATGTTGCAGTTTTAAAATTGTCATTGAGTGGGGGGGGGGGACGTTCCCGAAGCCATCGGTTACCGGTTTCATGGAAGGATGGAATGACCGTGGCCACGGGAGCTTTCAAGGTCGGTGATCATGATTTAAGCAACATCCGGTTGGTGGCGGACCGGGATTCGCCGATGGAGGAAACCCGAATGGCAGCCTCGCCGCCGACGGGGCATTTGTGTTCGCAGATGCCGCAGCCGATACATAGATCGGGTTTGAGGTAGGGTTGTTTGAGGGAGAGGGTGGCGTGTTCGCGGGTGGTGACGGTAACGGTTTGATACCATATCGCCTTGGGTGAGGTGGGACAGACCTCTTCGCAGACGATGCATGGGACATCCATGGCCCAGGGGAGGTAGCGACCGCGGTCGAAGAAGGCGGTCCCGAGACGGATGGGGGAATCGAAGGGTGGGCGGCCGAGTTTTTCATCGACGGACAGCGCCCGGATGGCGCCGGTGGGGCAGACTAGGCCACACAAGACGCAATGATGTTCACAATAACCGATGCGCGGGATCAACACCGGGGTCCACAGTTGTTCCCATCCCGCTTCGAGCAAGGTCGGTTGCAGGGCGTTGGTGGGACAGACGCGCATGCAGGCGCTGCATTTGATGCAGCGTTTGGCAAAATCTTCCTCGGCCAGGGAGCCAGGGGGGCGGATGACGGGAGCGAGATCCAGGGTTACAGCCGAGGCGGAATGGCGCATCAATGGCAGGAGGGCGAGGGAACCGATGCAGGTTTCCAGCAACCGCCGCCGGTTGATATCCAGGGGCAGGTGAACGCTGCTGCGGGTAGCAGGCAGGCCGTAATGCAGGGCCGCTTCGGGGCAATCCTCGATGCAGTTCATGCACAGATGACATTCGGAACGGCGCCACTGGGCGTGGGGATCGCATGCTCCCTGGCAGTGATGCAGGCATTTGTTGCAACCGTTGCATCGATCGACGTCGCGTTGGATGCCGAAGGGGGACCAGCGCGACGCGACCCCCAGAAAGGCTCCCAGGGGGCAGAGGACCCGGCACCAGATGCGTGGCATGAAACGGTTGGCGGCCAGGATGAGGAGCAGGAAAAGGGTGATGCTCATTCCACCGTAAAATATCGGGGTGTGGGGGTAGATGGTCCAGCCGGGGTTGTCCAGGGCAGGCAACAGCGAAACGGCGGCGGAACGAAACACCAGGGCGATGGGGTCGAGGAGGCCGATCTGCATGCCGCCGGTCAACGCCACGACCAGGAAGCCGGCCAGGAGGTAATATTTGACGCGAAACCAGGGGCGGTAAGAGTTGGCGTTGAGACTGAGCGACGGTCGATGGGCAAACACGCGCAGGCCGAAGAGTTGATGCATGATGCCCAGCGGACACACCCAGGAGCAGAAGAATCGTCCGAAAAACAGGGTCGGGACCAGGACCAGCAGGGAGAGGAGCATCCCTTTGTAGAGGGTTTGGCTGGTCAGGAGTCCAGAGACTGCCACCAGGGGATCGATTTCCAGAAACAAGGGGATATCGTAGCCCTTCATATGGCTGAAATCGGCGATCAGCAACAGAAAGAGGAACAGTCCGAAGAAGAAGGTGGCGTAGATGCGTCGGATGGTGCGTAACCGGGGTAGGGAGATTTTCATGGTTCTCCTCTACACCTGGGATTCCGATCTGGTGACATCCTGCCAGCGGACCTTGCCCAACCCACGGGCCTCTGCCAGAGACAAGAAGGGAATTTTGTCTGGGGTCAGATCCAGATAGCCCAGGGCATAGCTGTCGAGGGCGACCTCGTCCAGACTGGCGATGAGCGTGTTGTAGCGTGCGACATCATCGAGGCTGCCTCCCGTGGGGCCGTTGTGTTTCAGGACCCGGGTGGCATCCATCACCGTCAGGGTGGGACGTACCGCCGCCGCCAGATCGACGATGGAAGTATGAATTTCCTGATGCAACTGGTTTCGACGACCGCCGATGATGCCATACCAGTTTTTCATCGCCAGGGTGCAACCGCTCAAGGAATGATGTTTGACGATGGGGAGATTGATCACCTTGTCCACCTGATGAAACAGGCGATTGACCGACCAGATTTTCAACAGTTTACCCCCCATATCGGTGGTGAGGAAATCGTCCTTGCCGGGGATGAATACCTGGGCATTGGCCTGCTGGGCTGCCTGTTGGATGCCGGAACGATGGAAACAGCGGGCCGGATCGTTGAGGGAGACGTCGGTGACCCAGACCGTTTCGGCGTGGGCTTCGTGGCACAAGCGGGCCATGGCCAGGACCAGTTCTGGACCGGTATTGGCCGCCTGCTCCGGCATGCGATCCCAGCCGACGTTGGGTTTGAGCAACACCCGGTCGCCTTTTTGGATAAAGCGATTGATGCCGCCCAATTGGTGGATCGCCTCGCGCAACATGGGTTCGACGTGTTCCCCATGGACGATGGCCATCAGAGGGTGGAGTGTGGTGGCGGGGAGGCGAAAATCTTTCAGCTTCACTATTTCCACGGCGCGATGCCGAACTGGCTCGGAGCCGCGCAGCCAGATTCCGGAGGCGGTCAAGGCGGTGGCACCCCCGGCCAGGGTGGCCAGCCGGGTCATGAATTGCCGGCGGCTCCAAGGGGTCTGTGTCCGGGGGCGACGTTTTTTGGGATCGGGAATGGTCATGGTCGGAAAAATTCCTGAAATGGTGCGGCGATGGCGGCATATTCGATCCCGAATACCCCCAGGATCCGGGATCCGTGTTCCACCAGGAACCAGTCCCCTTCGTAGGGGTCATGGATCACCAACCGGGAAATAGCGTTGTCGGTGATGGTGTCGGAGGGAATTTTTTCCTCGGCCAGGAAGGAGAGAAGTTTCTTTTTCACCTGCTCCAGTTCGGCGGTGGATCCGGTGATCAGGAAGGCCTGAAAGGTGGTATCCTTGAGTTTGAACTGCCGTTCCAGGACGTTACGAAAAAAGGCCAGACCGTGATAGTCTTCCTTGACAAATCGCGTAGCGACCTCTTCGCCCAGGGGGGGGAAACCGAACACCAATGCCGAAGCCCCGCTGCGTTTTGACAGGGGTTGGGCCACCTTTTGTGCCCAATCGGACACCGGAAGACCGGCGGCAAAGACACTCAACTTGATGAAATAGGGTCCGTCAATGAATTGAATCCCCTGGTCGATGGCAAAACCCATGGCTCCGATGGTCACCGCCTTGGCATTGGCAGGAGTTTCGTTCATCAGTATGCCGAAGGCATACAGCGGTTGACCCATGTCGTAAATATCGATGGTCAGCTGCGGTTGGTTTGGTCCACGATCGCTGCCATAATCGGCCACCATCAGGTGTTTGAATCCTTGAGCCAGATAGGATTCGGCGTGGCCATCGACATAGTCGGACAGGTTGTCGCGGTTGTAGTGCCGCAACGGCCCCAGGCGTGACATGGTATCGATTCTCTCGGGGATCCAGGTGGTATCGATGCTGCTCTGGTCTTTGGAAAAGTTGAGCAATCCTGGATCGTATTGCTGTCCATCGGTCCAGATCACGATCGCGGCCATGGGTAGCAGCAGCAGCAGCGCCAGGCGTATCCATGCCGGGGGATCTGATGGGCGGTCGCTGGCGATAGTCATGAAGCGGTCATCCGGAGTGGTTGGTGGTTGGCCGCAATAGGCAGATGACCGGATAGTACCGGTTGGAATAACAGCATCGGTTTGCCATCGGTCGTACGCCAGAAGCCTGCTTCGGAACGGGAGCCCTCTTTGGCTCGATACGTCCGGTTATCGGCCCTTGTAACCATTTCGTCCGGGGTATAATGGATATCGGGTCCAGTTTCAGCCAAGCCAATGCTGAATGTCACACCACTGTCTTCAGCCTTGGCATAGAAACATTCGATCAGTCTTTTGCAGGTCAACTCCGTGCTTTCCAGGTGACTATGGGGAAGAACCATGACGAATTCGTCGCCTCCATGGCGACAGGCGGTATCGGTCTCGCGAACCGTCGCCAGCGGGCATTCCCTAACTTGTGCCAGAATCCGATCGCCGGCAAGGTGTCCACAATGGTCGTCGAGTTGTATAAAATGGTTCGGATCGAAACAGGCGTTGCACAGCCTCTTTTCTTTCCGTTTGGCATTGGTCGGATCGTGGCGTGAGCGTTCATGGAAACTGCGTTGATTCAGCAGGCCCGTCAGGCCGTCCAGGCGGGCCAACTCGCCTGGTTGCAGCGTTTGGCGGGTCATTTCACTTTCCCAATCTCGGGCATAACCTTCCAGCGCCTGTTTGGCATTTTCCACTTCGGAAACCAAGGCGCCGATATAGGTTTCAAAGACGAATTGTGTATCAAATGTCAAAATGCGGCTCAGGCTCATTGTGCGCTGCTCCGTTTCAACCCGGGTACGGGATATGGCATCGATCTTCGATCAACCTTTGCGAAATATTCATGAATTTGTTGATGCCAGCCATGTATAAGGCGGGCAGGACTCCCAGGCGTTTATGTACGATTCCCACAAGTGCTTGCAGTCGGCAAGAAGGCGATTGGATATTTTTAGCTGTTCGTTGAGAGTCTTGTCGGTCAATGGCATGATGTTGTCCCCCTCTTGGCACAGTCACGAGGACTCAAGCCGATGCGGCGTCATTCGAGACTGGCAGGCAATGATGGACCGGCAGATCGATATACCGTCAGGGTCGGGTGGACATGGCCCCGCGCTTCCTAATGAGGAAGAGAGAGGTCGTCGCAAGGTGTTGGTCCCAGAGATTGTTTGTCCCAGCCGCACTCTTAGGGGGGGGGGACCTCAATTGTTCATGACCCCCTATTCCTGGTCGTCTGGAATTGGCGGAGTGCTTGAGGCTGTAGGAGCACTGGCCGTGGTAGTTGGTGCCGCGGCGGGGGGAATTTCCAGACTGATGAAAGTTTGCTTGGGTTGTTTATGGGAGGCGCGGCTGAACAGGTAGGACCCCAGCCCGATGACCACCAGGAACATCAACAACCATAAGCTGTATTTGCGCACCAAACCAAACAGCGCCGGTCTGGACTCATCAAGGCTGGGAAGAATGCTTTTACGGCTGGAGCTGGACATGGAGCCATTCCCATGGCGTGGAAAAGGTGAATTTGATACCCACAAACGATATTGCCATTATAACACAAGCCCAATGGGAGTCAACGTCGGCTGAAGGATCCAGGTCAAACCCTGGGAGATAAGGAGACCTGTCACCGTTCACTTTGAGCCGATGGAGCGATGTTGGCTGGGTCTGGGAAGAGGTATGACCCCTTCCCGGACGAACCCGTCGATGTCGGCCATGGAGCCTCAGTGTGGGGCCGTTTTCATGCCCGCTCCGTTTTCCGTGGATGGAACAGCCGGTTGCTCAGCTGCAGCATCCTTCGGGGTCGGCACGGCGGTATCGGGCTGATTGGCCAGCGGTGGTGCCATCGATTCCGCGGGGCCGACGACCGGGGAATGGGGAGGCTTGAGCGCCGTCTCCTTGCCCGCTTCCGCCTTGGCGGGGCTGGCCACAAGGACTTCCTTGCTTGCGGTCTTCAACAGCAAATCTCCGGTATAGACGGGAATTCGCAAAATTTCGTCTCTTGCGGAGGATTGGAGCAGGTAGTTATCCCCTTTTTCCATTTTGGCCAATTTGATGGTCACGGGGTCGCCCTTGTTTTTTTTCACCACCAGCCGCCATTGGGCCTGGTCGATGGCGCCCTTGGCTTCGGTCCCGTTTTCCGCCAGACCGTCGAAGGTAAGGTGGGCCACCATCCGCACCAGCCTGGCCAACTCCTCCGGCTTGGCCGTTTCACCGCCTGTCAGTGGCTGGATCTGCCATTGGGGTTCTTTGTTTTCTGATTTTTTCACGTCCTTGTCATTTTTGTCGTCCGCCGCCGGGGGCGTCCCGACGCGGGTGATGGTCAATCCATTCACTTCGATGGCGGCAATATCGTCCTCGGGGGTGGAGAGCAGCGTTTTATCAAGCCAGTCATCGACCTTGGCAGGCGCCTGATGATTGGCAAAGGCCACCGACAAAGTCGCTTCGCTCCCTTCGGGACGAGCATGCACCTGACGCAAACCCGGAGAGGTACCAAAATAGAGGACCGATTGTTTTCCTCCCGTCTGACTCAGCACGATTTTACGTTCAAATTCTTTGTCGGCCACTTTGAAACGCGCTTGCGCTGCTGCGGAAGTGGCCACCGGAAGGCCATGTTTGATGGTGGAGAGGGTGTCCAACAACCCTTGGACCATATCGGAACTGGCGGGAAACCCTTTTTGTTCCGGCAAGATCCATTTGCCATCCTTCTTGGCCAAACTCACTTTGCCGCCGTCGCCGCTTTCGATGCTGACCTCATTGACGTCGGCGGCCTTGAATGTCACCAGGGCCTGGTCCGGGGGCAGGGTATCGAGGTTGGGCCCCATGAACGCTGTCGCTCCCACCAGGATCACCTGGATGACTAGAACGACGGCCAGTATGCGAATGATTTTTTCCATGGCTCATCATGCCTCCACCAAAATGGATTGATAACGGGCCTGTTCCTTGTGCCGGGCATTACGGCGCCACAGCCATACCCAGACCAACCCCAGGATTGCGATCCCATAATGCAGGTATTCCAGGGCCATGCGGTTGGACTGATCCATTGTCTCCAACGTGCGACTGAAATGCCCACGGCTGCGAATGCTCAACAATCCCCGGTCCTCCAACGACCAGTCTACGGAATTTTGTATGAATTCCAATGGCTTGGAATAGATCGTCCCCATTCCCTGCGACGAAAGATCGAGGATGTTGTCTTCGGCAAAGCCGGCGCTGGCGACAAGGATGATGCGTGCCGACTCCGCTGAACGTTCGATGACCCCGCCGATGGTTTTTTTGGCTTCGGCTTTGGGGGTCTCCTCTTTTTTATTGCTCGCTTTTTCGTCGTCTTTTTTGGCTTTGTCATCCTCTTCTTTTTTCAGCAATGGAGATGGTTTGCCCTTGAAAAAGGAGTCGAAGCGTCCTTCCACCATGACTGCAACGGTTTTGGCCTTGGGTTGGCCATCGGTGGCGAAACCGAGTTTTGGGAAGGCTTTGTAGTTGGGAATCACATCGGGATTATTTTGGGTCCAGCTATTGGCGGAGGTGGTCAGGAGCGGGACCACTTTGCGCTCCTTGTTTTTTTGTGGATCGATATCGATGGCGGAGGCCCAGTTGATGGTCAGTTGTCCGAGACCCGCAGTGATCGGATTATCCCGGTTGAGACCATCGCGGCGGATATCGGCAAAATAGCCATAGGGAAGCATGCGGATTTCCTGCACTTTGATGGGGCCCAGCTGTCGTTCCACCGGAATGGGGAGGGAGTCGTTCTGGGCATCGAGGACCATTCCTTCTTCAATGGTCATTCCCAGGGACTTGAGCCATTCCTTGAGCCCGGAATCGATTTTGGTGGCGGTCAGGCTGCGACCAATTTCGACGTCGAAGGGGGAGGTGGCCAGAATGATGCTGCCTCCCTGCATCAAAAACTGATCCATGGCAAAGATTTGCGTTTCCTTGAAATCTTTTGGAGCCAGGACCATCAGGAGATCGGTCTCTTCGGGGACCTGGCCGGAGTTGAGGTTGCTTTCCTTGACGCGTGAGTTTTCCGACAAGACTTCCTTGAGTTTGCTGTAATCGTGTCCAGGCATGCCGGGGTTGAACGACCTTTCGGGACGGACCAGGGTGACCGATTTCAAGAAGCCAGGGGCCAGACGTTTGATGGTGGCTTCGAGGGCGCGATTCAAGGCGAGTTTGGTCAGATCCTGAGGCAAGGGAACCTGAACCGCCTCCTTGCCGGTTTCCAGCACCATATAGAACCAGAAGGGTTTGGGGTCGAACAGGCTGGCGATCTGGGGTCCGAAGCCGAAGCGTTGTTGCAGTTCATGGCCCAGTTGGCCACCCTCCGCTTCGGGATCCTTGAATTGGAAGGTGAAGCGGTTGTTTGATTTCTTCTTCAATTCCGCCAGCACGTTGTTGAGTTCGACCTTGAATTCCACCAGTGCCTTGGGGAGTTTTTCCTCGGTGGACATGTAGCCGGTGAAGGTGATATCGCGATCGAAGGTTTCGAAGGGATTGCCGCCGGCCTGGTAGGCGGTCAAGGTTTTGCGGATGGCTCCGGTGATGGCATATTCGGGATTTTTCAGGTCTACGGCCAATTCCTGTTCGTTACCCGCCTTGATTTCGATCATATCTTTGTATCCCAACACCTGGTATTGATCCCCATAGGCGATGACGATATCGAAATAGGCATTGACCACCGATGCCTGGTAGCGGTTGGCCATTTGGAAGGGGACCGGTTTGATGCCATAGCGGGAGGCGGCATCTTCTTCGGTGGCGGTATCCTGCTGCGGATCGACGAATTCCACCCGCACCTTATTGTGTCCCAGGACGGCGTATTCTTTCAGGAGGTCCTTGATTCTCGGGACCAGGGGGGCGAGGAGGGGGTGGGTTTTAGCGGAGAAATAGCCGCGAATCAGCAACGGTTCCCGTAACCGTTGCAGATAGCCGGAGGTGGCGGGGGAGAGGGAGTACATGGCCCCCTGGGTGATATCGGCGCGGGCCCAGCTGATCTGGGCCAGCCAGATGTTGCCGAACAGCAGATTGGTCACGGCGAGGATAGTCACCAGGGCCCATTGGCGGTGATGGGGGGTTTGAGGGTTATCCATCCAGCGTAATTTTTCCAATCGGTAGAGGTTGAAGGTCAGGAACATGCCGACGATGGAGAGGTAGTAGTAGAGGTCGCGAAAATCGAGTACTCCACGGGTGATGGACTCAAAGCGTGATCCTGTCCCCAGGAGGACGAGGATGTTGGCGATACCGTGACCGAACAGGTTGGTCAAAGTGGGTGAGCCCACGAAATAAAATAGACTGCAAACCAGGGTCGTCATGATCAGGGCGACGATGGGATTATCGGTACGGGAACTGAGGTAGAGGCCGATACTGACGTAGGCGGCGGCGAGAAACAGGGTGGCCAGATAGCCACCGATGACCGGCCCCCAATCCAGAGGTCCCAAAAAGTGGATGGTGAGTGGCAGAGGCAGGGTCAAGGCCACGGCCACGGCCACCAGCTCCATGCTGGCGACGAATTTTCCCAGCACCAGGGCCATGGGTCGGGTGGGGCTGGTCAACAAGGTTTCCAGGGATCCGGAGCGGCGTTCTTCGGACCAGGAGCGCATGGTCAGGGCCGCGACCAGGAAGATCAACAGGATGGGCATCCAGGCGAACAGGGGTCGGACATCGGCGATATTTCTGGCGAAAAAGGTTTCCACCCAAAAAAAGACGAACAAGGTGGCGGCCAGAAAGGCTCCCAGGAACAGGAGGGCGGCCGGGGAGGCGAAGAAGACGGCAAATTCTTTGCGTGCCACGCGTATTATTTCTTTCATTGCAGCCCTCTCTCCGACGTGTGGACATCATTGGCCTCGGCGAATACCGTTTCCAGGTCGCGTTTTTCCGGTTGCAGGGAAAACAATCCCACCTTGGCTTCCGCCAGTTGTTTTGCCACTAGGGGTGCGACGGTGTATTCGGCATTGAGAATGTAGCCGTGCCGTCCTTGAGCCATTCCGGTGCTGTGGACTTCCTTGACCCCGGGGATTGTTTTCAGTAGATCATCCGCGGCGCGATCGATGGTCACCAGGAGTCGGGAATCGGCTTCGAGGGCATCCAGACGGGCATCCACCACCAGGCGTCCGGCTCTCAGGATCAGAACCCGGGCGCAGACCGCCTGGACCTCCTGGAGGATATGGGTCGATACGATGACCGTCGCCTCGGTGGCCAATTCGGCGATGAGGGAACGCATTTGTCGGATCTGGGTGGGATCGAGGCCGTTGGTGGGTTCATCGAGGATGACGATCTTGGGATGGTGCAGAATGGCCTGGGCGACTCCGACCCGTTGGCGGTAACCGCGTGACAGGGTATGAATCGGAGCCAGGGCTTTTTCTTGGAGGCCGGTACGAACGATGGTTTCGCGAAGGGCCTTGGGTTTGTCTTTTTCCGGCAGGCCATGGAGGGTGGCAGAGAAGTCCAGGAAATCGACCACCGTCATTTCTGGCCACACGGGGCAGTTTTCAGGCAGATATCCGATCCGTTGTTGAATTTCCCGGGTGGCGGGGCCGATCTCCAGATCGTCGATGCGGATGGTTCCCGAGGTTGGTTCGAGGAACCCGGTGATCATGCGCATGATGGTGGTCTTGCCGGCGCCGTTATGTCCCAGCAGTCCTACCACTTCACCGTCTCCAATGGTGAAGCTGACATGATCGACGACGGGAACACCGCCATAGTGTCGGCTTAAACCTTTGACTTGAATCATGCTCTACCCTCCATTGTGCTTTGAGAGAAGAAAAAAATCCCCCCCGTCAAGTGGTCGAAAAGGCTTCGTCCGCCAGACTTCCAAGAATGACGTCTCCCATGATGAAAAAATCCGGCTTATCTCTTTACCAATTGAAAAATTTCCCGTCAAGTTTCTTCAATTTCCACGGGAGTCAAGGGCATGCATGGATCATTGTATGATTAATTCTATTTTATTACTTTTATTTATTTGAGAAAACCTGATTTTCCAATCTTTGGAAACATTGGAGTTTTTCAAACGCGAAAGCCTCCCTGTCGGGCGGCGTTGGCGCAGAGAAAAAAACTATTAACCGTAAGCGCCGAACGAACCCCAGGGTTCCAAAGATTTTCCAAATCCACGATTCTCGTTCCATATTTCCAACACAAGGGAGGAAGATATGGATGCGAGAACGCTGGATGGGGTTGGATTGACAACCCTGCAAAATTTTTGGATCAAGCATGCCCGGCAATGCGAGGAGTTGTCCGGTAGAACGGTCAAAGAGTACGCCCTGAAGAATGGCCTGGAGCCCTAAGATCTTTAACGAACTGAAGTTCAAAATTAGCCAAAGATCTTGATTTTACCTCAGTTTTATTTCACGATACCGTTATCCAACCGGGAGGAGATCGTGAAGAAATTTCTGCATCAATTCCAGGCCAATATTGACTTTACGTATTCTTGCTTTGATCGAGTCATTGTTCGAGGGTATATCTTAAAACTTTTCACTGCCGGTGGGATTGTTTTTCTTCTGCGCACTCTCGGATTTAACAAAATTTCCAATAGTATCATGAGAATACTGACAGACCAACTCAACGCGCATATTGAAAAAGAGGCTAAAGCCAAGGGTATTCCGATTCACTGGTGGCCAGCGGTTGATGGTGGAAAAGATGGAGCCAAGTCCGATTTTGTCACCAAGCACTATGCCAACCGTGGACCGGGTCAGGCAATCATGCGTTCTGTGTCATCACCGATACTGAACCAACCTCTTCGTATGCGGCAAAAACGATCCACGGGCAAGTGGAAGGGGGAAATCTGGGATCGCCGCAAGAATGGGCAGGTCTACCCCAA